>NZ_CP023270.1:5416083-5724124 GCF_002966795.1 Achromobacter spanius
AGCTTCCTGCTGGTCGATCTGAACAGCCCCGGCGTCAGCCGCCGGCCGATCCGCACGCTGTCGGGCCACGAGGAGTTCTGCGAGGTGTTCTTCGATCAGGTCCGCGTGCCGCGCGGCAATCTGGTGGGAGAACTGAACGCGGGATGGGGGATCGCGAAGGCGCTGCTGGGATTCGAGCGCCTGTTCAGCGGCAGTCCCAAGCACGCCAGCCACGCCCTGCAGCAGATCTTCAGCCTTGCACGGCAACGCGGCCTGCTGGCCGATCCGGCGTTCACGGACCGGCTGGCCGAGTTGCGGCTCGATAGCGCCGATCTCACCGCCATGTACCGCGTCTTTGCGGACATGGCCAAGGCCGGACGCCCGCTGCCTCCGGAACTGTCGCTGCTGAAGATCTGGGCGACCGAAACGCACGAGCGGCTGGGCGCCCTGCTGATTCAGATCGCCGAGGAATACGGCGGCGCGGCGATGCACCTGGGCTATGGCAACGGCAACGTGCAGGCGCTGGCGCCTTACGTCAACGCGCTCGCGGCCACCATCTTCAGCGGCACCAACGAGATCCAGCGCAACATCTACGCCAAGCAGGTCCTGGGCCTGCAAGGCGCCTGACAACGACAACGCGCCGGCCCCGAGCCGGCGCACCCGGAGAGAGACACATGAAGAAAGCAACCGCACTGACGGTGGCGGCAATGATCCTGGGCGGCGTCGCCGCGCCCGCCACGCACGCCGCGCAGCCCTGGCCCAGCCAGCCGATCCGGCTGATCGTGCCCTACCCGCCCGGCGGCTCGGTGGACAACCTGGCGCGCCTGCTGGCCCCATCGCTCGGCGAGCGCCTTGGCCAGACCATCGTCATCGAGAACAAGGCCGGCGCCAGCGGCACCATCGGTGTCGACGCCACCGTGCGCGCCGCACCCGACGGCAATACCTTCGGTTTCGGCGTGCCGGGCGCGATCACCGGGTTGCCTCACGTCATGAAGGTGCCGTATGACGTTTCCAAGATCCAGTACGTGTCGCTGGTGGCGCGCATTCCCCAGGTCATCATGGTCAATCCGTCGTTGCCGGATACCACGCTGGCCGCCTTCGTCGAAAGCGCCAAGAAACAGCCCGGCAAGTACAACTACGGCTCGGCCGGCAATGTGACCACGCCTCACCTGGGCGGCGAACTGCTCAAGCAGCAGACCGGCATCGACATCATGCACGTGCCCTACAAGGGCGCCGCGCCCGCGGTGACGGCGCTGCTGTCCAACGAAGTGCAGATGTTCCCCGGCGACGCGTCGGCCGCGCTGGGCTTCATCAAGGCGGGCAAGCTGCGCGCGCTGGCCGTGGCCAGCCCGGAGCGCTTCGAGGGCCTGCCCGACGTGCCCACCACCAAGGAGGCGGGCTTTCCCGGCATCATCGTGGAATCCAACTACGGCGTCATCGCGCCCACCGGCACGCCCAAGGACATCGTGGACAAGATGTCGGACGCGATCGCGAAATCGCTGGCCGATCCCGTGCTGAAACAGAAGATGATCGACCAGGGCGCCATCCCGGTCGCGACCACGCCCGATGCCTATCGCACCTTGATGGAGGCGGAATCGAAGAAGTGGGGCGAGGTGATCAAGCGCGGCAAGCTGGGACTGCAATAACGCCATGCCCACGCGCTTTTGCCGTACGCTTATGCCGATTCCCACGACCGCCGACCACCGCCATCGACCATGCCATCAGCAAAAGCCACGGGCCTGAGCCTGGACCTGACCGCCGACCTGCACAAATGGCGAGCCTTCCTGGCCATCGCGGAATTGGGCAGCATCACGCGCGCGGCGCTGTACCTGGACCAGGACCAGTCGGTGCTGAGCCGCCGCATCAATGCGCTTGAACGCGAGTGCAATGCGCGGCTCTTCAACCGCACCGGGCGCGGCGTGAACCTGTCCGAAGTGGGCGAGCGCCTGTTCCCGCTGGTGCAGACGCTGCTGGGCGACGCCGAGCGGCTGGAGCTGGAACTGAACGGCGAGGCCCGCGAACCGGCCGGCGAGGTCACGCTGGGCCTGTTGCCATCGACCGCGCACCCGCTCATCCGCCGGCTGTTTTCCCGGCTGCGCCAGCAATTTCCCAAGGTGCACCTGAAGATCCTTGAAGGTTCCAGCGGCCAGATCGAGGAATGGCTGACCGACAGCCGCGTGGACATCGCCATCCTGTACCGCTATGGCGACAAATGCCCGCCCGGCGAACAGGCGCTGGCCTCGGTCGATTCGTATCTGGTCGGCGCGGCAGGCGACGCACGCACGCAGGCCGGCGAAGTGACGTTTGATCAACTGGATGGCCTGCCCTTCATCCTGCCTGGCGCGCCCAACGGTCTGCGCAATGCGCTGGACGGTCTGGCGCGGGCGCGCAAGATCACGATCGCGCCCCTTATCGAGGCCGATTCGCTTCCGCTGATGAAATCCATCGTGGAGCACGAGAAGATGTACACCGTGCTGCCGCTGCACGCCGTCTGGCAGGAGGTCCAGGAGGGCCGCCTGAGCATCGCCGCGCTGCGCGATCCCACGATGAGCCGCATCATCTCGATGGCGTTCTCGCGCTCGAAGGGACCCGGACGCACGGTCACGGAGGTTGCCACGCAGATCGAGGCGCTGGTGCGCGAGATCGGCGGTGAAGGCGTCTGGCACGCCAGCCCATAAAGGGCCCGGCGCGGGAAGTCACGCCGGGGCCCTTAAAGGCCCGGCGTGCGCGCGCCTTTAGCTATTCGAAGCCGTACAGGCGGGCCGGATTGTCCACCCAGACCTTCCTGCGCAGCGCATCGTTGCCCAGCCAGTCATGCGCCAGATCGACCAGCGCATCGGCCGACGGTGCCGCTGCCCCCATGCGCACGAAAGGCCAGTCCGAACCCCACAGCACCTGATCCGGATTGGCCGCCGCATAGGCGTCGTGGATGCCGCGCGCGTTGTCGTAGTCGGGTGCTGCGCCCACGCGGCATACCGTCAGCTTCATCCAGATCCGGCCCTCGGCCAGCAGCCCGCGCAGCATCTGGAACACCGAATCCTGCTCGCCGCGCGCGGGGATCACGCTGCCCATGTGGTCGATCACCAGCGGCAGGTCCAGTTGCGCAAGCGCGGGCAAGTGACGCAAATAGATGTCGCACGGCGCCCACAACTGCGCGTGCAGACCGAACTGCTTCATGCGCGGCGCAAGCGCGGCGACCTGATCGAAACCCACGCTGCCGGGAAACAGGTTGCCGGCGGGATCGCGCGCCTCGACAAAGCGCAGGCCGCGCACGCCGCCTTCGTACAGGGCCCGCAACTGCGCGTCGGTAACGCCCGGGTCCGCCACGGCGATGCCCCGCAACCGCCCCGCGCCTTGCGCCACGGCATCCAGCAACGCATCCGGGTTCGTGCCATAAGGCGCCGGCTGCACCAGCACGCCCCGCGCCGCGCCCAGCGTGTCCAGCATGCGCAGATAACGCGCGGCGGGCGCGTCCGGCGCGGCATAGGACGAGGGATGCTGCAGGGGGAATTGGTCATACGGACCAAAAACGTGGCAGTGCGTGTCGCACGCCCCCGCCGGCAGCGCGTGACGGGGCGTCACGGGCATCCGCGGCGTCTCCACGTTGTCCGGCACGTAGGCTCGCGCCTGAGCGCCCGCGTTCGGATTGCCGGCGGCGCTCATGATGGGCTCCCGGTCAGCGGCGCCAGGCGGCTGAGCGCCGGCGCACCGTTCTGTTGCGGCGTATCGAGCGGCGGCGGCGCATCGTCCGGCATCGGGATCTCGTGCGCGTTCAGCGTCATGGACACCATCGTGTAATAGCCGATCACGGCGGTCAGCTCCACCACGCCCACGGCGGCCCAGCGTTCCACGGCCTGCGCATACAACGTTGGTTCAACCTGTCCGGTTTCCTGGATCTGGCGGGCGAACTCGTAGACGATCTCGTCGTCGCGGTTATCGAACACGGGCGTCGCGCGGGCCTGGATGGCATCCAGCACGGCATCCGCAATGCCGGCGGCGCGAGCCGCCTGCGCATGGATGTGCCATTCGATCTGGCTGTTCCAGCGGCGCGCCGTCACCACGACGGCAAGCTCGCTGACGCGCGCGGGCAGGCTCGTGCCAAAGCGCAGCAGCGCGCCCAGTGCCTGCCAGCGTTCGGCAAGCTCAGGGCTGTGCAGCGCGGCGCGCAAGGGGCCGACCAGGCGGCCGCGCGGACCGGAGACGATCTTCTCGTACACGCGCTTCTGGTCGTCGGTCATGTTGTCGGGCGTGGGCAGCGGGATACGGCTCATCATCGTCCTTTCTCTAGGGGGTTTCGTCGGGCTGCGTACGCATCACGGACGGCCGCGCGGCAAATCGCGCATGCCAGGCCGCCAACGCCGGGTGATCGTCGCGCCAGGCGATGTCCGGGAAACGATAGTCCATGTAGGACAGCGCGCAGCCAATGGCGATCAGGCCCAGCTCGAAGCGGCTGGCCTGCAACGCCGGCGCTTCGGCTTCCAGCGCGGCCAGCACGGCTTTGGTCTTCAGCGCGAAGGCGTCCAGCCAGGCGGGCGTCTGGCGCTCGGCGGGCTTGTTGCGTTCCTGGCGGAACAGCAGCAGCGCGTCCAGGAAGCCGTCTCCCAGGGCCTGGCGGCGTTCGGCGGTCAGGCGCGCCTGAGGATCGTCCGGCAACAGGCCGCAGCCCGTCAGCGTGTCCAGGTAGGCGCAGATGACGCGCGAGTCGAACAGCGCCGTGCCGTCGTCCAGGACCAGCGTCGGCAGCTTGATCAGCGGATTGTCGGGCACCAGATCCAGGTTGGGTTTGTCCATCGCGACCGGCGTGCGCACCAGCGCCACGCGGTCCTCGATGCCGGCCTCGTGAATGACGATCATCACCTTGCGCACGAAGGGCGATCGCGGCGACCAATGCAGTTTCATCGACAGGCTCCAAAAGGGTTCAAGGTCTGCGGGGCATTCAATGCCCCTGCGCGGGCCGCACGGCGGGATCGTTGGCCGCGTCGGGCGTGCGCATCTGAAAGAGATCGCTGGTGTGCGCGTACCAGCCCGCGCCGTGCATGCGGCCCAGCAGGCGCAGCGCGGGCGTGTCCACGTAGAATTTTTCGGCGTTGAGCAACGCGTCGTCACGCAGGTAAAGCGCCACCACGCGCGCCAGCACAATCACGCGCTGCGGCGCCGCATCCAGCACCTGCCAGACCTCGCACTCCAGCGCCGCGGGGCTTTGTGCGATGCGCGGCGGCGCCACGATCAGGGACGGCTCGGTGGTCAGGCCCGCACGCGCCAGTTCATCGATGCCGGCGTCGTAGTCCAGGCTGGTGTGGTTCATCTGCTCGGCCAGTTCCGCCGACACCAGGTTGATCACGAACTGCCCCGTCTCAAGAATGTTGCGCGACGTGTCCTTCAATTGCCCGCCGCGCGGGCCGATGCCCAGCGCGACGATGGGCGGATCGCTGCTCACCACGTTGAAGAACGAGAACGGCGCGGCGTTGCGCGCGCCTTCCGCCGACTGGCTGACCACCCAGGCGATGGGCCGCGGCACGACCACGCTGGAAAGCAGCTTGAAGGCGTCGGCCGAGGCCAGCTTGCTGAAATCGAAGTTCATGGCGCGGGATGGTGGATGTTCATTTGGCCAGCAGCCCCAGCGTGCCGAGCAGCCGCTGCATGTCGGCGCGGTCCTTCTGCACGTAGGCGTCGGCGTCCTTGGGCGACAACGCCATCAACTCTATCGCCTGGTCCTGCATGACGCGGCGGTAGTCGGCATCGTCGTTCACGCTTCGGACGGTGTCGCTGAGCTTTTGCACGATGTCCGCCGGCGTGCCGGCCGGCGCGGCCAGGCTGTACCAGGTGGCGGCCTGCGCGCCCTTCACCCCGGCCTCGTCCAGCGTGGGCACGTCGGGCAACAGCGGCGAGCGCTTGTCGGCCGCATAGGCCAACGGCACCAGCCGGCCCTGGCGGATGAACGGCAGGCTGGCCGACAGGTTCAGCATGGCCAGGTCGATCTGGCCGCCCACCGCGTCGTTGATCGCGGGCGACGCGCCGGCGTAGGGAATGTGATTGAGCTGCACGTGCGCGGCCTGCTGGAAGAGTTCGGCGCCCAGGTGCGTGGCGCCGCCCACGCCGGCCGAGCCATAGCTGAGCTTGCCCGGCTCGGCCTTGGCGCGGGCAATCAGGTCCGGCACCGTCTTGATGCCGCGCGACGGGTTCACGACCAGCATGATCGGCTGCACCGCCACCACCGAGCAGAACGCAAACCCCTCGACGCCGTCGTACACCGTCTTCTGCATCAACGGCGTCACGACGTGGCCGGCCGACGTGCCCAGCAGCAGCGTATAGCCGTCCGGCTTGGCACGCGCCACGAAGCCGGTGCCGATGGACGCGCCCCCGCCCGGCTTGTTCTCGACCACGACGGGCTGGCCCAGCCGCTTTTCCAGCGCCCGCGCCAGGCTGCGCGCCACGACGTCGGCGGGGCCGCCTGCGGCATAGGGATTGACCAGGGTAATGGGCCGTTCGGGATAGGAACCCGCGGCGCCCGCCGCGGAAATCAGGCCCATGCCGAGCCACAGGCTGACCGCGGTCAGCGCGCTTGCCATTCTCATGCTGTCTCCAAACGTCGTTCTTGTGTTTGAAGCATGGTAGGCGCGCGGCGGGGCCGGGGCTATGCGCGGGATCGCATATCTGTTTTGCGGACGGGCGGGACGGCGGGCTCAGCCGGGTTGCGCCAGCAGCCGCTGGATTTCCGCCTCGGTTTCCTTGTACCGGCCTTCACCAAAATGGCTGTAGACCACTTTGCCCTGCTTATCGATCAGGTAGGCGGCCGGCCAGTACTGGTTGCGATAGGCGGTCCAGGTGGCGTAGCGGTTGTCCTGCGCCACCGGATACGTGATGCCAAATCGTTGCAACGCCTTTTCGACATTCGGCGTGGACCGTTCGAACGGAAACTCCGGCGTGTGCACGCCTACGACGACCAGGCCCTGGTCCTTGTACTTCTGATACCAGCTCGTGACGTACGGCAGCGTGCGGATGCAGTTGATGCAGGTGTAGGTCCAGAAATCCACCAGCACCACCTTGCCGCGCAGCGATTCCATCGTCAGCGGCTCGCTGTTGAGCCATTTTTCAATTCCCGTGAATTCCGGGGCCGAGGGTGCGGTGGCCGGCGCGGCCTGCGCGGCGCCTTGCATCAGGCAGGCGCCGATCAGCGCGCCCAGGGCAATCTTCTTGAAGGTGGCAAACATGGTTATCTCCTTGAGGGTCAGGCGAAGAGGTTGGTGATCCAGGCGTAGGCCAGGACGTCGTACTGGAAGTAAATGGCGATGGCGGTCAGGACGAGCAGCACGCCAAAGCCCTGCTGCAAGCGCTGCGTGTAGCGCGACAGGCCGCGCACCCGGGTGGCGATGGCCTGCCCGCCGTAGGCGATCACCAGCATCGGAACGCCGGCGCCGATGGCAAACACCAGCAGCAGCGTGCTGGACTGCACCAGGTCCTGCGCCTTGGCTGCCAGCACCAGAATCGAGGCCAGCACCGGCCCGGCGCACGGCGTCCACACGGCGCCCAGGGACAGGCCCAGGACAAAGCCGCCCGCATTGCCGCTGCCCGTGCCGCCCGCCGCAGCCAGGCGCTGCAACGGACCGCCGACGCGGGCGATCAGCCGGTCGTAAGGTTCGGGCCAGATCCGCACCAGGCCGAACAGCGCCAGGAGGACGATCGAGGTCGAGCGCACGGCTTCGTGCACGTGTTCATTCAGGTTGGATATCAGGCTGAGGGCTATGCCCAGGCCGGCAAACGCCAGCACGAAGCCGGACACGACGAACAAGGGGCGCAGGCGGCCGGACCGTTCCAGCGAGGTGCCGAGCAGCACCGGAAGCAGGGGCAGCACGCACGGAGACGCAATGGTCAGCATGCCGGCAAGCAGAGCGATGGGGGTGTTGATGAGGTCCATGGGGGTCGTCCTTTGGAAAGTGACCCCATTGCACCCGCGGCACGTATCCGGCATGTGCCGGATCGGCGGATTTTTTCAAGCGCGTGTATCTGCCGCCAGGGCGTATACAGTACGACACACTCCGCGGGCGGCCCGGCGCTATAACCCGATCACACCTTGCACCGGAGTTCCTCATGAAACGCTTTCTTGCCGTCCTGCTGCTGCTCTTTGGCGGCTTCACCGCCGAGGCCGCCAAGCCCTTCCAATGCCAGCTCATCTCCAACAGCCGTCCGCGCCGCGATCCCCTGCCCCCGGGCGAGCGCTAGGCCTATAGAATTCCGAAACCCCGCCGGCGCGCCAGGCGCGCCGCCCTCACCCACCAAGAAGGCACCCGCAGATGGACCACATAGACCACGTCATGATCGTGGACGACGATCGGGAGATTCGCGAACTGGCCGGCGGCTTTCTGCGCAAGAACGGCCTGACCGTCACGCTGGCGGCCGACGGGCGGCAGATGCGATCACTGCTGGAAAACCTGACGGTCGACCTGATCGTGCTGGACATCATGATGCCCGGCGACGACGGCCTGGTGCTGTGCCGCGAGCTGCGCAGCGGCAAGCACCGCCGCATCCCCATCCTGATGCTGACCGCGCGTAGCGACGACATGGACCGCGTGCTGGGCCTGGAGATGGGCGCGGACGACTATCTGGTCAAGCCGTTCGTGGCGCGCGAGCTGCTGGCGCGCATCAAGGCCATCCTGCGCCGCACACGCATGCTGCCGCCCAACTTTCAAGTCACCGAGCCGGGCCGCGAAATCGCCTTCGGCAACTGGCGGCTGGACACCACGGCGCGGCACCTGCTGGACGCCGAGGGCACCATCGTCGCGCTCAGCGGCGCGGAGTACCGGCTGCTGCGCGTCTTTCTGGACCACCCGCAACGCGTGCTGAACCGCGACCAGCTGTTGAACCTGACGCAGGGCCGCGACGCCGACTTCTTCGGGCGTTCGATCGACCTCCTGGTCAGCCGGCTGCGCCAGCGTCTGCGCGAAGACGCGCGCGAACCCATGTACATCAAGACCGTGCGCAGCGAAGGCTACGTGTTTTCCGCCGCGGTCGACGTCTCGGAAGGCGGACAGTGACCACCGCCGCCGCGCCCCGCCGCCTCACCTGGCCCCGCACGCTGGTCGCGCGGCTGTTCCTGATCTTCGTGGCGGGGCTGATCCTGGCGTACGGCCTGTCGTTCGCGTCGCTGTTCTATGAACGCTACAGCGCCACCCGCAACATGATGCTGGGCGACCTGGAACGCGACGTCGCCATCGCCATGGACATCCTGGACCGTCTGCCCGCCGCCGAGCGCCCCGCCTGGCTGCCGCGCCTGTCCAGCAACAACCGCCAGTATCTGCTGGGCGACGGCAAGGCCGATCAGCCGCTCTCGTTGGATGCCGCGCGCATCGCCGCGCAGTCGATCGAGGCCGCGCTGGGGCCGGAGCGTCCCGTCACGGTGCGCGCCATGGCCGACGATCCGCGCCACATCCAGGCGCGCGTCGTGCTGTCCGACGGCCAGCCCGCGATTCTGGACATCGAACTGTTGCGGATGAGGCCGGCGCCATGGCTGTTTGGCGTGCTGGGCGTGCAGTTGCTGCTGCTGGCCGGCTGCGCCTGGCTGGCCGTGCGCCTGGCGGTACGCCCGCTGACCCGCCTGGCACGCGCGGCCGAGGAACTGGATCCCGACCAGAAGAGCCCCTTGCTCGACGAGGCAGGCCCCGCCGAAGTCGCGCACGCCGCCGTCGCCTTCAACGCCATGCAGGACCGCATCGCCGCGCATCTTGCCGAACGCATGCAGATGCTGGGCGCCATCTCGCACGACCTGCAGACCCCCATCACCCGCATGAAGCTGCGCACGGAGTTCATGGATGCGTCCACCGACCGCGACAAGCTGGCGCAGGACTTGAACGAGGTGGAGCGGCTGGTGCGCGAAGGCATCGACTACGCCCGCAGCGCGCACGGCAAGACCGAGCAGCCCGCGCGCATCGACCTGAATGCCTTTCTGGACAGCCTGGTGTGCGACTACCAGGACACGGGCAAGGATGTGTCCCTGTCGGGCGATACGGTGCCGCCGCTGTTGACGCGTCCCCATGCATTGCGGCGTATCCTGGGCAATCTCATCGACAACGCGCTGAAGTTCGCGGGCGCCGCCGAGGTGCATGTGGCGGCGTTGCATGATTCGACGTTGTCCATCCACGTGCTGGATCGCGGCCCGGGCATCCCGGCTGACGAACTGGACGCGGTGCTGCAACCGTTTTACCGGCTGGAAAGCTCCCGCAACCGGGACACGGGCGGGACGGGCCTGGGCCTGGCGATCGCGCATCAGCTTGCCGAGGCGCTGGGCGGCAGGCTGATCCTGTCCAACCGCGAAGGCGGCGGCCTGTCGGCGGAAGTCAGGATCGCGCCGCTCGCCACGTAGTGTCGAGCGTCAGGCGTCGCGCAGCGCGCCCGACTGCAGCAGCGGCTTCAGGATGCCGGCGGTGTACAGCCGCGCAAGGTTCACCAGGAAGTCCGTGAAATCCGTCTTGGCCGCGTGATCGGCGCTGTCGGAAATCACGCGCATCACGGCAAACGGCACGCCGAACTCGTGACACACCTGCGCCATCGCCGCGCCTTCCATTTCCAGGCACAGGGCATCGGGCAGGCGCTGGCGCAGATCGTGCGCCAGATCGTTGTCGTTGACGAAGATGTCGCCGGTCGCGATCAGGCCATGATGGACCCGCGGCTGCGCGGCCGCGCCCGGCAGGCCGCCCTTGGCCGCGAAGTCACGCGCGCTATCCAGCAGCAGTGCACTCAGCGCGGCATCGGCGTCGAAGCGCTCACGACCCAGCAAGGGAATTTCGTGCCGCCCGAACAGCGGCCGCGCGTCCATATCGTGCTGCATCAAGGCATCGGCCACGACCACGTCGCCCACGCGCACCTGCGGATGCAGCCCGCCCGCCAGGCCCGTGAACAGCACGCGGGACACGCCGAACTCCTGGATGACGATGGACGCCGTCGCGGCCGCGGCCACCTTGCCGATACGGCTGAGCGCAATCACGCAGGGCGTGCCCCACAGCGTGCCCACCTGAAAATCGCGCATGGCGATGCGGCGCGTTTCCGCGCCGGGATCCATGGCCGCCAGCAGGTCGGCAATTTCTTCGTGCAGCGCGCCCAGAATTGCGAGACGTCCCATGTGTGTGCTTTCCGTGATTGTTGCTTGATCGTTGCTTGATGCGGCCCGTGCCGCCAGCGCGCAACATACTCCAATGCCGCCGCGCCCGCCAACGGCGGCGGTTTGTATCGCAGCGTATCCGGGCCGGCTCCGGATACGCGGTGATGCCATCCCACCCTGGCGCCGACACATGACCGATACAGCCGCTTGATGCAATGCAGGCTCTCAACCCCTGGCACGGCCACGCCGCGCCGATCATCCTGGAGTCATCATGGCCAAGCAACTCGAGCAGGTCCTCTACACCGCCCACACCCACACCACCGCCGGCCGCGAAGGCGCGGGCCGCAGCAGCGACGGCGCGCTGGACGTCACGCTCAGCACGCCCGGATCCGGCAAGCCCGGCACCAATCCCGAACAGCTTTTTGGCGTGGGCTACTCGGCCTGCTTCATGGGCGCGATCAAGCGCGCCGGCGCCACCCATGGCATCACCGTGCCGCGCGACATCGCCATCGACGCCAGCGTGTCGCTGGGCAAGGTCGACAACGGCGCCAACTTCGCGCTCGGCGTCACGCTGGCCGTCTCGCTGCCGGGATTGACCGGTGAGCAGAAGCAATTGCTGGTCGAATCGGCGCACCAGCTCTGCCCGTACTCGCGCGCGATCCGCGACAACATCGACGTGCAATTCCAGATCGTGTGAACGGGGGATTGTCCCTGTTTGCGACGGCGGCCTTCCGGCCGCTTTTTTTCGCGTCCTGGATACCATCCGCGCATGCTTCGGACGGCTCCTGATGCTGTAGTAAAGGCGTACTCTTGAAAACGGTACGCCGCGCAAACGCCGCCAGCACACAACGTCGCGCACGCGGGGCTAGGCACAAAGGTGGTGTACGAACATGCAGCAGGGAAACCCCGCGCCCTGCCGCCGGCGCGCCGCGTGCTAGCTTGCCTCACGCAGGCGTTGTCCCAGCCGGCAGCATAGGTATCGCAAGCCTTTATCTGTGTGTGGGGAGACGATCATGGTGAAGAACCTCGCCGTATTCTTCGACGGTACGTGGAACGAACCCAACGACCGCACCAACGTCTACGAGCTCTACAAAGCCGCGCCCGAGACCAGCACGCAGGAAACGGTCTACATCGAAGGCGTCGGCACGCAGGGCCAGGGCCTGTGGTCAGCCATCGACAAATTCATGGGCGGCGCGTTCGGCGCAGGCCTGTCGGCCAACATCCGCGAAGGCTACCGCTGGCTCAGCCAACGCCACCAGCCCGGCGACCGCATCTTCCTCTTCGGCTTCAGCCGCGGCGCCTACTCCGCCCGCAGCCTGGCGGGCATGGTGCGCAAATGCGGTCTGCTCAACGAGCCCACCGAAAACAACGTCTCCGAAGCCTACGCGCTGTACCGCGACGACTGCACCCCCACATCCCTCGAAGCCGCCGCCTTCCGCGACCATTTTTCCCGCGATACCGACCTGCACTTCGTCGGCGTCTGGGACACCGTGGGCAGCCTGGGCATCCCCGTCGGCGGCGTCTCCTTTCCCGGCTTCTCCAGCTTCTACAACTTTCACGACACGGAACTGAGCAACCACGTCCTGAACGCCTACCACGCCATCGCCACCAACGAATACCGCGAGCCGTACTTCCCCACGCTATGGACCCGCCGCGCGGGGTCCCCGCCCCGGCCGGCGCATCTGCCTGTCGAACAACGCTGGTTCATCGGCGCGCACTCGGACGTGGGCGGCGGGTATCAGGATGGGAGCTTGCAGACGCTGCCGGCGGCATGGCTGCAGGAGAAGGCACGGCAGGCGGGACTGGAGACGGGGACGGTGCAGCGGATCTCGACCGATTACGAACAGTGCGAACCGCACGATTCGTACAAGGAGTTCACGGAAAAGGTGCCGATTCCGGTGAAGCGGCGGCCCAGGGTGTGGGATCGGGAGACGGTGCTGAATCTGACGATCGACGATCGGTTGCTCGGGAGGTTTGAGCGGAATCAGGCGTTTCTGAAGGAGTATCCGGATTTCAGGGATGCGTTGGGGAAGTTGGAGGTGGGGAGGTAAAGCTTCCGCCGCGAAATCCGAGGGATGATCAGGCAGCCTCGTGCAGGCGCATTTCCACACGCAGACCGGCGGCCGCCGCCATGTTGACCAAAGCATCCAGCCCAAACAGATTGATCTTGCCGCGCATCAGGTCCGACACGCGGGGCTGTGTTACGCCAAATAGGCGGGCAGCCTGGGCCTGACTCATCCCCGACTGCGCCAGGTGACTCGTCAAAGCCATCATGAGGACCGAACGCAGCTTCATGTTTTCCGCTTCCGATGGCGTGCTTTCGATCGCGTCCCACACGCTTTCGTATCGTTGATTGCTCACGGTTTCAGCTCCTTCAACAAGTGCCGGTAACGCTTTGCGGCCAAATCAAGGTCAACCTTGCAGGTTTTCTCCGACTTCTTCTGGAAGCAATGGAGCACATAGACCACCTTGGCGAACTTCGCGATGTAGAGAACGCGAAATGCGCCCGTCACGTCACGAATCCGTATCTCTTTAACCCCGGCTCCGACCGTACTCATCGGCAGCGCGCGCAGATCGTCCAGCGCACTGCCAACGAATTCGACCGCAGACGGCGCCATCAAAGCGCGATTATATAACTTTTTGTATAACTTCGAGACCTATCAAATGCATCACTACCTCTGAATATCGATGAGGATTGGTCTGATTCGGCGGAAGTTCTGCGCAGGGTCACCCCGCCACATACCCCAACGCCACACTGGCCGCCAGCGCCTCGCGCTTTACTGCGGCCACCACCGCCCCGCCCTCGGACACATCAAATCCGCCCGTCGCGCCCAGCGCGGTCAATACTGCGCAGACGCGTCCGGTATGGTCATACAGCGGCGCCGACACGGCGCTGATGCCGCGCAGATTGGTGTCTTTCACCGTGGCGCATCCCGCCGCCCTTACATCGCGCCGCAAGACGCCAATGGGGTCATCCCGATCCAGCAGATCGCGCTGCTCAGCCGGTGCGCTGGCCAATTCGGCTGCCGCCAGCGCCCGCACCGGCGCCTCGTCCAGCAAGCCGAGAAAAGCCCGGCCCGTTGCCGACCACAGCATCGACAGCACCGACCCCACGCGCACGTTCACGGTGACGGGCAAGCCGGGCTCCTCGAAGCGCACGATGGTCGGGCCCTTGTTGCCCATGACGGCGATGAAGCAGGTGACGGCCAGGCTTTCACGCAGGCGAACGAGCACGGGTTCGCCGATGCGTAGGGGGTCGGCCTGGCGCATGGCGGCTACCCCTACATAAAGCGCTTCGAGCCCCAGGTGATATTGCTGCGTCGCCACTTCCTGGTCGACCAGGCCTTCGGCGATGAGGCTCATGAGGTAGCGGTGGACCTTGGCGGGGCTTTCGCCGACGTGGGCGGCCAGGGCCGTGAGGCTGGCACGGCCGCCCAGGCGAGCCAGCCCTTTCAGCACCGACATGCCGGTTTCCGCCGCTTGGACCCGCTGGCGGCGCTCGCGCGGCCGGGCGGCCGGATCCTGGGCGGATTCGAGGTCGGATTCAGGTGGCAAGGCGGCTTTGCTCATGGGGGGATACAGCTCCGAGGGCAGGCGCTCGACGGCAAACGCGGAACCGAAAGCCTGGAGCGGCACTAAGGTTAACCCTTCTTCAAAAATTACGCATTGCGTATATGCTTTACGCAAATAAGGAATGCACTTTTGACATTCCACAACGAGGAGACTTGTCCATGCGCAGTGTTAAACACCACATCCTGGCCGGCCTGATGGCCCTGCCCCTGCTGGCTTGTGCCAGCGCGTCCGCGCAGCAGGCGGCTGCCGATTACCCGTCCAAGCCCGTGCGCTGGATCGTGCCGTACGCCGCGGGCGGTGGGTCGGATTTCCTGGCGCGCAGCATCGGGCAGGGATTGACCGGGCGCCTGCACCAGCCGGTGGTGATCGAGAACAAGCCGGGCGGCAACACGGCGATTGCGGCGTCCGAGACGGCGCGCGCCCCAGCCGACGGCTACACGATGCTGTCCGCGGACAACGGCACGCTGGTGTTCAACCCGGCCCTCTACAAGAAGCTGTCGTATGACCCGGCGAAGGATCTGGCGCCCGTCACGCTGATGGGGCGGTTTCCGATGATTCTGGTGGTCGGGCCGGCGATGAAGGTCAACTCGGCCAAGGAATTCCTGGCCGAAGCCAAGGCGCGCAAGGAAGGCCTGGACTACGCGTCGGCCGGCGCGGGCAGTCCGCACCACCTGGCGATGGAATTGCTGAAGGTCGAGGCGGGGCTGACCCTGACGCACGTGCCCTACCGCGGCGCGTCGCCCGCGCTGGCGGACGTGGCTGGCGGGCAGGTGCCCGCGATGATGGTGGACCTGGCCGCCGGCGCCGGTTTCATCAACGGCGGCAAGGTAAAGGCACTGGCAGTCGCCAATCCGACCCGTCTGCCGCAGCTGCCCGACGTGCCGACCTTTGCCGAAATCGGTCTGAAGAACGTGGAAGCCGCGGCGCAGGTCGGCGTGGTGGTGCCGGCTGCAACGCCCAAGCCGGTGATCGATGCGCTGAACAAGCAGGTGGTTGCGACCATCAATGATCCGGCCACGCGCCAGCGTCTGGTGGAGTTCGGCATCGAGCCGATCGGCAACACGCCCGCGCAGTACGCCGAGATGCTGACGGCCGAACGTGCCCGCTGGCAGAAGCTGATCAAGGATCTGGGCATCACGCTGGACTGAGCATCCCGCTGGACGGCATCACGCTGAACCCCGCATCACCGGCCCGCCGCACGCCAAATGCCGCACGCCAAACGCCGAACCCGCGGCGGGCCCGCAAGACGAACACACGGAACGACCTCATGAACCAAGCATCCGCCACCCCGCGCCCCTCGGGCTGCCCCATCGACCACGCCGCGCTGGCTGCGGCGCAGAGCCCGACGGGCTGTCCGGTCAGCGCGCGCGCCGCCGCGTTCGACCCCTTTGGCGATGGCTATCAGCAGGACCCGCCCGAATACGTGCGCTGGGCGCGAGACCAGGAGCCGGTGTTCTACAGCCCGCAACTGGGCTATTGGGTCGTGACGCGCTACGACGACATCAAGGCAATCTTCCGCGACAACATCACGTTCAGCCCGTCGATCGCGCTGGAGAAGATCACGCCGACGGGGCCGGAGGCCAACGCGGTGCTGGCGTCGTATGGCTATGCCATGAACCGCACGCTGGTGAACGAGGACGAGCCCGCGCACATGCCGCGCCGCCGCGTGCTGATGGATCCGTTCACGCCCGAGGAACTGAAGCATCACGAACCGATGGTGCGCCGCCTGACGCGCGAGTACGTGGACCGCTTCATCGACGACGGCCGCGCCGACCTCGTCGATCAGATGCTGTGGGAAGTGCCGCTGACCGTGGCGCTGCATTTCCTGGGCGTGCCGGAAGAAGACATGGACCTGCTGCGCCAGTACTCCATCGCGCACACGGTGAACACCTGGGGCCGTCCCAAGCCCGAGGAGCAGGTCGCCGTGGCCCACGCGGTCGGCAATTTCTGGCAGTTGGCCGGGAAGATCCTGGACAAGATGCGGCAGGATCCATCCGGCCCCGGCTGGATGCAATATGGCCTGCGCAAGCAGCAGACGCATCCGGAAGTGGTCACCGATTCGTACCTGCACTCGATGATGATGGCCGGCATCGTGGCGGCGCACGAGACCACCGCCAACGCGTCGGCCAACGCGATCAAGCTGCTGCTGCAGCATCCGCAGGCCTGGCGCGAGATCTGCGAGGATCCAAACCTGATTCCCAACGCGGTCGAGGAATGCCTGCGCCACAACGGCTCGGTCGCGGCATGGCGGCGACTGGCGACGCGCGACGTGGAGATCGCGGGCGTGGCGATTCCGGCCGGCTCCAAGCTGCTGATCGTGACCTCGTCGGCCAACCATGACGAGGGCCAGTTTGAAGACGCGGACCTCTTCGACATCCGCCGTGAAAACGCCAGCGATCAGCTCACCTTCGGTTATGGCTCGCATCAGTGCATGGGCAAGAACCTGGCGCGCATGGAGATGCAGATCTTCCTGGAAGAACTGACGCGCCGCTTGCCGCATCTGAAGCTGGCGGACCAGTCTTTTACGTATGTTCCCAACACGTCGTTCCGCGGCCCCGAGCATCTTTGGGTGGAATGGGATCCCGCGCAGAACCCGGAACGCGCCAACCCGGCTCTGCTGGACGGCCGGCATCCGGTGCGCATCGGCGAACCGTCTTCGCACGCCATCACTCGCCCGGTCGTGGTGCAAAGCGCGGAAGCGGCGGCCGACGGCATCGTGCGGCTGCGCCTGGCGTCGCCGGACGGCAAGCCCCTGCCCCGCTGGTCGCCCGGATCGCACATCGATGTGGAATGCGGCGACACCGGCCTGTCGCGCCAGTACTCGCTGTGCGGCGACCCGGCCGAGACCGGCGTGTTTGAGATTGCCGTGCTGCGCGAGGCGGATGGCCGTGGCGGGTCGGCCTGGATGCACGCGAACGCCACGCCCGGCGCACGCCTGCGCATTCGTGGCCCGCGCAATCACTTCCGGATGGACGAGTCGGCCCCGAAACTCATCCTGATCGCGGGCGGCATCGGCATCACGCCGATCAGCGCCATGGCGCGGCGTGCGCGGGAGCTGGGGCTGGATTACGAACTGCATTACAGCGGACGCTCGCGCGGCTGCATGGCGATGGCCGGCGAGTTGGCGGCGCTGCACGGAGACCGGCTGCATCTGCACGTCAAGGACGAAGGCAGCCGCGCCGATTATGCGGCCCTGCTCACCGAGCCGCGCGCCGGCACGCAGGTCTATGCGTGCGGTCCGCAAGGTCTACTGGACGCGCTGGCGGAATGCTGCGCGGCATGGCCGGAAGACGCGCTGCGCGTGGAGCACTTCCATTCCACGCTCGGGACGCTGGATCCGTCGAAGGAACAGGCCTTTGAGGCCGTGCTGAAGGATTCCGGCATCGTCATCACCGTGCCTGCGGACCAGACGCTGCTGACGGCACTGCGCGCCGCCAACATCGACGTGCAGAGCGATTGCGAGGAAGGGTTGTGCGGATCGTGCGAGGTGCGCGTTCTGGAAGGCGACATCGACCACCGCGACGTGGTGTTGACTCGGACGGAACGCGAGGCGAACAACAAAATGATGTCCTGCTGCTCGCGATCGTGCGGGGGGAAGAAGGTGGTGCTGGAGCTGTAGCAAAAAAACGCCCCGGCGTTTACGCCGGGGCCATCCCTGCACCACACACTGCTGCTTGCTCTGTCCGTCCCGATCAGTTCGGGAACACCTTGATCTGGTCGCTCTTCAACACCTCGGGCGTGAGGCTCTTTTCGATCCACGCCATCGACGTATCCGTCACCCCGGGCGTCACCAGTTCGGCCGGCACGATGGTGATGTCGGCCAGGACCTTGAACGGGTACTTGTCGCTCTTCTTGGTCACGCCGAACAGCTGCGCTTCCAAGGCCTGGCCGTCGGCGCGATGCATCTGGATCTCGCGGCCGTAGCCCTTGAAGCTGACGTCGTGCATCGCGGCCGCCACCTGTTCAGGCGTGGGCCAGTTGCCGCCGTTGTCCTTGATGGCCTTTTCGTAGCCGGCCTTCAGGCCGTTGATGCCTTGCACCATGTGATAGACCGAGTAGATCGGGTAGGCGCCGGTCTTGTCGTGGAATTTCTTCACGAAGGCCTGGTGCTTGGGATCGTCCTTGGTTTCCGGGTGCAGGAAGTAGTGATCGCCGCGCGCGCCGACCAGGACGCCTTCGGGCAGGGCGTTGCCCAGGCGTTCCAGCGAGCTTTCGGCCAGCGACAGCACGAAGGTGGAGTTCTTGAACAGGTTGCGCTGCGAGGCCTGGCGCACGAAGTTGTCCAGGTCGCCGCCCCACGAGGTGGAGACGATGACGTCCGGGCGCAGCGCCTGCAGGCGGCTGATTTCGGTGGAGAAGTCGGCGGCGCCGAACTTGGGGAACATCTCGGCGACGACCTTCACGTCGGGCTTGAACTTCTTGAGCGCGGCCAGGAAGATGTCGCGCGAATCGCGGCCCCAGGCGTAGTCCTGATTGACGATGGCGATGGTCTTGAAGTCGGGCTTCACCTTCATCAGGTACAGCACCTGCGCAACCATTTCGGTGGTGGCGTTGGCCTGCGTGCGCACGACGTACTTGTACTTCTTGCCTTCCAGCGCCTTTTCAGTGCCGCAGTCCCACAGCACGTTCAACACCTTCAGGTCCTCGGCCACGGGCGCGACGATGTTGCAGTGGCCGCTTGAAATGGCCGACAGCATCACGCGCGTGCCGCCTTCGGCCAGGCGCCGGTACTCGGACAGCAGCTTCTCGCCGCCGCCGCCTTCGTCGATGTAGCTGGGCACGATCTTCACGCCGTCGATGCCGCCGCCCGCGTTGATCTCTTCGATCAGGATGTCGGCCGCGTCGCGGGCGGGCACGCCGAACACGGACGCCGAGCCCGACAGGAAGGTCGAGATGCCGACGTTCAGTTCCTTGGGTTTGTCGGCGGCGATGGCCAGCGTGGCCAGGCCCGACAGCAGGGTGGCGCCCAGCAGGGACGCCAGTCTTGAGGTCTTCATGGTGTTGTCTCCAGTGTTGTTGATCGGGTCTGTGCCCTTAGAAAACGATGGCGTCGCGCAGGCTGCCGCCGGTGGCGAGGTGATCGAACCCCTCGTTGATCTGGTCCAGCGAAAACGATTGGCCCATCATCCTGTCCACCGGCAGACGGCCGGCCTTGTACAGGTCGATGTAGCGGCTGATGTCGATGGCAGGAACGCCCGAGCCCAGATAGCTGCCCCGGATCTCGCGCTCTTCGCCCACCATCTGCGACAGCGACAGCGGGAAGCTGAACTTGGGATTGGGCAGGCCGGATGTGACCGTGGCGCCACCGCGGCGCGTGAGCTTGTAGGCGGTCTCGAAGGCCGGCACGGCGCCCGCCATGTCAAAACCGAAGTCCACGCGGCCGCCGGCCAGATCCATGAGGTCGTCGTCGGTCTTGACCTGCTTCGGATTGACGAGGTGCGTGGCGCCCAGCGCTTTCGCCAGCGCCAGCTTCTCGTCGCTGAGGTCGATGGCGACCACGCGGCGCGCGCCCGCGGCAACCGCCGCCAGCAACGCGCTCAGGCCCACGCCGCCCAGCCCCACGATCGCCGCGGTGTCGCCCACCTTGATCCGCGCGCGGTTGATGACGGCGCCCGCGCCGGTCAGCACGGCGCAGCCGAACAGCGCCGCCTCGCGGTGGGACAGTTCGACGTTCACCTTGACGCACGAGCGCCGCGACACCACGGCGTATTCCGCGAAGCAGGACACGCCGGTGTGATGGTTGATGTATTCGTCGCCGATGTGCAGGCGGCGCTCGCCGCCCAGCAACGTTCCCTTGGTGTTGGCCACCGCGCCCGGTTCGCACAGCGCGGGCCGGCCTTCCATGCAGGGGTTGCAGCAGCCGCAGCTGGGCACGAACACCATGGCAACGTGATCGCCGGCCTTCAGGTCCGAGACGCCCGGTCCGGTTTCCACGACTTCGCCGGAGGATTCATGCCCCAGCACGATCGGCACGCCACGCGGCCGGTCGCCGTTGATGACCGACAGGTCCGAATGACACAGCCCGGCCGCACGGATCCTGACCAGCACTTCGCCGAACCCGGGCGGGTCCAGCTCGATATCCGCGATGGTCAGGGGCCGGGTCTGCGCATACGGTCCTTCGACCCCCACTTGCCGCAATAACGCCGCTTTGATTTTCATGCGTCTTCATCCACAGAAGTGATCCGGACCGCGGGCGGTCGCGGCATCCGGCATGCCGCGACTCCGCGGCAAGCCGGCGTCCAAACCTATACCGTGCGTCCACCGTCGACGGGGAATTCCACGCCGGTGATGAACTCGGCGGCATCGCTGGCCAGGAACAGCGCGGCCGCGGCCACATCGGACGGCTGGCAGAAGCGGCCGAGCGGAATGGTCGACACGAACTTCGCGCGGTTCTCGGGGGTGTCGGGCAAGCCCATGAAGAGTTCGAACATGCCGGTCACGCCCATGACCGGGCAGATGGCGTTGACGCGGATGCCCTCGCCGCCCAGCTCCACGGCCATCGACTTGGACAGCACATTGACCGCGCCCTTGGACGCGTTGTACCAACTGAGGCCCGGGCGCGGACGGATGCCGGCCGTCGACCCGATGTTCAGGATCACGCCGCGCTTCTGGCGGCGCATGACGGGCACGACGGCCTGGGCCATGTGATAGATCGACTTCACGTTGATGTCGAACATGCGGTCGAAGGTGGCCTCGTCCACGTCCAGCATCGGCTGGTTCTTGTGGGTAATGGCGGCGTTGTTGACCACGATATCCACAGCACCGAATTTGTCGAGCGCGGCGCGCACCGCATTGTCGATGTCAGCGCGGCTGGACACGTCGGCCTTCACGGCCAGCGCGGCGTCGCCGATTTCAGCAGCCACGCGGTCGGCGGCCTCTTTATTGATGTCCGCGATCACGACCTTGGCGCCTTCCTTGGCGTACAGCTTGACGATGCCCTCGCCGAAACCGTTGCCGCCGCCCGTGACGATCGCAACCTTGCCTTGCAACTGGCTCATTTCTTGTCTCCGTATTGTGCGCGGCGATCACTCGCCATAGAACTGAATCAGGGTTTTGGTCGTGCTCATTTCTTCCAGCGCGATGAAGCCTTTTTCCCGGCCGTGGCCGCTTTTCTTGACGCCGCCGAAGGGCAGCTCGACACCGCCGCCCGCGCCGAAGCCATTGATGTAGACCTGGCCGCACTTGATGCCGCGCGCCACGCGCTGCTGGCGTCCGCCGTTCTCGGTCCAGACCGCGCCCAACAGGCCGTAATCGGTGGCGTTGGCCAGGCGGATGGCCTCGGCCTCGTCCGCGAAGGGCAGCGCGACCAGCACGGGCCCGAAAATCTCCTGCGTCAGCAGGTCGCTGTCATGGCTGGTGGCGGCGAAAAGCGTGGGTTTGACGAAGTAGCCGCCCTGCGGCACGCCATCGGCAATGCCGCCTTCGGCCGCGACCTGCAGGCCCTCGGACAGGCCCTTGGCGATGTAGCGGTTGACGCGGTCGTACTGCGCCTTGTTGACGACGGGGCCGCAGGTCAGGTCCATGTCCGGCGTGCCGGCACGCACCTTTGCAAATTCCGCGCCCAGCGCCTTCATGAAGTCGTCGTAGATGCCCTTTTGCACCAGCAGCCGGCTCCCCGCCGTGCAGGTCTGGCCGGTGTTGTGCACGATGCCCTTGACGATGGCCGGAATGGCGAGCTTGTAGTTGGCGTCGTCAAAGACAATGTGCGCCGACTTGCCGCCCAGTTCCAGCACGCACTTGACCGCGTTGAGCGCGGCGGCCTGCTGGACCAGCACGCCGACTTCGTTCGAGCCGGTAAAGGTGATGAAGTTGATGCCGGGATGGCGCGACAGCGCGGCGCCCGCCTCTTCGCCCAGGCCCGAAACGATGTTCAGCGCGCCCGGCGGAAAGCCCACTTCCAGCGCCAGCTCCGCCACGCGGATGATCGACAGGCAGGCGTCCTCGGCGGGCTTGACCACCGCCGCGTTGCCCATGGCAAGCGCCGGCGCCACGCTGCGGCCGAACATCTGCGCCGGGTAGTTCCACGGAATGATGTGCGCGGTGACGCCCAGCGGCTCGCGGATGAGCTGCACCGAATAGTCTTTCTGAAACGGGATGGTCTGGCCGTGCACCTTGTCGGCCGCGCCGCCGTAGAACTCGAAGTAACGGGCCAGCACGGTGATGTCGCCGCGCGCGGTGGACATGGGCTTGCCGGTATCGCGCGATTCCAGTTGCGCCAGTTCCTCGTGGTGCGCCAGCACGCTTTCGCCCAGGCGCATCAGCAGCCGGCCACGTTCCAGCGCCGTCATCTCGCCCCATTCGCCTTCCAGCGCGTCGCGCGCGGCCTGCACCGCCGCGTTGACGTCGGCCTGCTGGCCGCGCGGGATGGTGGTGAACACCTCGCCGTCTACGGGGGAAACGACCTCGATCGTGCGCCCGTCCTGGGCATCGACCTGGCGGCCGCCGATAATCATCTGCGTCATTGGAATGTCTCCGTGGGGTATCAGTTCAGCGTGATCGAGCCGCGCTCGATCGTCCATATCTGGTCGGGGATGTCGCCCAGCAGCTTCACGTTGGATTCGGTGATGACCACGCACAGGTCGGGCTGCATTTCCTTGAGCCGGCCCAGCGCCTCGGTGTAGTCGCGCGCCAGCTTGGGCGCGAGCCCCTGGAAGGGTTCATCCAGCATCAGGAGCCGCGTGCCGACCATGACGGCGCGCGCCAGCGCGACCATCTTGCCCTGCCCGCCCGACAGCGCGGAGCCGGACCGCTTGAGCATGGGCTCCAGCTGCGGCACCACCTTCAGCACGGTGTCCATGCGGGCCTGGATCTCGGCCTTGGACTGGCCTTGCACTTCGCACGGCAGGTGCAGGTTTTCCTCGACAGTCATGGTCGGGAAGATGACGCGGTCTTCGGGCGCGTAGCCCACTTTCATTGCGGCGCGCTTGTGACCGGGCAGCGCGGTGAGATCGGTGCCGTCGAACGCGATCTTGCCGGAGCGGATGCGCGTCAGGCCCATGATGGTGCGCAGCAGCGTGGTCTTGCCCGCGCCGTTGCGCCCGACGATGCCGATGGTGCGCGACGCTTCAAAGCTGGCGCTGACGTCGCGCAGGATGCGATTGCCCGCCAGGTCGACGTTGATGGCCGATAGATTCAACATGGTTCAGGCCCCCAGCACTTCGCTTCTGATCTGCGGATTGTTCAAGACTTCCTCGGGCGATCCGTCCGCGGCCACCTTGCCCGCGATCCACGCCGCCACGCGGGTGGCGTAGCGCGACACGATGTCCACGTCGTGCTCGACGAACCAGCTTGTCACGCGGCGCTCGTCCAGCGCATGCATCACGGTTTCCATCAGCGCGAACTTGTCTTCCGATGCGACACCGCTGGTGGGCTCGTCCATGATCAGCAGCTTGGGCTGCAACGCCAGCGCCATCGCCACGTCCAGCAGCTTGCGCTTGCCTTCGGGCAGCTCGATGCAGGCTTCGTCGGCGTCGGGCAAGAGGCCCACCAGCTCCAGCGTGGCGTCCACCTCGCGCGCGTCGATGGTGCTTTCCAGCGACCGGAACCAGCTCAGTTCCTTGTTGCGGCGCGCGGCCGCGATCTGTACGCACTGGCGCACGGTGTGTTCGGTGAACAGTTGCGGCAGCTGGAACGAGCGCCCCATGCCCAGCCGCACGATCTTGCGCGGCGCCATGGCGGTGACGTCCTTGCCGTCGAAATAGACCTTGCCCTTGGCGGGCTTCAGGTACCCCGTGCAGATGTTGATGAACGTGGTCTTGCCCGCGCCGTTCTGGCCGATCACCGCCAGGCGTTCGCCTTCGTGCAGTTCGAAGTTGATGTTGTCGGCGGCGACCACGCCGCCGAAGGCCAGGTACAGGTCGGTGGTTTGAATGAGGGGTTTCATCTTCAGTTCCTTGCTGCGACCTGCACGGGCGCCTGCGCGCGGCGTTGCGCACGTTCACGCGATTTGATCCGCTTGGTGATCTGACCCACGAAGCCCGTGGGGAACATGAAGATGACCAGGATCAACGTGAGGCCCAACAGGAACTGCCAGAGACCGGGGAAGTACGCGGCGGACACAAGCTTCACGGATTCAAAGCCCACCGCGCCCAGGAACGCGCCGGCGGCATGGCCCGCGCCGCCCAGGATGGTGATGAAGACGAATTCGCCCGAGCGCAGCCAGGAGCCGATTTCCGGCGTGACCAGCCCCTGCATCAGCGCCAGGATCGCACCCGAAAAACCCACCACCACCGCCGACAGCAGGTAGCCCTTCCACATGATGAAGTACGCGGAAAACCCCAGATATTCGATTCGCGTTTCGTTGGTCTTGATGGCCGACAGCGCCTGGCCGCTGCCCGAGCGGAAGTAACGCTGCACCCACCACGCCAGCACCAGCGACAGGACCAGCGTCAGCACCAGCAGCGCGCGTTCGAAGGATTCGCGCTCCATCACGATGCCGGCCATGGTCGGACGCACGATGCGCATGCCGTCGGAGCCGCCGGTCAGCGTGTAAAGCTTGCCCAGGAGTGCAAACAGCACCATGCTGAGCGCCAAATTCAACATGCCGAAGAAGATGCCGCGGTAACGCACCACAAAAAGGCCGATGACGACGGCGGCGACAAAGCTGGCGACGACGCCGGCCAGGATCAGCACCAGCGCATCCAGGCCGGGCACGGCCTTGGCCAGGAACGCCACGGTGTACGCCGAGATGCAGGCAAACATGGCGTGGCCGAACGAGATCTGGCCGGCGCGCGCCATCACCGACACGCCCAGCGCGGCAATCGCGTAGGTCAGGCCGATGACGATGGGCGTGATGGTCCAGGAATAGGTGTAGCCAAGGAACAGCGTGAACAACGCGGCCAGCAGGCTGAGGACAGGGACTTTCATCAGATCGTCCTCGCTTGAGCAACGGTGAACAGGCCGTGCGGTCGGATGATCAGCACCAGCACCATGATGATGTACGGCACGGCGACTTCCAGCTCCGGCGCGGCATACACGGCAATGGAGCGGATGATGCCGATGAGCAGCGCGGCGATCAGCGCGCCGGTGATCTGGCCCAGCCCGGCGGTGGCGACCACCGCGAATGACAGCACCGTCATGTCGGTGCCGGCGCCCGGCACGAGCGACGTCGTGGGCGAGGCCATCGCGCCGCCCAGCGCGCCCAGGATGGTCGCGATGACGAAGGTGACGTAGCCGATCTTCTTGGCGTTGATGCCGAGCGACGTGGCGACTTCGCGGTGGTGCGTGGTGGCCACCGTCTGCTTGCCCAGCTTGGTGTGACGCAGGAAGAATTCCAGGCACACGTAGGCCAGCAACGCCGTGGCGGGAACAACGACCAGCTGATAGGTGGTGTAGGTGATGTCGCCGATCTCGATGTTGCCCAGCCGGTTGACGACTTCGCTGGCGCTATAGGGCTGCGCGCCCCACAGCATGCGCTGGATGTCTTCCAGCATCAGGAACGCGCCGAAGGTGAGCAGCAGCTTGAGGATGGGGTCGTAGTTCTGGGCGCGGCGGATCAGGACGAATTCCATGATGCTGCCCAGCAGCAGCCCGACCGCGATGGCCGCCACGAACAACGCCGCGAAAAGAAGAATGGGAGAGTCGGTCTTGGGGGCCACGAACATGACGAGGCTGGCCGCGGCATAACCGCCGAAGGCATAGAACGCGCCGTGGGCGACGTTCAGTATCCCCATCACACCGAACACCAGGGTTAACCCCATCGATACCAGGAACAGCAGGCTGGCGTATGCCACGCCGTCCACCAAGGCGAGAGGCAGTAGATCCAAGGTCAAGCGTCTTCTCCCAATACGCTGAGCACGGACGCGACGAACCGTCAGGCTCGCGCGGCGTGCGGGCTTGCGCCCCGGGCGCGCCCGGCGCGCCCTTGTCTCGTTATCAACCTTTCCGTGCCGTCTTGCGCAGGCTGCGCGAGGTGCCGGAAGGCCCTTTTATTGCAGGCTGCA
Organism: Achromobacter spanius; assembly: GCF_002966795.1. Lineage (GTDB taxonomy): Bacteria > Pseudomonadota > Gammaproteobacteria > Burkholderiales > Burkholderiaceae_B > Achromobacter > Achromobacter spanius_D. Next base: position 5,442,670 of record NZ_CP023270.1, read on the forward strand.
GACCCGTCCCGCTACCGCTTTGGGCCTGTCCGCCTGTCTATGTTTGCGAAGTATAGGTAGGGGTTTATCGGCAACCTATTTATCTTTGTGCAAGGCGGGTTTAACAAGCGGTGGAGTGGCGGCGGATGCCTCCAGCGCCGCCAGCGGCGCCCGGGTTTGATAGTCCGGGATAATCCGGATCTGCGCCTCATCCGGCAGGCGTACATAACGGCCTAATCCATCTGGCGCCAGCGCGCCGACGTCCAGCGCGGCCAAGGTCGCGCCCGCGGCATCGCGCACGTCGATGCGCAGTTGCGGCGGCGCGAGGCCGTAGGTTTCGCCGTCCTGCTGCGTCAGCGTGCGGTCGCTGCGGGTCTGCGAAAACAGCGCGATGAAGTCGGCCGCGTCAAAGCCTGCGGCGGCGCCCGGCGGCGTGGCGGTCCAGCCCTGCGGGCCGCGCACCAGCTGCACCGTGCCCGCGGGACCTGCCAACGTCACCTGCGCGGCCATGCCGGGCTCCCAGGCGTAAATCCTGGCGGGCTTGCCGCGGTCGTCGTGCAGATGGGTATGGCCGTCGTGATGCGCCGGCGAGTCGGCGGCCTCGTGCCATTGCCACACCGACAGCGCGATGCCCGCCACCAGCAGCGCCGGCCACAGCGCGCGGCGCGCGTTCACCGCCGCCTCCACCACAGCAGCAGCCCCGTCAGCAGCGCAAGCAGCGGCAAAGCCACCGTGCTGGTCCAGAACACCGCGCGCATCTGGCGGTTGGTCAGTTCCACGCGGCGGTTCTCGTAGTGACGGGGCCGTATCGTCAGGAGCGCGTCCTCGCCCGCCAGCAAGGTGACGGCGTTGGTGAACAGCGCACCGTTGCCCAGCGTGGCGAAATGCCGGTTGATCGCGAAATCGCTGTCGCCCGCGACCAGCAGCGTGGGATGCGCGGCCCCGTCCGCGTTGGCCGCCTGCGCGTTGCGCGTGGCCAGCGCCATCAGCGTGTAGCGCGACGGCGGCTGGCCGGGCACCTGCGCATCGGCCGAGGTCTGCGCCAGCGGCGTCACCACCACGCCGGGCGGCAGCGCGTCGCCCGCCGGTTCCAGGCCGGCCGCGCCCGGAAAGAAGCTGAGCGGCAAGCCGCGCGTCATCTTGTGCCGCGTGTAGTCGCTGACGGCGGGACTGCCGGGATCGTTGCGGTAGTGGCTGCCCGCATCGGCCAGCGCGCCCGGCGCCAGCGCAATGCCGAAGTCCGTCAGCAGACCGTCCAGGCCGTGCGGGGTATCGGGCTCCAGCAGCAACAGCGTCTTGCCGCCCGCGCCGGTCCAGCGGCGCAGCGCCTGGGCATCATCCTCGCCAAACGGCGTGCGCGGGCCGGCCGCCACCACGACGGCGCAGCGCGGCAATGCCTGCGCCAGGCTGCCCGCGCCCACCGCGCGCGTCGAGAATCCCAGCGTCTGCAAGGCGTTGCGCGCCATCGCCATGCCGTGCTGTTCATGCACCTCGACACGCGCCACCAGGTTCTCGTCGTGGTCGTGGTCTTCCAGGTCGTCCAGTGAAGTCAGGCTGTCGAGCGGCGCTTCGCGATGGCCCTGCGTGAAGCAGACGGTCTGCGCACCGTTCTGGCTGATGCGGATGAGCGCATTGGTGAAGTCGGTTTCGGTGCCGCCGTTGATGGTGGTGCGCCGCTCGCCCGAGACCAGCACCGCGCTGCCCGCGAACTGGATGCCGGCGGCGCGCGCCTCGGCCGGACGCAGCGCGGGGTCCACGCCGCGCACGCGGATCAGCGGGTTCTCGCGTTCGTACTGGCGTAGCAGCTCCAGCGCGTCGACCATGCTCTTGTTGCGCAGGTCGTAGAACCAGGTCACCTCGACGGGCTGACGCACCTGCCGCGCGACCTCCAGGCTTTCGGGGGCCAGGCTGTACACGCGCTGCGCGGTCAGGTCGATGCGGCCCAGATGGCGCGACGCCCACAGGTTCAGCGCGAGCAGCAGCGCGGCCACGGCCAGCACGGGCAGCCACGGCGACAGCCGCCGTCCGGCCCGGCGCAAGGCGGGGCTCATCGCAGCCTCCAGCGTTTCAGATTGACGGAGGCCACCATCAGCGCCAGCACGGCCACGCTGGCCAGCGTGACGGTGGCGGGGCCGGGCAGCACGCCGCGGATGAAGTCCACGTGCTGCGCCGACAGCGACAAGGCCTGGAAGAACGGCGAGAGCGCCGGAAACGCATCCAGCGCCGCCGGATAGTCGATGAACCACAGCAGCACGAGGATGCCCCACGTGGCGCTGGCGGCCACGATCTGGTTCGAGCAGGCGCTGGACACGGCAATGCCGATCGCCAGAAACAGCGCGCCGTACAGGAACACGCCGATGTACCCGCCCACGATGGGACCGTAGTCCGGTTGGCCGTACCAGGCCAACGGCAGCACCGCCGACATGGTGCCGGCCAGCATCAGCGCCAGCATGGTCAGCCCCGCCGCGAACTTGGCCGCGACCAGCGTGAAGTCCGACAGGGGCAGGGTCAGCAGGAGTTCCAGCGTGCCCTGCCGCGCTTCTTCGGCAAAGGCGCGCATGCTGACCAGCGGCATCACCAGCATCAGCAGGATGGTCATGTTGTGAAACGCCGTCACCATCTGGCCGGTGCTGACAAAGAAGAGATTGAAGCTGAACAGATAGCCCGACAGGGCCCAGAACACCGCCACGACGGCCAGCGCCACGGGCGAGCCGAAGTCGGTGCGCAGTTCCTTGCGGTACAACGCCGCGAAACCCTTCATGCGCGTCTCCGTAATGGGGGATCGTTGGGCGCCAGCGCCGCCAGCAGGCGGGCTTCGACCGCTTCCTGCGCGGGCAGCACGGCGCGCAGTTCCGCGTGCGCCAGCGCGGTGCGCATGACGGCGTCGCAGGCGGCGGCGTTGGGGGTCGCGTGGATGGCCACGTTCGCACCCGGCGGGTCCCATGTGATGCGCCACTTGCTGGTGCCGGCATCCAGCAGCGTGATGTCCACGGCCTTCACGCCCGGGCACGCGGACAGCGCGGCGTGCAATGCGGCATGCCCGGCGGTGGGCAAGGCCAGCTGCAATTGCAGCGCGGCCCGCGATTCGCCCAGCGGCTGGTCCTCGACCAGCCGGCCTTGCTGCAGGATCGCGATGCGCGAGCACAACGCCTCGACTTCCTGCATCAGGTGGCTGCTGAACACCACCGCGCGCCCTTCGGCGCAGCGCCGGATCATCGCGCGCGCTTCGACGATCTGCACGGGATCCAGGCCGTTGGTGGCTTCGTCCAGCAGCAGCACCGGCGGGTCGTTCAGCACGGCCTGCGCCAAGCCCACGCGCTGGCGCTGCCCTTTTGATAAGCGGCCGATCACCGAGCGCGCCACGCCTTGCAGATCGAATCCGTCGATGGCGCGTTCGATGGCCAGGCGTCGCGCGCTGGCGCCGCCCTGCACTTTCACGCCCGCGCCGAATTCCAGATATTGCGTGACCGTCAGCGCGTCATAGAGCGGCGCGCGTTCGGGCAGATAGCCGATGTCGGCGTTGCCCCGGCCCGGCGCGGGTTCGCGCCCCCGGATCGTGATGCGCCCGCTGTCGGGCGTGTAAAAGCCCGCCATCAGGCGCAGCGTGGTGGTCTTGCCGCTGCCGTTCGGTCCCAGCAGACCCAGGATCTCCCCCGGCCTGACGGACAGGCTGAGGGATTCCAGGACCTGACGGGATCCGAACGACTTGCAGACCTGGTGCAAGGCGACGGCGGGCTCCATGGCGCGCCTTCAGTCGAAGACTTTGGTCTTGGCGTTCTGCGCGTGCTGCTCCGCGTCGTGGCTGTACCAGAGCTGGCCCTGGCGCGCATCGCGGATCTGCTTGAGGCGGTCGATGGCCAGCATGGACGCCGCCGTGTTCCAGGTGATGCCCGGGATGACGCCGGCCTCGTTTTCAGCGGTGTAGATGGCGTCGGCCGCCAGCAGCACGACGCCGGTCTTGGGCAGCTTGACCTGCAGCGACTGGTGACCCTGCGTGTGGCCCTTGGTGTCCAGCAGCACGATGGTGCCGTCGCCGAACAGATCAAAGTCACCCTCGACCTGGATGAAGTCGTAATCGCGCGTGGTGTCGAAGTCCTTCATCACGTAGGCCGCGCGCTGGAATTTCTCTGGCCACCAGGCCGCGCGCAGCTCGGCCTTCTGCACGACGTGCTTGGCCTTGGGGAACATCTTGATGTTGCCGGCGTGATCCAGATGGAAGTGCGAGTACACGACGTATTTCACGTCGCTGACATCAAAGCCGGCGGCCTTGAGCTGGCGGTCGATGACCTCGTCGCGGCCCTGGATGGAATTGAACGCGCCGCACAAGCCTTGGCCCCAGTAGTTGGCGCAGTTGCCGTCGGCCGTGGCCTGGTTCATGCCGGTGTCGAACAGCACCAGGCCGCGCGGATGCTGGATCACGTAGGCCGGCACCGGAATCTTGATCTTGGTGCCCACGTCGACCATGGCGGTCATGAAGCCCTTGTCCAGCTCGATCTTGCCCACCGACAGCTGCATCAGCTTCACGTCCACCGGCGGCGCATCGGCGGCGTGCGCCCATCCTCCCGCCATGACCGCCACCGCCCCAACCATTGCCTTCCAGCTCTTGCTCATTGTTGTCTCCTCGGACCAACAGGGGTAAGCCGCAGCCCGGACGGCGCGGCCGATCAGCAAGCTCCCGGTGTGTCCCGGGTTTACATCGTCGACAGGGTGTTTTCCGTGCGAAGGCGCCTTGCGGCGGACCACGATCTCAATGCGCGGCCGGAAACGGCATCTGGCGGCCGTTTTCTCTGTTGCGCACTCTGACGCAGCCCGGTTTGGCTGCCAATTAAGGATTTGTGAAGCAGGGCTTCGCCGCGCACGAAGTGGGGGGAACCCTAGTGATCCAGACGGTCCGGCATGGCAAGATGCGCCATGACCACACCCTTCACCCCGCCCAGCTACAGCAGCGCCCCCGACGTCAACTGGACTACCGCCGACCTGTGCGACACCTGCATGGGTCAGGCTGACTGGGACCTGCGTGTATTACCCCCCGTCTTTCGCGCGTTCGGCGGACGGTCCTGGTATTTCGGCGAGGTGGTGGCGGTGCCATCGCCCACCGCAGACGGTGCGCTGTCGCTGGCGGGACTGCTGGCGGAGCCGGGACTGGGCCGCGTGCTGGTGGTGGATGGGCTAGGCAGCGCCGCGCACGCGATCCTGGGGGACCGCATGGCTGGCATGGGCGTGCAGAACGGCTGGAGCGGCGTGCTGGTGAACGGGCAGGTGCGCGACACGCCGGTCCTGGCCCGCATGCCGCTGGGCGTGCATGCGCTGGGCGCGATGCCCAACCGGCCCGCGGCCATGGCGCCAGCGCAGGCGGGTGAGCAGGTACGGATTCACGGAGTGACCGTGCGGACGGGCGACTGGCTCTATGCCGACACGGACGGCGTCATTGTGTTGGCGCGCCGTCACGTGCCGGCTGGCGGCTGAGGCGGCCAGCGACGCGGTCTACTCCCCGTATCGCGCCTGCAACTCGGCGAACGACGCCAGCTCTCCGGCCAGCGCGCTGGCCATGACCGTCGGCGGGCTGGCCAGCCAGACGCTGCCGGGACCGGATCGGCCCGGAAAATTCCGGTTGATGGCGCTGATCGTCACCTGCGACGCCTCGGTCGACGACCCCGGCCCGCAGTTCGCACATGCGCCGCACGACGGCTGCAGGATGCGCGCGCCCACGGCGGCAAAGGTCTTGTCGTAGCCTTGCGCCACGCAATAGTCGCGCACGGCCGTGGTGCCGTACTGCAGATACAGCGTCACGCCGTCCGGCAGCCGCAGTCCGCGCGCCACCGCCCACGCCAGCACCTGATGGTAGTAGTCGAAATCCTCGCGCTTGCCGGCGGTACAGGAACCGCCATACGCGATGTCGATGCGCGGCCGCGCGATCAGGCTGGATAGGGACACGCCGTTGCCCGGATCGCCGGGCGACGCCACCAGCGGCGACAGCGCGGCACAGTCCACGCGCAGGACGGCGGCGTAGCCGGCGCCCGGATCGCTGCGCATCCACGGCGCGATGCCGGCGTCCACCCCGCGGCGTTCGCGCAGAAAGCGCGCCGTCTCGGCATCGGGCGCGACGATGCCCGTCAGTCCGCCCAGTTCGGCGGTCATGTTGGTCAGCGTGGCGCGCTCGTCGATGGACAGACTGGCGATGGCCTGGCCCGCAAACTCGAACACCTTGCCCACGCCCGCGCCCGCGCGGATCTCGGGCAGCGCCAGCAGATGCAGCACGATGTCCTTGGCGGTGACGCCGGGCGCCGGCGTGCCGTCCAGTTCGATGCGCAGCGACGCCGGCAGCGTCAGCCGCACCGCGCCCGTGACGAACGCGTTCGCCATGTCGGTGGTGCCCACGCCAAACGCCACGCAGCCCAGCGCGCCGCTGTGCGGAGTGTGCGAGTCGGTGCCGACCACGACCTGCCCTGGCAGCGCGTAGTGTTCGGCCATCATGGCGTGCGAAATGCCGGCCACGTTGTCGCCGGTGTCGCGCGCCGCCTCGGCCTCGGTCAGCGTGCGGTGCTGGCGCAGCCCGTAGGCGTCGGCGAAGTCGCGCTGCGCCTGGCACATGGCGCGCACGTTGGGCACGATGCCCGCGCGCACGTGGTTGGGGCTTTCCTCGACGTAGGAGGTGTGGTCCTCGAACACCACGATGCGATCCGGGTCCACCAATCGCAGGGGCCGGCCGAACCGCGCATGCAGCATATGGGCGGCCATGCCGGAGTAGTACTCATGGATGAAGCGCCAGTCCGCGCGCAGGAAGACGCCGTCGCCTTGCTGCGGGTCGCCGGCGGTCGCGGGCGTTTGCAGGAGATGGCGCAGGACGATTTTTTCGAAGAGCGTGCGCGGCGGCTCGGCGGCCATCTCGGCAGATTCAGCGGCAGATTCAGCGGCGGGCGACACATCGCGCAACTGCGCCTGCCCGAACGCCAGCAGACCGCCCGCCTTGACGATCGCCGCGGCCAACGCGTCGCGCCCAGCCACGATCTCGTCAACCGTAATGCGCTCGCCCCCTTGCAGGCGCGCCACCAGCCCCATGTCGGTGCTCGTGTAGAGCCCGATGTTGTCGGCGTTCTGGCGGTAGATGCGCTCGAAGCTCTCGGCGATCACCAGCCGCACGCCGGCGGACTTCTCGGCCATCGGGCTGTGCTCGCGCGACGAGCCCTTGCCGTACCGCTTGCCCGCGACGACGACGTTGATGCCGGACTGCCGGATCGCGTCGATGCCGATGGGCTGACTATCGCCCGCCCGAAAACCCGTGTACGGATACCGGCCCAGTTTCTCGTCGAAGTGAGTCAGGATCGGCACCGGCGTGATCTCGTCGGTGGAGATGTCGTCGCGCAGCGGCGCGGCCTCGGGCAGCGTCAACGCCGCGCCGCCCAGTTGCGCGGCCACGCGGGCCGCATCTTGCGTCAGGAAAAGCAGGCGCGCGGGGGCGTCGAGTACGGTTGCAGCAGTCATGGCATTACGTTCATTCGATGGTGACGCCCGCCGCCTTGACGAGCGTCTGGCTCTTGGTGATCTCGGCGGCCAGCGTCTGCGCCGCCTGCTGCGCCGTGGTGCCTTGCGACACGAAACCCTGCGGCGACAGCGCCTTCAACACCGCCGGCTCCTGCATGGTCTTGTGCGTGGCGGTCTGCAACTTCTGCACGACATCGGCGGGCAGCCCGGCCGGCCCGATCAGCGAGATCCAGGCGTCGTACGAATAGCCCTTCACGCCGGCCTCGTCCAGCGTGGGCACGTTGGGCAGGATGGGCAGGCGTTCGGGCGTGCTGACCGCGAGTGCGCGCAGCTTGCCCGCCTGCACCTGCGCCAGCACGGACGGGGTCGCCAGGAAGGCGACCTGGATCTGTCCCGACATCACGTCGGTGATCAGCGCGTTGCCGCCCTTGTACGGGATATGCATCATGTCCACGCCCGCCTTGGACTTGAGCAGCTCGCCGGCCAGGTGCAGCACGCTGCCCGTGCCGGACGAGCCGTAGTTGATCTTGCCCGGCTGCGCGCGGGCGGCCTGCAGCAGGTCGTCCATCGTCTTGTACGGCGAGTTCTCCGCCACCACGACCACCAGCGGCGTCGTGCCGATGACGGAAATCGGCGTGATGTCCTTGACCGTGTCGTAGGGCAGGCTCTTGTACAGGCTGGGGTTGATGGCGTGGTTGGACGACACGATGGCCAGCGTATAGCCGTCGGGCTTGGACGACACCAGTTGGCGCGTGCCCGGGATGCCCGCCGCGCCGGCCAGGTTTTCCACGATCATGGGCTGGGCCAACGTCTTGCCAAGGTTATCGGCCACGACGCGCGCCACCACGTCGGCGGTCGAGCCGGGTGAAGTGGGCACGATCAGGCGGATGGGATGGTCCGGGTAGCCGGCGGCCGACGCGGCAGCGGCCGCGCACACGGCGCCAAGCGCGAGCGCACAGCTCGCGAGCAATCTGGTGGGGGTCATGATGTCTCCGTATAGGACGCAGCGGGGTCTGGATGCCCCGTACCGGCGATGAACGCGCTTTGACTATACGAAGACGGCCGTCAATGGCGAAGTGTCATCTCGGCAGCCCCGCCATCGCGAATGGCGACGACGGGTTCCGGCGGCGGGTCCCGACGGCGGGTTCCGACGACGCCGGCCGTCAGCCCTGCTGCGCCAGAAACCTGACCAGCTTGCCAGCGGTCGCCGACAACTGCGCCTGATTCGGAAACACGATGCAAAGCTGGCGCCGGGCCCACTCATCGGAAAGGGGACGCACCACCACGTCCAGCGCCTGCAGATACAGCTCGGCGACCTGCTGCGGCATCACGGCAATGCCCAGCCCCGCATGCGTCATGCGGCACAGCGCGTCCAGGCTGGCCACGCGGATCTTCACGGACAGCGTCTTGCCCAGCGCCGCGGCCCGCGCCGCCAGCAGCTGCGTCAACGCGCTGTTCTCGCGCAGGCCCACGAAGGTTTCGTCGGCAATGTCCTGCAGGCTGAGCTGGCGCGCCGACGCCTTGGGGTGCGTGGACGGCAGCATGACCGCCAGCCGGTCGCGGCGGTAGGGCAATTGATCCAGCCCATCGGCGCCCGGGATCTGGTTGCAGATGCCGAAGTCGGCCGCCCGCTCGCGCACCAGGCGCAGGACATCCGGACTGTGCTGTTCTTCCAGGTCGATATCCACGTCGGGAAACAGGCGCTGAAACGCCGCCACGTCCTCGGGCAGGAACTGCACGATGGCCGACAGGTTGGCCACCACCCGCACGTGCCCTTTCACGCCCTCATAGAAGCGCGACAGCTCCGCCCCCATCGCCTCGACGTCGCCGATGATCTGGCGCGCGTGGCGCAGGACGGTCTGCCCGGCGGGCGTCACCGAGACGCCGCGGGTGTGCCGGGCGATCAGCGGCAGGCCGATCAGCGCTTCCATGTCGGCGATGCGCCGGCTGACGGCGGAGGGCGCGATGAACTCGCGCTCGGCCGCCCGCGCGATGCTGTTCTCCTGACAGACCGCCACAAAGAGGCGCAGCGAAGTCAGGTCGAGTTTGCGGAGGATGCTTTCCATGGCGGATCCAGCGGGCGGCGGGGACCGGCCCCCGCATTGACGGGGGATCGTACACCACGCCTTGCGCGATCAGGCCGCCAGCCGCGCCGCGTTACCGCCGCGATACCGCTCCCACAGCGCCGCCTGCTTGCCGCGCGCCTGTTCCACGCTCTTTTCCTTCACATGCCCATACCCGCGGATCGCATCCGGCACGTTGGCCAGTTCCAGCGCCGCGTCGCGGTTGCCGTCGTCCAGTGTGCGGGCGAACTCCTCGGCCAGCGCCAGATAATCGGCCGCAAGCTGACGTTCCATGCGGCGCTCGGCCGTCCTGCCAAAGACGTCCAGCCAGGTGCCGCGCACGCGCTTTAAGGGCGCGAGCAGCCGGAACGCCGATTCCATCCACGCCCCGTACGCCCGCTTTTGCGGTCGGCCCCGCGCATCGCGGCGCGCAAACGCCGGTGGCGCAAGGTAGTAGCGCAGCGCGTAGTCGCGGCCCGGCTCGCCCTCGAACTGCGCGCGCAGCCGATCCTTGAACGCCGGATCGGCATGCAGCCGCGCCACCTCGTACTCGTCCTTGTAGGTCATGAGCTTGGCCAGATTGCGGGCCACGGCGCGCGTGACGTCGTGCCGCTTGTCGCCCAGCGCGGCTTCGCGGGCGCGCACCGCTGCCACGGCCGTCAGATAGCGCTGCGCGTACGCGTCGTCCTGGTAATCGCGCACGTGCGCCGCCAGCCGGTTGACCAGCGCGTCCAGGGTTTCCGGCAAGGCCACCACCCGCTCGGCCGCCGCCGGGCGCAGCGCATCGGCGCCGCGGTGCGCGGCCTGGCGGCCCAGTTCGAAGGCGGCCAGGTTCTTGTCCACCGACACGCCGTTGATCTCGATCGCGCGGTGCAGGCTGCCCAGCGACAGCGGCAGTCCGCCCTTCTGCCACGCATAGCCCAACAGCAGCGGATTGGCGTAGATGCTGTCGCCCAGCAGGGCTTCGGCAAGCGGTCCGGCCTCCAGGAAGTCGACATGGCCGCCGGTGCTCTGCGTCAGCGCGGTCTGCGCCTGCGCCCCCGGGAAGCGCCAGGCCGGCTGCGACAGGAACGCGGCCGTCGGCGCGGCGCTGCTGTTGACCACCGCGCGCCCATGATCGGGCCGCAGGCGCGACAGCACCTCGGGCGACGCCGACACCAGCGCATCGCAGCCGATGACCAGATCCGCCTCGCCCAGCGCAACGCGCGTGGCGTGCAGGTCCTCGGGCCGGTTGGCCAGCTGCACGTGGCTGAGCACCGCACCGCCCTTTTGCGCCAGCCCGGCCATGTCGAGCACGGTCACGCCCTTGCCCTCGATGTGTGCCGCCGCGCCGATCAGCGCGCCGACCGTCACCACACCCGTGCCGCCCACGCCGGCGACCACCACGCGATACGCGGCGCCCGGCGCGATATCGGCGCGCTCGGGCAGCGGGGCCTCGGGCAGCGCGGGCGCGCCGCCCTGCTTGCCGGGCTTGCGCGGCACCGCGCCTTCGGCCGTCACAAAGCTGGGGCAAAAGCCCTCGACGCACGAAAAGTCCTTGTTGCAGGACGACTGGTTGATGCGCCGCTTCGTGCCCAGCGGCGTATCCAGCGGTTCGACCGACAGGCAGTTCGACTGCACTGAGCAATCGCCGCAGCCCTCGCAGACCGCTTCGTTGATGAAGGCGCGCTTGGCCGGGTCGGGATACTCGCCGCGCTTGCGGCGGCGGCGCTTCTCGGTGGCGCAGGTCTGGTCGTAGATCAGCACGGTGGCGCCGTCGATGTCGCGCAGCGCGCGCTGCACGTCGTCCAGCGCCTTGCGGTGGTGGACCTCGATGCCGGCCGGCAAGGTCTGCGCCCCCGTGTATTTGTCCGGCTCGTCCGTCACCACCACCGTCTTGACGATGCCTTCAGCCTGCATCTGCGCCGCGATCTGCGGCACGGTCAGCACGCCGTCCACGGGCTGCCCGCCGGTCATGGCGACGGCGTCGTTGTAGAGGATCTTGTAAGTGATGCGGGCGCGTGCCGCGATGGCCGCGCGGATGGCGAGCAGGCCCGAATGGAAGTACGTGCCGTCGCCCAGGTTGGCGAAGATGTGGCGCTCGGACGTGAAGTCCTTCTGGCCCAGCCACGCCACGCCCTCCCCGCCCATCTGGCTGAAGGTGTCGGTATTGCGGTCCATCCACATCGCCATGTAGTGGCAGCCGATGCCCGCGACCGCGCGCGACCCTTCCGGCACGCGGGTGGACGTGTTGTGCGGACAGCCGGAACAGAACCAGGGCTTGCGCTCTTCGACCAGCGTGGGGCGGCTGGCCTCGCGCTCTTTGGCGTCGATCACGGCCAGGCGCGCCGCGATGCGGGCGCGCAGGGCGTCGGACAGGTCGGCTTTTTCAAGGCGCGCCGCGATGGCCCGGGCGATCAGCGCAGGCGACAGCTCGTAGCGCGCCGGCAACAGCCAGCCGCCACGCGGCGTGGACCATTCGCCGCCGCCGTTCTCGCGCTCGTCGAACTTGCCGAACACGCGTGGCCGCACGTCGTCACGCCAGTTGTAGAGTTCTTCCTTGAGCGCGTATTCCAGGATCTGGCGCTTTTCCTCAACGACCAGGATCTCTTTCAGACCCGTGGCGAACTCGCGCGCGTCCTGCGCATCCAGCGGCCAGATGCAGCCCACCTTCAGCACGCGGATGCCGGCCTGCGCACAGGCCGCCTCGTCCAGCCCCAGGTCGTTCAGCGCCTGGCGCACGTCCAGATAGGCCTTGCCGGCCGTCATGATGCCGAAATGCGCATTGGGCGAATCCAGCACCACGCGATTCAGCTTGTTGGCCCGCACGTAGGCCAGCGCCGCGTACCACTTGTGGTCCAGCAGCCGCGCCTCCTGCGCCAGCGGAGAGTCCGGCCAGCGGATGTTCAGGCCGCCCGGCGGCATGCCGTCTTCGGGCAGCACGATCTGCACGCGCGACGGGTCCACGTCGACCGAGGCGCTGGATTCCACCACATCCGTCACGCATTTCATCGCCACCCACAGGCCGGTGTGGCGGCTCATGGCCCAGCCGTGCAGGCCGTAGTCCAGGTATTCCTGCACATTGGACGGGTACAGCACGGGAATGCCGCTGGCGATCAGCACGTGTTCCGACTGGTGCGCCACCGACGACGACTTGGCGGCGTGGTCGTCGCCCGCCAGCATCAGCACCCCGCCGTGGGCGGACGTGCCGGCCGAGTTGGCGTGCTTGAGCACGTCCACCGACCTGTCCACACCCGGCCCCTTGCCGTACCACATGCCGAAGACGCCATCGCGCTGCGCGCCGGGGAACAGGTTGAGCTGCTGCGAGCCCCAGACCGCGGTGGCCGCCAGGTCCTCGTTCAGGCCGGGCTGAAACACCACGTCGTTCGCCTTCAGATGGCGCTTGGCCTTCCACAGCGCCTGATCCAGTCCGCCCAGCGGCGAGCCCCGGTAGCCGGACACATAGCCCGCGGTGTTCAGGCCTGCCTGCGCATCGCGCTGCTTCTGCATCAGCGGCAGGCGCACCAGCGCCTGCGTGCCGCTCAGGTAAACGCGGCCGGTGGGCTGCGCGTATTTGTCGTCCAGCGACAGGCCATGGGTATCGGCCACGCCGGGGGGTAGAGGGGCGTTCATGGGGTTGTCTCCTGCAATCTGCGGTGCGGGCATTTACGTGTTTTCCGCAGTGTAGGAAGGCGCGAAGCCATCGTATATTCATATATTCGACTAGCTGGTATGTGAAAAACACATGGCTAATGAAGTCACGCTTCGCCAACTCCGGTACTTCGCCGCCGCCGCCCGCACCGGGCGGTTTTCCATGGCGGCGGCCGACGAACACGTGTCGCAATCGGCCGTCACCAACGCCGTGCTGGCGCTGGAAGCGCAACTGGGCGTGCGCCTGTTCGACCGCCACGCGCACGGGGTGACGCTGACGCCCGAGGGCCACAACTTCCATCAGCGCGCGCGCGACGTGCTCGATTCGCTGGATGACGCGCTGCGCGAGCCGGGGTTTCAGCGCTATGCGCTGCGCGGGTCGGTGCGAATCGCGGCCTCGTATACGGTGCTGGGATACTTCCTGCCCGATCTGCTGGCGCGCTTTCGGCGGCGCTATCCCGACGTGGTGCTGGACCTCGTCGACCTGGACCGCCCCGAGATCGAACAGGCTGTGGCGAGCGGCGACGTGGAGCTGGGCGTGGCGCTGCTATCCAACGTCGACAAGCGCGAGCGCTTCGGTCATCACGTGCTGGTGCGCTCGCGGCGCCAGTTGTGGACGGCGGCCGGGCATCCCCTGACGCAGGCGGCCGCGCCGTCGCTGGCCGACATTGCGCGCTATCCGTACATCCTGCTGGAAATGGACGAAGGCGAACGGTCCACGCTGGGCTATTGGCGCAGCCACGGCCTGCAGCCGGACATTGCGTTTCGGACGCGCTCGATGGAGGCGCTGCGGGGGCTGGTCGCGCACGGGTTTGGCGTCACGATGCTGTCGGACATGGTTTACCGGCCGTGGTCGCTCGAAGGCCGCAAGATCGAAGCCGTGCCCATCACCGATGCCGTGCCGCCCATGGAAGCGGGCCTGTTGTGGCATCCGCGCGCGGCCATGGCCAAGCCGGCCGAGGCCTTCCGGCAATTCATGATCTACGCGTGCGGCGGGTGAGGCCGCACTACGACCCGGCTGACCGCTTTCCGCCTACACCAGCACCGCGCCCTTGCGGCGCGTGAACTGCGCCAGCGACCGCAACGCCAGCGCGTGCATGGCGGCCACCGATGGCAGCAGCGTCTCTTCCTTGCGCGTCAGCACGCCGACGATGCGTTCGACCACGGGTTCGACCAGCGGCACGAAAGCCAGCCCACTGCCCGCCGCGGGCCGCGCCAGCACCGGCAACACCGTCACGCCCAGGCCGCCCACCACGCTGGCCAATAGCGAAGCGCGGTTGGACACCACGATGGCCGGGTCATCGATGCCGCTACCCAGTTGGCGATTCTTCAGCGTTTCAAAGGTGGCGTTGCCGATCAGGCGTTCGTCCGCCAGCGCCGCCCAGGTCACCGGCCCGCGCCGCCGCGCCAGCGGATGACTCTTTTTGCAGACCAGGCCAAAGGCGTCGCGCGCCACCGGCGTGAAGGCCACCTCGGCCGTGCGCGGGGATTGTCCGGCCACGCCCACCTGCACGTCGCCCGCCAGCACCAGCCGATGCACCTCGGGCGACGTTTCGTCCAGCGCGCGGATGCGGATGTCCGGGTGGCTGCGCGCATAGCGTTCCAGCAGACGGGGCAGCCATTCGTCCGCCAGCGACGGCATGACGGCCAGCGCCACGGGTCCCTGGCTGCCCATGCCGTATTGCCGCGCCGCATCCAGCACGCGGTCATGCGTGGCCAGCAGCTCTCGGAACAGCGGCGCGACCGCCTGACCCAGCGCCGTCAACTGGGCGCGCTTGCCGGGTTCGAAGAGCGGCGCGCCTAGCTGTTGCTCCAAGTCCTGCATGGCGGCGGACACGGCTGCCTGCGACCGGAACGTGCCCTGCGCGGCGACACGAAAGCTGCCGTGGTCGGCGGCCATCAGGAACTGGCGCAAGTGCTGGATCTTAAGGGGGGTGGGCATTGGGTCGGCCGACTCAAATTCGGATTTCCTGAAGTTAGTTCACGTTAATTTGGTTTGTCAAAAACGCGCGGGGCGTCGAACAATGGACTCGTCATTCATCCCCCAGCTTTCGGAGCAGCGCGTATGTCACTGCAAGTGCGCAAGGTAGTCAGTTACGTCGAGAAAACCCTTATCGAAGGCGGCCGCGCGGCCGATCGCCCGTTGGTGATGATCGTGGCCGCCGCCGTGATCCGCAATCCATGGGCCGGCCTGCCGTTTCAGGAAGACCTGCGGCCCGGCATCCTGGAAGCCGCGCCTCCGCTGGGCGAACTGCTGGTCAGCGAGATCCTGCGCCAGGCCGGGTCGGCGGACAACATCGAGGCCTACGGCAAGGCCGCCGTGGTGGGCACCGCCGGCGAGGTCGAACACGCGTCCGCGCTGATCCACACGCTGCGCTTCGGCAACTTCTACCGCAACGCGGTGGGCGGCACCAGCTATCTCAGCTTCACCAACATGCGCGGCGGTCCCGGCTGCGTGATCTCGGTGCCGCTGATGCACAAGCTGGACGAGGGCCTGCGCTCGCATTACCTGACGGTGCAGACCACCATCAACGACGCGCCCGCGCCGGACGAGATCGTGATCGCGCTGGGTGCAGCGACCTCGGGCCGCCCGCATCACCGCATCGGCAACCGCTATTCGGACCTGAAGGAACTGGAACAGGAAGCGCAGGAGGCGCGCGCAAAATGAACACCCAACGGCGGCGCGCCGGCCGCGGCGAACCTCTGGTTCTGCTGCATGGCGTCGGCCTGGACCACACGCTGTGGGATGATCTGGTGCCTTTGCTGGAGCCGGACTTCGACGTGCTGCGCTATGACCTGCTGGGCCACGGCGCCGCCCCCGCGCTGCGCGGCCAGGCGGACATTCAGGACTTCATCGCGCAACTGGACGCGGAGCTGGACGCCGCGGGCTGGCAGCAGGCAACCGTGCTGGGCTATTCCATGGGCGGCCTGATCGCGGGCGCCTATGCGGCGGCACGGCCCGAGCGCGTCGGCCGGCTGGTGCTGCTGAGCACCGTGTTTCGCCGCACGGAAGAAGAGTCCGTGGCAGTGCGCGCCCGGCTGGCTGCGGCCGCCACGCAGGATCCGAAGGAAGCCGCCAAGGTGTCGCTATCGCGCTGGTTCACGCCGGCGTTTCAGGCCGCGCGGCCCGCGCGCGTGGCGCAGATCGAACAGCGCCTGCTCGACAACGACCGCGAGAGCTTTCTGTCCGCCTACGGGCTGTTCGCGCTGGGCGACCCGCTGCTTTCGCAGGCCGCGCCGGACATCGACTGCCCCGTGCTGGTCATGACGGGCGAGAACGATGTCGGCTCCAATCCGCGCATGACGCGGGAGCTGGCGCGCGCGCTGCCTCGGGCGTGCGCTCGCGTGGCGCCCGAACAGCGTCATATGCTGCCGGTAGAGGAACCCGGCACGGTGGCGGCCGCGCTGCGCAGCTTTGTGTCGGCGCATCCAGCGCAGGCGCAATCCATGCAGACGCATTCCGCAAAGGCCTAGCCGACGACACCGCATCAACCGCAATCCCCAGAACCCGAAATCGTCCGCCCCCACAGAGACGATGCGCGACACCCCGCCACGATGCGGGGACGGAGACAAGACACATGGACCGCAGAACCCTCATCAAGACCCTCGCGGCAATGTCGCTGGCCCCGCTGGGCGCCACCGCCACCCGCCTGGCCGTCGCACGCGAAACGCCCCTGCGCGTGATCGTGCCCTTCCCGCCGGGCGGCGGCACCGACGTGCTGGGCCGCGTCATCGCCGCGTCGCTCGAAGGCGCGCTGGAGCGCTCGGTCATCGTCGAGAACAAGCCCGGCGCCAGCGGCATGCTGGGCGCGGACTACACCGCCAATGGCGCCAAGGACGGCAGCATGCTGCTGTTTGCCGGGCTGGTCCCGTCGGTGCGCTACTACGCCCGGCCGCCCGAAGACGTACTCAAGCAGTTGGCGCCCGTCTGCCCCATCGCGCGTTCGCCCTACATGGTGGCGGTCAACAGCGACCTGCCGGCCAAGACGCTGGCCGAACTGGTGGAGCAAGCGCGGCGCGAGCCCAAGGGACTGACCTTCGGCACCCCGGGCAACGCCACGCCCCAACACCTGGCCACCGAACTGCTGCAGGCCGCGTGCAAGATGGAGATGCTGCACGTGCCGTATCGCGGCACCGGCCCGATGATGACGGACCTGCTGGGCGGCCAGATCCAGGTGGTGGTGGCGACCGTCGCCGCCGTCGAGCCCTACCTGAAGAGCGGCCGCCTGCGCGTGCTGGCTGTGACCAGCCCGCAGCGCCTGCCCAAGTATCCGGACATTCCGACCGTCGCCGAAAGCGGCTTCGCGGGTTTCTCGGCGCAGATCCAGTTCGGCACGTACTGCGCGGCCGGAACGCCCGACGCCACGATTGCGGCCTTGAACCAGGGCATCAACCGCGCCCTGAAGACCGAGTCCGTGCACGCCAAGCTGGCCGAGCAGGGGTTCGAGCCCACCGGCGGCACGCCCGCGCAGTTGCAGGACGCGCTGCTGGCAGAGATCCGGGATGTCGCCGGGCTGGTGCAGGCGGGCAAGGTGCGGGTGGATCTGTAGCCGGGTGCAGGGCGGCACAGGAGGCCGCCCGACTGCTGGATAACCAGCATTTACAGCGGTGTCTCCGCTTGGGCATGCTGCCCAGTGATCCGGCGCAGATCGGGCGAACCCTGGAGACGACATGCCCAGTCAGGAATCCCTGCACTCCGCCCATATCCGCGAAATCGAACAGGTTGGCCAGGGCCTGCCCACGCAGCGCGACGCGCATGTCGTGCGAAGCTGGCTGCGCTGCCTGGATCAGTACCGCCTCGACCCGGCCCACGCCTGCGAGGCCTACATCGTCCCCGACGGCCGCCTGCGCGAACACCGCCAGCAATCCGAGGCCCTGATCGCCATCGCCCGCAGCGGCCTGGACCACCTGTTCCGGCAGGTGGCCGGCCAGAACTACGTGCTGCTGCTGGCCGACCGGCAAGGCGTCACCGTGGAATTCCTGGGCGATGCGCAACAGACCGCCCAACTGCGCAAGGCCGGACTTTATCTGGGGTCGGAATGGTCGGAGCAGCGCGCCGGCACCTGCGCGGTCGGCGCGTGCCTGGAAACCGGTGAAGCGCTGACCATCCACCAGACCGATCACTTCGACAACACGCACACGCCGCTGTCCTGCACCGCCGCGCCCATCTACAGCGCCGACGGAGAGCTGGCCGCCGTGCTGGACATCTCGCTGCTCAGTTCGCCCAGTTTGAAGGCCAGCCAGAACCTGGCGCTGCACCTGGTCAACAGCACCACGCGGCGCATCGAGCTGGCCAACCTGATGGCGCGCACGCGCAATGAATGGGTGCTGCGCTTTGCCCGCTCGCCGGAGTTCCTGGACGTGGATCCGGAGGCTGCGATCTCGCTGGACGGCGCCGGCCGCGTGCTGGGCATGACGCATAGCGGCGCCAAGCTGCTGGCGCGCGCCGCCGGGCTGGACTGGCGCAATCCGCGCGACCTGATCGGCCTGCCGGTGACGCGATTTTTCGACGTGCAGCTGGACGACCTGCCCCAGTACACGCGCGGCCGCGCGCCGCAGGACCGGCTGATCGTCGCGCGCGACGGCGACGCCCTCTTTGCTCACGCCATCGAACCGAACCGCCGTCCGCGCGGCGCCACCGTGGCGGTGCGCGATGCGCCGTCGGCGCTGCGTGGTCTGGACGGCGGCGACGCCCGCATGGCCGCGCTGCTTTCGCGCGCCGCCAAGCTCGCGCGGCAGGGCCTGCCCATGCTGCTGCAGGGCGAAACCGGCGTCGGCAAGGAATACCTGGCGCGCGCCATCCACGACGAAAGCCGCCGCGCGGGCCGCTTCGTCGCCGTCAATTGCGCCGCCATCCCCGAATCGCTGATCGAAAGCGAGTTGTTCGGGTATCTGCCCGGAGCCTACACCGGCGCCGCCCCGAAGGGCCGTAAGGGTCTCATCGAGGAGGCAGATGGCGGCACCCTCTTTCTGGACGAAATCGGCGACATGCCGCTGGCGCTGCAAAGCCGCTTGCTGCGCGTGCTGGCCGAGTCCGAAGTCACGCCCATCGGCGCCAATGCGCCGCGTGCGCTGCGCCTGTCGCTGGTGTCCGCGTCGCACCGCGACTTGGGCGCGCTGGTGCGCGAGGGGCGTTTTCGTGAAGACCTGTATTACCGCATCAACGCCGCCGCGCTCACCGTGCCGCCGCTGCGCGAACGCCAGGACCTGGACTGGCTGATCGCGCGCATGCTGGCGCGGCATCAGGACGAATCCGGCGCGCCCGCGCTGTCGCCCGCCGCGCTGATCGCCCTGAAGGCGCACGCGTGGCCGGGCAACATCCGTGAGCTGGCCAACGTCATCGCGGTGGCTGCCGCGCTGTGCGAACACGGCGTCATCGAGCCGCACGATCTGCCCGACACGCTGGCGCCGGCGTCAGCGGCAGCGGTCGGCAGCCCCGAGGAAGCCGCGCTGCGCGCCACGCTGGCCAGTTGCGCGGGCAATGTATCGGAAGCGGCGCGGCGCATGGGCGTGGACCGTTCCACCGTGCATCGCCAGATGCGGCGCTACGGATTGGCCTCGCGCCGCTGACGCCGCAGTGTTGGCGACAGCGTTACGCCACAGCGTCGCGCCACAGGTGTGGCATCGCGCCACACCTGCACACCCGCCTCGGCCCGCGCGCGCCGGGGCATCCGCCGCCCGACTCACCTGGCATGGCAATTGCATGTTGCTGATTGGCGTCCACCCACCGGTACAGGACGGGACCGCCGCCGGCCGCAAAAGCGTCCGCCACGACAACGACTGCCCGCCTCGGGCAAGGAGACATGACATGCCGATCGACCACGCCGCCGACGCCGCTTTGGACGCGTTGCTCGCGCAGCTGAACACCGCGCTGGGCAACAAGGACATCGACGCCGTCGCCAGGATGTTCCAGGACGAATGCTATTGGCGCGACCTGGTGCTGTTTTCCTGGAACCTGCGCACGCTGGAGGGCCAGGACCAGATCCGCGACATGCTGGAACATCAGTTGCAACAGGTCGAGCCGGTGCGCTTCACCCGCGACGAGGCCGAGGCCACCACCGACGAAAGCGGCCTGCTGCAAGGCTGGTTCCGCGTCGACACGAATCTGGCGCGCGGCTACGGCCACATCCGCGTGAAGGACGGCAAGATCTGGACGCTGCTCACCACGATGTCGGAACTGAAGGGCCACGAGGAACCGAGCGGCGTGCGCCGGCCCATGGGCGCCCAGCACGGCAGCAGCCGCGAGCGCCAGACCTGGCTGGAAAAGCGCGAACGCGAGGCCGCCGAACTGGGCTACGAGACGCAGCCGTACGTGCTGATCATCGGCGGCGGCCAGGGCGGCATCGCGCTGGGAGCCCGGCTGCGCCAGCTCGACGTGCCCACCCTCATCCTCGAAAAGAACGAGCGCGCGGGCGACAGCTGGAGAAAGCGCTACAAGTCGCTGTGCCTGCACGACCCGGTCTGGTATGACCACCTGCCCTACATCCCCTTCCCCGAGAACTGGCCCGTCTTCGCGCCCAAGGACAAGATCGGCGACTGGCTGGAGATGTACACGAAGGTGATGGAGCTGAACTACTGGACTTCCACCGTCTGCGAATCGGCACGCTACGACGAGGACAAGCAGGAATGGGAGGTCAAGGTCGTGCGCGAAGGCAAGCCCGTAGTGCTGCGGCCCAAGCAGCTCGTGCTGGCCACCGGCATGTCGGGCAAGCCCAACGTGCCCAGCTTTCCCGGGCAGGATGAATTCCAGGGCGAACAGCAGCACTCCTCGCGCCA
Source organism: Achromobacter spanius (assembly GCF_002966795.1). Classification (GTDB taxonomy): domain Bacteria; phylum Pseudomonadota; class Gammaproteobacteria; order Burkholderiales; family Burkholderiaceae_B; genus Achromobacter; species Achromobacter spanius_D. Next base: position 5,463,600 of record NZ_CP023270.1, read on the forward strand.
CCCCGGTCCGGACGCCTATCGCGGCAAGAACGTCGTCGTCATCGGCGCCAACAATTCGGCCCACGACATTTGCGCGGCGTTGTGGGAAGGCGGCGCCAACGTCACGATGGTGCAGCGCTCGTCCACGCACATCGTGCGCTCTGAAACCCTGATGGACATCGGTCTGGGCGGGCTGTATTCCGAGCAGGCGCTGGCCAATGGCATGACCACGCGCAAGGCCGACCTGACCTTCGCGTCGGTGCCCTACAAGATCCTGGCCCAATTCCAGATCCCGCTCTACGAGCAGATGCGCGAGCGCGACGCCGAGTTCTACCAGAAGCTGGAGGCCGCGGGCTTCATGCTGGATTGGGGCGACGACGGCTCGGGCCTCTTCATGAAATACCTGCGGCGCGGCTCGGGCTATTACATCGACGTGGGCGCGTGCGACCTCATCATCGACGGCAGCATCAAGCTGCAATCGCGCACCGACGTCAGCCGCCTGACGCGCGACGCGGTCGTCCTGACCAACGGCGTCACGCTGCCCGCCGATCTGGTGGTCTACGCCACCGGCTACGGCTCGATGAACGGCTGGGCGGCGGACCTGATCAGCCCCGAGGTCGCGGGCAAGGTGGGCAAGTGCTGGGGATTGGGGTCGGCCACCACCAAGGATCCCGGCCCTTGGGAAGGCGAACAGCGCAACATGTGGAAGCCCACGCAGCAGGAGGCGCTGTGGTTTCACGGGGGGAACCTGCACCAGTCGCGCCATTACTCGCAGTATCTGTCCCTGCAATTGAAGGCCCGCCACGCCGGCATTCCCGTGCAGGTGTATGGGATGCAGGAGGTGCACCACAAGCGGTAGGCGCCGGGGACCCGGGGCGCACGGGCGGCTGCCGGCCCTTGCGCCCCACCCCGGCCGGGGAGTAAATTGTTGACACTTCGACGCGCCGAACGCGCGTTTTTCCGGTTATCACCCCAAAAACGGAACGAATTGTCGACACCATGAGCAAAGTGCTCACCCTGCCGGGCACGCCGCCCCCCGACGGCGAAACCCTGTCGGACCACATCTTCCGCAAGATCCAGTCCGCCATCGTCAAGGGCGAGATCGCCCCGGGCAGCAAGATTTCCGAACCCGAGCTGGCGCGCATCCACGGCGTCAGCCGCGGTCCGCTGCGCGAGGCCCTGCATCGGCTGGAGGGCCAGAAACTGCTGGTGCGCGTGCCGCACGCCGGCGCGCGCGTCGTGTCCCTGTCGATCCAGGAACTGGTCGAACTCTACGAAATCCGCGAATCGCTGGAAGGCACCGCCTGCCGCCTGGCCGCCGAACGCATGCCGCCGTCGGAAATCGACGAGCTGCGCGGCGTGCTCGAAGCGCACGAGCGCGACGAGGCCTTTCAGGCCGGACTGGGTTACTACCAGCAGGAAGGGGACTACGATTTCCACTACCGCATCGTCAAGGGCAGCGGCAACCAGATGCTGTTCCGCATGCTGTGCGACGAGCTCTACCAGTTGGCGCGCATGTATCGCATCCAGTTTTCGACGACGCCCAACCGCCCGCGGCAGGCTTATGCCGAGCACCACCGGATTCTGGACGCCATCGCCGACGGCGACGGCGAATTGGCTGAACTTCTGATGCGCCGGCACATCCGCGCATCCCGCATCAACATCGAACAACAGATCGCGCAAAGCACCCAACAGCGCACGGAGGCATGATGAACAAGTCGTACCGCAAGAACCTGCCCGGCACCCGCCTGGACTACTTCGATGCCCGCGCGGCCGTGGAGGCCATCGCGCCCGGCGCGTATGACGGCCTGCCCTACACGTCCCGCGTCCTGGCCGAAAACCTGGTGCGCCGCTGCGAGCCCGCGCTGTTAACCGACGCGCTCAAGCAGCTGATCGAACGCCGCCGCGACCTGGACTTTCCGTGGTTTCCGGCGCGCGTGGTCTGTCATGACATCCTGGGCCAGACCGCGCTGGTGGACTTGGCGGGTCTGCGCGACGCCATTGCCGACAAGGGCGGCGACCCGGCCAAGGTCAACCCGGTGGTGCCGGTGCAGTTGATCGTGGACCACTCGCTGGCGGTGGAATACGACGGCAACGACCCGGACGCCTTCGCCAAGAACCGCGCGGTCGAAGACCGCCGCAACGAAGACCGCTTCCATTTCATCGACTGGACCAAGCAGGCCTTCGAGAACATTGAAGTCGTGCCGCCGGGCAACGGCATCATGCACCAGATCAATCTGGAGCGGATGTCGCCCGTCATTTACACGCAGAACGGCGTGGCCTTCCCCGACACGCTGGTCGGCACCGACAGCCACACCCCGCACGTGGACGCGTTGGGCGTCATCGCCATCGGCGTGGGCGGCCTGGAAGCCGAGAACGTCATGCTGGGCCGCGCGTCGTGGATGCGCCTGCCCGACATCGTCGGCGTCGAACTGTCCGGCCGCGCGCAGCCCGGCATCACCGCGACCGACATCGTGCTGACCCTGACCGAATTCCTGCGCAAGGAAAAAGTGGTGGGCGCGTACCTGGAGTTCTACGGCGAAGGCGCGTCCAGCCTGACGCTGGGCGACCGCGCCACCATCTCGAACATGGCGCCCGAGTATGGCGCCACCGCGGCGATGTTCTCCATCGACCAGCAAACCATCGACTACCTGCGCCTGACCGGCCGCGAGGACGAGCAGATCGCGCTGGTGGAAAACTACGCCAAGACCGCCGGCCTGTGGTCCGACAGCCTGACCGCCGTGCAGTATGAACGCGTGCTGCGCTTTGACCTGTCGACCGTCGTGCGCACGCTGGCCGGCCCGTCCAACCCGCACCGCCGCCTGCCGGTGTCGGACCTGGCCGAGCGCGGCATCGCCGGCGTGGTCGAGAACCAGCCGGGCCTGATGCCCGACGGCGCCGTCATCATCGCCGCCATCACCAGCTGCACCAACACCAGCAACCCGCGCAACGTGATCGCCGCGGGCCTGTTGGCACGCAACGCCAACCGCGCGGGCCTCGCGCGCAAGCCGTGGGTCAAGAGCTCGCTGGCGCCGGGATCCAAGGCCGTGCAGCTCTACCTGGAAGAAGCCGGCCTCACGCAGGATCTGGCACAGCTGGGCTTTGGCGTGGTCGCGTTTGCCTGTACCACGTGCAACGGCATGTCCGGCGCGCTGGACCCGAAGATCCAGCAGGAAATCATCGACCGCGATCTGTACGCGACCGCCGTGCTGTCCGGCAACCGCAACTTCGACGGCCGCATCCACCCGTACGCCAAGCAGGCCTTCCTGGCCTCGCCGCCGCTGGTCGTGGCCTACGCCATTGCCGGCACGATCCGCTTCGACATCGAGCGCGACGTGCTGGGCGTGGGCGCCGATGGGCGCGAGATCCGCCTGAAGGACATCTGGCCCAGCGACGAAGAGATCGACGCGATGGTCAAGTCGGCGGTCAAGCCCGAGCAGTTCCGCAAGGTCTACGCCCCCATGTTCGGCATCAAGGACGACCGCCAGGCCGCGGTCAGCCCGCTGTACGACTGGCGCCCGCAAAGCACGTACATCCGCCGTCCGCCGTACTGGGAAGGCGCGCTGGCCGGCGAGCGCACGCTGCGCGGCATGCTGCCGCTGGCCGTGCTGGGCGACAACATCACCACCGACCACCTGTCGCCGTCCAACGCCATCCTGATGGACAGCGCCGCGGGCGAATACCTGCACAAGATGGGCCTGCCGGAAGAAGACTTCAACTCGTACGCCACCCACCGCGGCGACCATCTGACCGCGCAGCGCGCCACCTTCGCCAACCCCAAGCTCTTCAACGAAATGGTCAAGAACGCCGACGGCGCGGTGCAGCAAGGCTCGCTGGCGCGCGTGGAACCGGAAGGTCAGGTCATGCGCATGTGGGAAGCCATCGAGACCTACATGGACCGCAAGCAGCCGCTCATCATCGTGGCCGGCGCCGATTACGGCCAAGGCTCGTCGCGCGACTGGGCCGCCAAGGGCGTGCGCCTGGCCGGCGTGGAAGCCATCGTGGCCGAAGGTTTCGAGCGCATCCACCGCACCAACCTGATCGGCATGGGCGTGCTGCCGCTGGAATTCAAGCCGGGCGTTGACCGCAAGACGCTGAATCTTGACGGCACCGAAAGCTACGACGTCATCGGCGTGCGCAAACCGCGCGCGGACCTGACGCTGGTCATCCACCGCCGCAACGGCGGCACCGAACAGGTGCCGGTGACCTGCCGCCTGGATACGGCGGAAGAAGTGTCCATCTACGAAGCCGGCGGCGTGCTGCAGCGCTTTGCCCAGGATTTCCTGGAAGCCGCCTCCGCGACGGACGCCGGCAAACTGGCCTGACCGGCCGTTGTACAGACCGGCGGGCGTGTGCAGCGCCCGCCGCCCTGCTCCGATATTTCTGGACCGATATTTCAGGACCAATATTTCAGGACCGACACATGGCACATGCTCCTCAAACCAAGATCGCCGCCACCTACATGCGCGGCGGCACCAGCAAAGGCGTGTTCTTCAAGCTGGACGACCTGCCCGAATCGGCCCGCGTGCCGGGCGCCGCGCGTGACGCGCTGCTCCTTCGCGTGATAGGCAGCCCCGATCCCTACGGCAAGCAGATCGACGGCATGGGCGCCGCCACGTCCAGCACCAGCAAGACGGTCATCGTCGCCAAAAGCACGCGCCCGGATCATGACGTGGACTACCTGTTCGGTCAGGTCTCCATCGACCAGCCCTTCGTGGACTGGAGCGGCAACTGCGGCAACCTGTCCGCCGCCGTCGGCCCCTTTGCCATCACCAACGGTCTGGTCGATCCCGCCCGCGTTCCGCAGGACGGCGTCGCAGTCGTGCGGATATGGCAGGCCAACATCCAGAAGACCATCGTCGCGCACGTGCCCATCACCGGCGGCGCGGTGCAAGAAACCGGCGACTTCGAACTGGACGGCGTGACCTTCCCGGCCGCTGAACTGCGCCTGGAGTTCATGGACCCGGCCGAGGAAGGCGACGGCGGTTCCATGTTCCCCACCGGCAACCTGGTCGACAACCTGGAAGTGCCGGGCGTCGGCACGTTCAAGGCCACGATGATCAATTCGGGCATTCCGACGATCTTCCTGGAGGCCGACGCGCTGGGCTACAGCGGCACGGAACTGCAGGACGCCATCAACGGCGACGCCGCCGCGCTGTCGCGCTTTGAGACCATCCGCGCCCACGGCGCGCTGCGCATGGGCCTCATCAAGGGCCTCGCCGAGGCCGCCAGCCGCCAGCACACCCCCAAGATCGCCTTCGTCGCCCCGCCCAAGGAGTACATTTCGTCCAGCGGCAAGAAGATCGGCACGGGCGACATCGACGTGCTGGTTCGCGCCCTGTCCATGGGCAAGCTGCATCACGCCATGATGGGCACGGCGTCCGTCGCCATCGCCACGGCAGCCGCCGTGCCCGGCACGCTGGTGAACCTGGCAGCCGGCGGCGGCGAGCGCGACAACGTGTGCTTCGGCCACCCCTCGGGTACGTTGCGTGTCGGCGCGCAGGCGCAGCTGGTGGATGGCGATTGGAAAGTGACCAAGGCCATCATGAGCCGCAGCGCACGGGTGCTGATGGAAGGCCGGGTGCACGTGCCGCGTGAGGGGTTTTGATCAGATGGGGGGTGGATAGACCTCTGCAATGCGCGCCGGCGGCGGCAAGGCGCGCATCACTGCTTGTCCACGTCGGGCAGATCCGCACTGGGCGCTGACGCAATGAACGCATCGAGCAACCGCTGTTCATACGCCACCTTGGCCGGATCGATATAGGGCTCGGGCGCCGGCTGGTTGCGCTGGCTTTCGCGCACCAGGCTGGCCAACTGCTCCTTGAATTCAGGCGACGGCGCCTCGCTGTACTTCGAATGCTGCGGCCGCAGCTTGACGTCGAAGGGATCGATTTCCGGCTTCTGGCCGGGCGTTGTCGAGGTGATCGCAATCACCGTGGCCTTGCCGCGCTGGCGCAGCGGCATCACGACGCTGGTGTCCGCGTTCAGATAGCTTCCCATCGTCGCCAGCGCGATGCCCACAAAGGGCGAGGAGGCGCCGGTGTCACCCAATCGCTGCGTGAGGTCATAGCTCTGCATGGCGTCCAAGGGATCCAACGTGCTTTGCGCAGCGGCCAGCGCGGGCGCCAGATCGGCCAGCCCGCCCGTCGGGCTGCCGGTGTCGTAGAACACCCGGGCTGGCGCATCGATGATTCCCATCGTGGCCCGCTGCCAGGCGCTGGCCAACGCCGCGTGGCGAGCCTGGTCCTTTAACGGCTTGCCGGTCTGATCGTCCTCGATCAGAGAAACCTCCACCGGCCGATGCAGTTGCGCAAGCACCCGCAGGCGGTCCCACTGCTTGAAGCCCTGCTCCGTGATGGGTTCGGGAAACGAAGGCGTTGGCCTGAACGCCTTGGGCGGCTGGCGCTTCCAGCCGGTAAAGGCCGGATCGATGTCGTTTCGGGCATTGGGTGTGGTGTACGGCGCATAGGCACGCAGCCAATCCAGTCGCTCGGGGCGCGCCACGATCATCGCCACCACCGCGTCGGTCAGTTCGCCGGGCTGGCGCGGGCCGGTGCCTACGCCGATCGGAGGTTTGTGACGCTGACTCAAGACTCTGGCGATGTTGTAGCCTTCCACCGAGTACACGAGCAGCGCGGGCATGTCTGGATTAGCTTCGAACAGTCTGAACAGATGTTCCACTACGGACTCCGGCGTAGTGTTGCAGACCCCCGCCGGATCCAATTGCCGGATTTTGTGCCAATGCATGCCGGCCGGGGCTCTTTGATTATTCGCCATATTTGTCAGCATCCGAGAGACCCGATCTGGGGGAACACGGAGGTCATCCGCATTCGGGTCATAGTCTCGAACAACCGTCAGCGTCGGTATTGGCCAGCGTTCAGGAAACCCCTGCAGCCCAAGTTCCAGCGCGTGCGCCATTCGCCTCTCCCAAGCCATGTCCTTGTCGTCTGCCACAATCGGATAACGTTCGGGGTCCATCGGCAAGACAGTTCCCACGTGCAGGGCCTGAGGCTGTGCATTGTTCTGCGCCTGCAGATGTGCCCACGCCTGGCCCTGGCGGTACACGTCAAGGCTCAGCCCAATGCGTACGATATCGAGTGTGGCCAGGCGCGCGCCTGGCAAAGGGGCTTGAGATGCGGACATGGATGATTCCTGCGTAGAAGCGGGCACCTCGCGGCCGATGAGGTGGTGGGGGATCGGCACGGGCGGCAACGGGCACGCGATCTCGGCTAGTGGCCCGGCGTGCATCGGCGGCGCGCCAACCGAGGGTGCGCCGAACATTGCCGCGATCAGCAAAACAAGGGCGACGGCAGGCTTCAACGGCTTCATGCCGCATTCCTCTTGCCCGTGGCTTACCTGCCTCGATAGCAGTCGGTCTGTTGGATGGGCCCATCTCGCCAGCGCCGTCCTAGTCATTACGCGGATCACTTCTTTCCGTCCTCCGGCAATTCCGCACCCGGCGCTGACGCAATGAACGCATCCAGCAACCGCTGTTCATAAGCCACCTTGACCGGATCGATATAGGGTTCGGGCGCCGGTTGGTTGCGCTGACTCTCACGCACCAGGCTGGCAAACTGCTCCTTGAATTCAGGCGACGGCGCCTCGCTGTACTTCGAGTGCTGTGGCCGCAGCTTTACGTCGAACGGATCGATTTCCGGCTTCTGGCCGGGCGTTGTCGAGGTGATCGCAATCACCGTGGCCTTGCCGCGCTGACGCAGCGGCATCACCACGCTGGTGTCGGCGTTCAGATAGCTTCCCATCGTCGCCAGCGCAATGCCCACGAAAGGCGAGGAGGCGCCGGTATCGCCCAGGCGCTGCGTGAGGTCATAGCTCTGCATGGAGTCCAAGGGATCCAACGTGCTTTGCGCAGCGGCCAGCGCTGGGGCCAGGTCGGCCAGCCCGCCCGTCGGGCTGCCGGTGTCGTAGAACACGCGCGCTGGCGCATCGATGATTCCCATGGTGGCCCGCTGCCAAGCGCTGGCCAGCGCCGCGTGGCGAGCCTGGTCTTTTAACGGCTTGCCAGTCTGATCGTCCTCGATCAGAGAAACCTCCACCGGCCGATGCAGCTGTGCAAGCACCCGCAGGCGGTCCCATTGCTTGAAGCCCTGCTCCGTGATGGGTTCGGGAAACGAAGGCGTGGGCCTGAACGCCTTGGGCGGCTGGCGCTTCCAGCCGGTAAAAGCCGGATCGATGTCGTTTCGGGCGTTGGGTTTGGTGTACGGCGCATAGGCGCGCAGCCAATCCAGTCGCTCGGGGCGCGCCACGATCATGGCCACCACCGCGTCGGTCAGTTCGCCGGGCTGGCGCGGGCCGGTGCCTACGCCGATCGGGCGCTTGCGCCGTGGCCCCAGGGCGCGGGCGATGTTGTAGCCCTCCAGCGAATACACGAGCACTGCCGGCATGTCGGGATTGGCCTCGAACAGCCGAAACAAATACTCCACGGCCGCCTCCGGTGTCGTGTTGCATATGACGCCGGGTTCAAGTTGCCGAATGCGGTGCCAGTGCATGCCTGCGGGTGCTCTCTGATCGTCGACCATCAGATTGAGCATCGTTGATACGCGCCCTGATGACGTCCTGGCATCTTTGGTGGCGTCATAATCCCGTGCGATGGTCAGCGTAGGTATCGGCCAGCGCTCGGGAAAGCCTTGCAACGCGAGCTCCAGTGCATTGGCCTTACGCATTCTCCACGCCATATCCTTGTCGTCTGCCACAATCGGATATCGCTCGGGGTCCATCGGCAAGACAGTTCCCACATGCAATGCCTGCGGCTGCGCATTGTTCTGTTCTTGCAGATGTGCCCACATCTGGCCCTGGCGGTACACGTCAAGACTCAGCCCAACGCGGACAATATCGAGTGTGGCCAGGCGCGCGCTTGGCAGAGGGGCTTGAGATATGGACATGGATGATTCCTGCGTAGAAGCGGGAACCTCGCGGCCGATGAGGTGGTGGGGGATCGGCACGGGCGGCAATGGGCACGCGATCTCGGCTAGTGGCCCGGCGTGCATCGGCGGCGCGCCAACCGAGGGTGCGCCGAACATTGCCGCGATCAGGAAAACAAGGGCGGCGACAGGCTTCAACGGCTTCATGCCGCATTTCTCTTTCCCGTGACTGACCGGCTTCGATAGCAGTCGGTCTGTTGGATGGGCCCACCTCGCCAGCGCCTTCCGAGTTATTACGCGCATCACTTCTTGTCCACCTCCGGCAAATCCGCACCCGGCGCTGATGCAATGAACGCATCCAGCAACCGCTGTTCATACGCCACCTTGGCCGGATCGATATAGGGCTCGGGCGCCGGCTGGTTGCGCTGGCTTTCGCGCACCAGGCTGGCAAACTGCTCCTTGAACTCAGGCGACGGCGCCTCGCTGTACTTCGAGTGCTGTGGCCGAAGCTTGACGTCGAAGGGATCGATTTCCGGCTTCTGGCCGGGCGTTGTCGAGGTGATCGCAATCACCGTGGCCTTGCCGCGCTGGCGCAGCGGCATCACCACGCTGGTGTCGGCGTTCAGGTAGCTTCCCATCGTGGCGAGCGCGATGCCCACAAAGGGCGAGGAGGCGCCGGTGTCGCCCAGGCGCTGCGTGAGGTCATAGCTCTGCAAGGAGTCCAAGGGATCCAACGTGCTTTGCGCGGCGGCCAAGGCTGGCGCCAGATCGGCCAGCCCGCCCGTCGGGCTGCCGGTGTCGTAGAACACCCGGGCTGGCGCATCGATGATTCCCATCGTGGCCCGCAGCCAGGCGCTGGCCAACGCCGCGTGGCGAGCCTGGTCTTCTAACGGCTTGCCGGTCTGATCGTCCTCCATCAGAGACACCTCCACCGGCCGGTGCAGTTGCGCAAGCACCCGCAGGCGATCCCACTGCTTGAAGCCCTGCTCCGTGATGGGTTCGGGAAACGAAGGCGTTGGCCTGAATGCCTTGGGCGGCTGGCGCTTCCAGCCGGTAAAGGCCGGATCGATGTCGTTTCGGGCATTGGGTTTGGTGTACGGCGCATAGGCGCGCAGCCAGTTCAAACGCTCGGGTCGGGCCACGATCATCGCAACCACCGCGTCGGTCAATTCGCCGGGCTGGCGCGGCCCGGTGCCTACGCCGATTGGCGGTTTGCGCCGTGGCCCCAGGGCTCGGGCGATGTTGTAGCCTTCCACCGAGTACACGAGCAGCGCGGGCATGTCGGGATTGACTTCGAACAGCCGAAACAGATACTCCACGGCCGCCTCCGGTGTCGTGTTGCAAATGACGCCGGGTTCAAGTTGCCGAGTGCGATGCCAGTGCATGCCGGCGGGCGCTCTGTGATCCTCGACCATCAGATTGAGCATCTTTGATACGCGCTCTGGCGGCGTATCAAGGTCCTCTCCCTTCGGATCATAGCTACGCGCAATGGTCAGCGTGGGAATGGGCCAGCGTTCGGGAAAGCCTTGCAATGCGAGCTCCAGCGCATGAGATTTGCGCTGTTCCCAGGCCATGTTTTTGTCGTCCGCCACAACCGGATACCGCTCGGGGTCCATCGGCAAGACAGTTCCGACGTGCAGGGCCTGAGGCTGAGCATTGTTCTGCGCCTGCAGATGTGCCCACGCCTGGCCCTGGCGGTACACGTCAAGGCTAAGTCCGACGCGGACAATCTCGAGAGTGGCCAGGCGCGCGCTTGGCAAAGGGGCTTGAGATGGGGACATAGATGATTCCTGCGTAGAAGGGGGCACCTCGCGGCCGATGCGGTGGTGGGGGATCGGCACGGGCGGCAACGGACATGCGATCTCGGCTAGTGGCCCGGCCTGCAGGGGCGACGCGCCAACCGCGGGTGCGCCGGACAGTGCCGCACCCAGCAAAACAAGGGCGACGGCAGGCTTCAACGGCTTCATGCCGCATTTCTCTTGCCCGTGGCTGACCTGCCTCGATAGCAGTCGGTCTGTTGGATGGGCCCATCTCGCCAGCGCCGTCCTAGTCATTACGCGGATCACTTCTTGTCCACCTCCGGCAGATCCGCACCCGGCGCTGATGCAATGAACGCATCGAGCAACCGCTGTTCATACGCCACCTTGGCCGGATCGATATAGGGCTCGGGCGCCGGCTGGTTGCGCTGGCTTTCGCGCACCAGACTGGCAAACTGCTCCTTGAATTCAGGCGACGGCGCCTCGCTGTACTTCGAGTGCTGCGGCCGCAGCTTGACGTCGAAGGGATCGATTTCCGGCTTCTGGCCGGGCGTTGTCGAGGTGATCGCAATCACCGTGGCCTTGCCGCGCTGGCGCAGCGGCATCACCACGCTGGTGTCGGCGTTCAGATAGCTTCCCATCGTCGCCAGCGCGATGCCCACAAAAGGCGAGGAGGCGCCGGTGTCGCCCAGGCGCTGCGTGAGGTCATAGCTCTGCATGGAGTCCAAGGGATCTAACGTGCTTTGCGCGGTGGCCAGCGCGGGCGCCAGATCGGCCAGCCCGCCCGTCGGGCTGCCGGTGTCGTAGAACACCCGGGCGGGTGCATCAATGATTCCCATGGTGGCCCGCTGCCAGGCGCTGGCCAACGCCGCATGGCGAGCCTGGTCTTTTAACGGCTTGCCGGTCTGATCGTCCTCCATCAGAGAAACCTCCACCGGCCGGTGCAGTTGCGCAAGCACCCGCAGGCGGTCCCACTGCTTGAAGCCCTGCTCCGTGATGGGTTCGGGAAACGAAGGCGTTGGCCTGAATGCCTTGGGCGGCTGGCGCTTCCAGCCGGTAAAGGCCGGATCGATGTCGTTTCGGGCATTGGGTTTGGTGTACGGCGCATAGGCGCGCAGCCAATCCAGTCGCTCGGGGCGCGCCACGATCATCGCCACCACCGCGTCGGTCAGTTCGCCGGGCTGGCGCGGGCCGGTGCCCAAGCCGATCGGGCGCTTGCGCCGTGGCCCCAAAGCCCGGGCGATGTTGTAGCCTTCCACCGAGTACACGAGCAGCGCGGGCATGTCGGGATTGACTTCGAACAGCCGAAACAGATACTCCACGGCCGCCTCCGGTGTCGTGTTGCAAATGACGCCGGGTTCAAGTTGCCGAATGCGGTGCCAGTGCATGCCTGCGGGTGCTCTGTGATCGTCGACCATCAGTTTGAGCATCTTCGACACCTCTTCTGGTGTGGAGTCAAGCTCCTCCTCCTTCGGTCCGTAGTCGCGCGCAATGGTCAGCGTGGGTATGGGCCATCGTTCGGGAAAGCCTCGCAACGCGAGTTCCAGCGCGTGGGCCTTGCGCATGCTCCAAGCCATATCCTTGAGATTTGCCAGAACCGGATATCGCTCGGGGTCCATCGGCAAGACCGTTCCCACGTGCAGAGCCTGAGGCTGCGCGTCGTTCTGTGCTTGCAAACGTGCCCACGCCTGGCCCTGGCGGTACACGTCAAGGCTCAGCCCAATGCGGACGATATCGAGTGTGGCCAGGCTCGCGCTTGGCAAAGGGGCTTGAGATGAGGACATGGATGACTCCTGCGTAGAAGGGGGCACCTCGCGGTCGATGAGGTGGTGGGGGATCGGCACGGGCGGCAACGGACATGCGATGTCAGCTAGTGGCCCAGCCTGCAGCGGCGGCGCGCCGACGGCGGGTGCGCCCGACAGTGTTGCGACAACCAAGACAATGACGGTGACAGGTTTGAAATGCTTCATGCCACATTTCCTTCGCCGGCCACGGGGCGACGGCCGAAGAATCGATCCTCCAGCGTCTGGCTCATTACCGCGGTGGGGCGTTTTGCTTCGGAGGCAATCGTTGGCAATTGGCCCGTCTTTCGATATCTCTCCGTGACGTCTATTAAAGTCTTTCGATCGGTAGGCTCTTCGTTGTAGAGGCGAAGCGTATTGGCATCCGGCAGGTTTTCCTCGACATCTGCTTCCTCATGGCCTGCATCGTCTTTGATCCACTTCAACCGCCAGTCCGCCACCCGGCATAAATAGGAATAAAACTCCTCATCGTCGATGCTGCGCGCCTGACCCACCGCCAGGTCATAGGCCAGCGCGCGTCGACTGTGCTCCTTGTTCATCGGTATGGCGGAATGAAACGAGTACGCGCTCTGCTCGGCTCTTTCGGCGTTCATGCGGCGCCGGCGCGCCTCGTTCGGGCTCTCTTGGTAGTTCACCCAAAAGCGCCTGCCGCCCTTATAGGACGCGAACGTGATGCGGTGCCAGTCGGCGGCCCATGCGTTGTTGTCTGGATCTTTATAGGGATTGCGCGCCGGATCATTCAGGTCGGTCAGTTGCGCTTCCAGTTCCGGGGCTAACGCCATGGCCCGCGCCTGATTTCGATGCGCCGCCGTCAAGGGCCCTGCGCTTTCGGGCAGGTCGACGAAACGCGATCCCAAATGGTTGATGCCTCCATTGGTCACGGCAATCGATGCGTCGATCGGATCATCCGGTGCGTAGACCGGCGCGATCCCGCCTGATGCCTGACTGGCATCGCGCGCGCCGTGTGCGCCAAAGTCTGCCTCGAAAGCACGTGGCAGCGCGGGCGCGTTGATTTGGATCGTCTGCCCGGTCGCGAAGGTTGCCTGGCCCAACTCCTGGAGCACCCCAAGCGCCGAGCCCTCCCACGTCGACTCTCCGGTCGTGAGCAATTGATAGGTGTACTCCGGCGGCATTCCTACTTGATGCCGCCCAGCCTCGCGTTCGCGGATAGTGAAGACGCGCTGGTAGAACCTGGAGCCCAGTGCTGCGAGTGCCGGCACGGTTCTTTTAATGGCACTCCTATCCTTGGGGAGCATCTTGTTCAGCGTCTCGGACACGTAACTGAGCAGGAAGCGCTCTGGCACGAGCTCCGTGATGGACGCCATGTTCGCAACGCCCTGCCAACCGATTCCCTGCACACTCTTCATGCCCACGGTTTGATCTTCGGGCGAGAAGTAAAGGTAGACATTGCCGCGATTGTCCCGCTCGATAAAGTCCAGCTCCTGGCCGTCCACCGTCGTCCGGCACTTGTCGCCCGTCCAGCGCAGGCCGCCAACGCAGGCCTCGTTGACCGGGTCGGCCATGTCCGCCAAGGCGGGCACCACATTAGGCTGGCGACCGATGAATTGCGTGATGTTGGCAAGCGTCTGCAAACGCGCGAGTGTGGTCTGCTGGCTGGAACGAACCAGCAAGCTTTCGAGGAGGGGCTCGCCGAGGCCGTAAGGCGAATTCATCATCACCAGCGCATCAATGGGCCGCTCGCCCTCCTCCTTGAGATACGCGTTGGCCAGCAACGTGATCAAGGTGCCCTGGCTGTGCCCGACGACATTGATGGTGTCGTTCAAGCCGTCGCTGCCGCTCTGGCCTTTGTAGCCGCGAATGGTTTTCACCACCGCCGCCAGTCGCAACGCGGCCAGCACCATGTACCGTCGGCCCGGGGCGGGCATCAGCGGATGGCTGGGTGATCCGAAAACCGGGTTGACCGGCATTGCGCCGGCCAGCCTACCGGAGAATCCGGTTCCAAACATGTCGGGAATGTTTGTGGTCGCATTGGCGAACATCCCGCCTTGCTTGATGCCGTCCTTATCCAGCCGGTTGCCGAAGCGATCCAGCCATTCGCCATGCGTCGTTCTTTTGTTGATGGCTTGCTCTTCCTCGCGGAAGCCCCAGTAAAAGGGAATGACCACGCTGCGCGAGCGACCACCCAGCTTGCCTGCCAACGGCAGGCGGCGGTAATAAGCCCGGTCTGGATCTGGAGCGCTTCCTTGATCATCTTCAGGAAGACTGTAAGTCGCCGGATTCAGCGCCGCCATGTTGCGTCCGCCCCGCGCCGTAGTCAGATGATCCAGCCGTTCGTTCAGCCCCTCGCAGATTCCCTCCTCCTGGTCGGCGTACGAGCCCGCCAGATCGTTGACGCCATGGATCAGGATGACAATGCAGGGCTTGGGTTGCTGTATCTGCGCATAGGCCGGACCCGCGTCGGGGGCCACCAACGCTTTGGTCTGCCCAGTCAGGGGAATGTGGTGGGTCATCGATCTGCTTTCCTCAAGTGGTGAGAGCGAGTTGAGTAGGGAGACGGCCACGCGCCTGCTCGTCGACGCCTCTGTAAGGACGGTGGACGGCGTTGGTTGGCTGCGTCGAGATCAGGGGGGCCGTGGGGCGAATTCCGGCCGGAAACAGAAAAGTTTCCGTTAAACGGGGTCCGTTGAACCTAAGGAATTTTCGAAAATGCGGTGTTCGTCGTTGATTGCGGCGGGTCGGATCAAAGTTCTTGATCTCATCCCTAAAGTCGCCGCTTCCGCCTGCCGTTAGCGGATTGCGGCCGGGGGTTTCCTGGCCGACTAGCAACCCGCCAACCTTCGCGTTGGCGTATCCAGTACACGAGCATGAAGATAACGTCGCTGCGCAACCGCATTTTGCTTATTACCTGCTTTACGGTGGTGGGAGCGCTTACGCTCTCGGGCCTCATCACCTACCAGATCGTGCGCGACAACATGATGTCCACCATCGCCGCGACGCTGGACGCCGTGGCGTCCGGCAACGCCAGCGCCATCGAGCGCTGGTCGGCGGACAAGGCGCAGGCTGTCGAGGCCACGGCGAAGGTGGTCGAGAAAGGCGATCCCCGGGGCCTGACCAAACTCATGGGCGAGACCAACGGCTTTCCCATCACCACCGTCGGCTGGTCCGACAAGACCTTCTTTTCCACCACCAAGACCGCCGCGGATTACGACCCGACCGCCCGGCCCTGGTACAAAAGCGCCGTGTCCGCCGGCAAGCTGACGATCACCAAGCCCTACGGGGACTCCAGCACCGGCGTGCTGTACGTGGCGTTTACCGCGCCGATGATCCGCGACGGCCAGACGACCGGCGTACTGAGCGGCGCCGTACCGCTCGATGGCGTGAAGGACATCATCAAGGCCATCCACCCCACCCCGTCCAGCAGCGCGTTCGTGCTGGGCACGGACGGTCAGGTGATTTCGCACCTGAACGACAAACTGGCGCTCAAGCCGTCGACCGACATTTCGCCGGCCCTGACCGCCGATGCGATTGCGGCCATGGCCCGCGACGGCGCCGCCCCCGTCGACATCGCGCTGGACGGCGCGCAGAAGCTGCTGAAGGCGCGCCGCATCCCCGGCACGGACTGGTATCTGGTCGTGGCGCTGGACAAGACCGAAGCCACCGTCGGCCTGACGCAGGTGTTGAATGCCACGTTGATCTCGCTGGTGGTCCTGACGCTGGTGGCCGTGGCCCTCGCCAGCGTCATCACATCGCGCGCGTTCAAGCGTCTGTCCGCCGTGCGTGACGCCATGGACACCATCGGTTCGGGCGACGGCGACATGACGCACCGCCTGGCCGTGGTCGGCCACGATGAGGTCGCGCAGATTTCGGCGTCGTTCAACGCGTTCGTGGAGAAGATCACCTACGTCATGCGAGAAGTGCGCAGCGGCGTGCATTCGATGAGCGCCGCCACGCGCGAGATCGACATGGGCAACCGTGACCTGTCGCAGCGCACGGAAACGTCGGCCGCATCCCTGGAAGAGACGTCGTCGGCGCTGACGGAGCTGGCCTCCAGCGTGCGCCAGACCGAGGAAACCGCCGAACATGCGACGCGCCTGGCCGACGAGGCCAGCGCGGTTGCCGCGCGCGGGGGCCAGGTGGTGAAGGACGCGGTCAACACCATGGACGAGATCTCGCAGTCGTCGCAGCGCATCACCGAGATCATTCGCGTGATCGACGGCATCGCGTTCCAGACCAACATCCTGGCGCTGAACGCGGCGGTCGAGGCCGCGCGTGCCGGCGAACAAGGCCGCGGCTTTGCGGTGGTGGCGGGCGAAGTGCGCACGCTGGCGCAACGCAGCGCGTCGTCCGCGCAAGAGATCAAGACGCTGATCGAGGCGTCGGTGCAGAACGTGAAGAGCGGCACGGAACGCGTGCAGGCCGCCGGTTCAACCATGACCGAGATCGTTGACGGCATCAACCGCGTGCAGCGGATGGTGAGCGAGATCCACGGCGCGATGGCCGAGCAAAGCACGGGGCTGGGACAGATCGACCGCTCGGTCGCCGACATGGACCAGGCCACGCAGCAGAACGCGGCGCTCGTCGAACAGTCGACGGCGGCGTCGGGCATGTTGAGCGATCAGGCGCGTGTGTTGGCCGATGCGGTTGCGCGCTTCAAGCTGCGCGAGGAAGAGACGGCGAGCGCAGGCCGGCTGATCGCGCTGCCGCAGGGCTGATCCGGGACCGCCGGCGGGGCGTTACTCTGCCGGCGTGCCCGCCGAAGGTCCGCCTGCCGCAGGTCCGCCTGCCGCAGGATCGCCTGCCGCAGCCTCGCCTGCCGCAGCCTCGCCCGCCGCATTCCGGGGCGGTCCGATCTGCTTGAGCACGGCAACGGCCGTTGCGACGACCTCCCCGTCCGTGCTCAATTCCCCCTGCATGAATACCAGCGACGACGTGGCCCGCACCACGCGGCCGCGCACCTCCAGAAACTGTCCTTCGAGCGCTGCCGCCAGAAAATGCGTGTCCAGTTGCACGGTCACGCAGGCGCGGCGGCCCAGCGCTTCCCACGCGATTGCGCTGATGCCGTGGTCCAGCAGCGCGGTCAGCAATCCGCCGTGCACCACACCCGCCGGGTTCAGATGATCCGAGGTGGCCAACAAGCCATAGGCCCAGCCATCGTCATTCTTGCGCACCCACAACGGGCCGATCAGGCCTGCAAAGCCCGGCAGCGTGCGTTGGCGCCACCCCGGCGGGACGGCGGACTCGTCGGCGGATTGCGTATCCATGGGTTCAGCTCCTGGCAGCCATCAGTTGCGACAATGCGCGCGCCTCACCCTGCAGTTCCGCTGCCAGCGATTCCACGCGCGCGGCATCGAGCTGTTCGGCCAGGCCCGCGGCAACCAATGCATGCGTCAGGCGCTGATGGCTGTCGAACACCGGCACCGCGATCACGACGACGCCGTTGATGTAGTTGTTGCGGTCGACGCTGTAGCCCTGCCGGCGCACGGCATCCACGTCGGCCTTCCAGGCCGCGAACTCGGGCGCCTGATCCCAGCGCAAGGCCTTGAAGCGCCGCTCCAGTTCCTTGTCCGATAGATCCGCAAACGCGGCGACCAGCCGGCCCGTCGCGCTGATCAGCGCCGGAAAGCGGCTTCCCACATCCACATGCAGGCGAAACGGCGCGTTCGAACGCGACAGCGCCAGCACCACCATGTGATCGCTGCCAGAGACCTCGACGCCAATCGCGGTGACGCTGGCGGCGTTGGCAATGCGATCCAGCACCGGCTGCGCCAGCGCGGGAAACGGGTTGCTTTCGATCACGCTGCGCGCCAGCGTCAGCATGCCCACGCCCAGGCTGTAGCGCTTGGCGCCGGGATCGACCTTCACCAGGCCTTCTTCCACCAGGACGCGAAGAATGTGCAGGCAGGTGCTGGTCACCATGCCCAGTTCCTGCGAGATGGCCTTCAACGTCATGGGCTCGCCGCCCCGGCCCAAGAGGCGCAGGATCGCGATCGATCGCGTCACGGCCGGCACCGGCCGCACGCGCGGGCCGGCGGCGGCAAGTTCCGGGGTACTGGTTTCACTCATCGATTTCTCCGTTTTTATTGCGGCAAGCATACCGTGCGGCGCGGGCCGTGCGGGCGCTCTCCACACCCACCTAATTGTCTATATACAATTCATAAACGTCATTGACAATTTAATTTGCGGCGCGCATAGTGGATTCCACAGGTTGCCGACCCACACAGGTACGACGAAATGACGAAGCTGACCGATACCCTTTCCTACGCGGACGCCCAGGCGCTCTGCTCCGCGGACAAGCTCTGGGAGCTGTTCGATGGCAACCGCGAAACCATGAACATCGCGCACGAGTGCATCGACCGGCATGCAGACAAGACGGAGCCGGCGATCATCCTGGTGCGCGCCGCAGGCGGCGACGAGACCTACTCGTTCCGCCAGATCTCCGAGGAATCCTCGCGCTTCGCCCACTACCTGGTCGAGCAGGGCATCCGGGCCGGCGACCGCGTCGCCGTCATGCTGGAACCGTCGCTGCCGTTCTACGTGGCCATGTTCGGCGCCATGAAGATGGGCGCCATCGCCGTGCCGCTCTTCACGCTGTTCGGCCCCGACGGCATCCGGCTGCGCGTGCAGGACTGCCAGCCGCGCATGCTGGTGACCAACGCCGAAAAAGCCCCGCTTGCCGCCGGCGGCGAGGACATGCGCGTGGTCATTGCCGACGACGCCTTCCTCGGCACGCTGGCCGCGTACCCGTCCCATTACGAATGCCGCACACGCGCCGACGATCTGGCCATTTTCCAGTACACGTCGGGCACGACGCGCGAACTGCCCGACGCCGTCAAGCACACGCACCGCGCCCTGGTCACGCTGATGCTGGCCGCGCTGTACGGCACCGGCATCCGTCCCGGCGATCGCTACATGTGCCCGTCATCGCCCGCGTGGGGCCACGGTCTGTGGCACGGCACGCTGGCGCCGCTGGCCCTGGGCGTCACCATTGGCGCGTATGCCGGCAAGTTCAACGCCGAACGCCTGCTGCAGGCCTTGCAGGATCATCGCTTCACCAATATTTCCGCCGCCGCCACCCACTACCGGATGATGCGCAACAGCGGCGCGGCGGCACGCCATCGCTATCACCTGGACAAGGTGTCCTTCACCGGCGAACCCATCGACAGCGAGACCGCCGCCTTCGTTGAAGCGACCTTCGGCCGGCCCGTCTGCAGCATGTACGGCACAACGGAAATCGGCGTCTGCCTTGTCAACTATCCCGGCGCGCCGGATTTCACGGTCAAGGCCGGCTCGCTGGGCAAGCCCGTGCCCGGCCTGCGCGTTCAAGTGCAGGACGCCAACGGCCAGCCCTGCGCGCCTGGCGAAACCGGCGAACTCAAGCTGTGGCGCCGCGACGCCTGGGTGGCCACCAAGGACCTGGGGCGCGTGGACGAAGACGGCTACTTCTGGCACGGCGGCCGCGCCGACGACGTCATCATCTCGGCCGGCTGGACCATGAGCGCCGTCGAAATCGAAGACGCCATCCTCAAGCACCGCGACGTAACGGAGGCCGCCGCCATCGGCGTGCCCGACCCGCTGCGCGGCCAGGTCGTCAAGGCCTTCGTGGTGTCGGCGCGCCCCGGCGACGACGCCTTCGTGCAGGAAATCCAGGACGCCGTGCGCAGCCGCCTGGCGCAGCACGAGTATCCGCGGCAGGTGGTGTTTGTGGCTGAACTGCCCAAGACGCCCGCCGGAAAGATCCATCGCAGGAAATTGCGGGAGCAAGAGCTTGCGACCGCCGACACCACGCCCGCCGGCGCCGCCCACGCCTAGGGCGACCCGGCACAGGCCACCTCTCAAACCCAGGAGACATCATGCTGACCCAGACCAAGACCGAACGCAGCTTTCCCAAGATCACCGAACGCGGGCTGGACGAGCTGCGCGAGCGCATCGGCGTGAAGATCGGCGCCACCGCCGAGCCGTGGTGCTACGAAGCCACGCGCGACAACATCCGCCACTACGCCCACGGCATCGGCGACGACAACCCGCTGTGGTCGGATCCGGAATACGCGGCCAAGACCCAGCACGGCGGCATCATCGCCCTGCCCAGCTTCCTGTTTGCCACCAGCCGCATCGTGTCCGGCTACGTGGGCGGGCTGCCCGGCGTGCACGCCATGTGGTCGGGCGCGGACTGGACCTGGCACAAGACGGTCAAGCGCAACGACACCATTTCCACCGAAGCGCACCTGAAGAACCTGATCGAGCACCAGACCCGCTTTGCCGGCCGCGCCGTGCAGCAGATCTATCACGTGGACTTCTTCAACCAGAACGGCGACAAGGTCGCCGAGGCCGACAGCTGGTGCTTTCGCACCGAACGCGATCACGCGCGTGAACAGGGCAGCAAGTACGCGGAAGTCCGCGCCCGCGAGCCGCGCCGCTACAGCCCCGAGGAAATCAAGGAAGCCTACAAGCTCTACGCGCAGGAAGAAGTGCGCGGCGCCACGCCCCGCTACTGGGAAGACGTGAAGGAAGGCGAAGAATTGCCCGTGATGTTCAAGGGGCCGATGACGGTCACCGGCTTCATCGCCTTCGCGCAGGGTTGGGGCGGCCTGTACATCCGCGCCAACAAGCTGGCGTGGCAGCTCATCGACGCGCATCCGGGCGTGGGCATCACCAACCGCTTCGGCATTCCGGACGTGCCCGAGCGCGTCCACTGGGAAGAAGACTTCGCGCTGGAAGTCGGCGCGCCCGGCGCCTACGACTACGGTCCCGAGCGCAACTCGTGGCTGACCCATCACCTCACCAACTGGATGGGCGACGCCGGATTCCTGCGCAAGTCCACGTGCAAGATCCGCCGTCACAACCCCGAAGGCGACATGCTGTTCTTCAAGGGCAAGGTGGTGCGCAAGTATGTGGAAGACGGCCGTCACCTGGTCGAGATCGAACAGGAAGCGCGCAACCAGGACGACGAGCTTTCCGTACTCGGTACCGGTGTGGTCGAATTGCCTACCCGCGCCTGACCGGCGGCAACCCCCAAGACGAGGTGGGCGATGTCTGATTCATCGGAACATGCTGCACCCTGCCCCGAGGCCCGTCCGCGGGGCGCGCTGGACGGCCTGCGCGTCATCGACCTGTCGCGCGTCCTGGCCGGCCCGCTGTGCACGCAGATGCTGGCGGACCAGGGCGCGGACGTCATCAAGGTCGAGCCGCCCGGCGGCGACGAGACGCGCACGCTGGGCCCGCCGGTCAACGAGGACGGCGACGCCGCCTACTTCACCGCCGTCAACCGCGGCAAGCGCGCCATCGGGCTGGACCTGTCCAAACCCGCGGGCCGCGACGTGCTGCTGGCGCTGCTGGCCGACGCCGACGTCCTGATCGAGAATTTCATCCCGGGCACGATGGCCAAGTGGGGCCTGGATTACGAGGCGGACCTGAAACCCCGCTTTCCCCAGCTCATCCACTGCGCCATCACGGGCTTTGGCGACGACGGGCCGCTGGGCGGCCTGCCCGGCTACGACGCCGTGCTGCAGGCCATGTGCGGCCTGATGAGCATCAACGGCGAACCGGCCGGCGGACCCACCCGCATCGGCGTGCCCATCGTCGACCATCTGACCGGCTACACCGCGCAGTCCGGCATCCTGCTGGCGCTTTACCACCGGGCACGCACGGGCCTGGGCCAGCGGGTCGAGGTCACCTTGTTCGACACCGCGCTCAGCCTGCTGGTGCCGCACGCCGCCAACTGGATGCACACCGACCAGACGCCCGGCCTCTTGGGCAGCGCGCATCCCAACATCGCGCCGTATGACCGCTACGCCTGCCGCGATGGCGAGGTCTTTCTGGGCGTCGTCAACGACCGCCAGTTCCGCCGCTTCTGCGACTACGCGGGCCTGACAGCGTTGCAGGACGATCCGCGCTTTGCCACCAACCGCGCGCGGCTGACGAATCGCGCCGCCTTGCGGGACGCCATCGAGAACGCCCTGGCCTCGCGTCCGCGTGACGCTTTGTGTGCGGAACTGATGAAGCTTGGCGTGCCGGCTGGCCCGGTCAACAGCGTGCCAGAAGCCTTTACGCAGGCGCACACTGCGCATCGCGGCATGCGCGTCGATCGCAACGGCTATCACGGCATCGGTTCCGCAGTACGGCTGTCGCAAGCGCCCGCGCGCGTGGACCGGCTGCCGCCCGCTTATGCGCAGCACACCGTCGAAGTCCTCCGGGAGGCCGGCTTCGGCGACTCACAGATCGCGGCATTGCAGGAACAGGGCATCCTGCCGCGATGGCCGCCTCCCAAGCCCTAGCCGCAGTCCGATGCAGCCACATATAAAAACGAGGAGACCACCATGAAGACCTTACGCCTGATCGCCGCGCTAGCGGCGCCGCTGCTGTTCGCCCAGCCCGCCGCGGCCGCCGACAGCTACCCCTCCAAACCCGTCAAGATCATCGTCCCCTACCAGGCCGGCCAGGGCACCGACGTCGCCGCCCGCTACCTGGCGGAGTACCTGGCCCGCGACCTGGGCCAACCCTTTATCGTCGAGAACCGCCCCGGCGCGGGCGGCAACATCGGCGCATCCGAGGCCGCGCGCGCCGCACCGGACGGCTACACGCTGCTGATGGGCACCAACGGCACGCACGTACTGAACCAGTACATGTATGCGTCCACCAACTTCGATCCGGAGAAGGACTTCGCGCCCGTCATGCTGGTCAGCTCGTTTCCCATGGTGCTGCTGACCACGCCGTCCTCGCCCTACGCCAGTCTGGCGGACCTGCGCAACGCGTCCAAGGCCAAGCCAGACAGCGTCAACGTCGGCATGCCCAGCACCACCGCGCGCCTCGTGTACGAACTGCTCAAAAAGCAGGGCGTCAACAGCGTCCGCGGCATTCCCTACAAGGGCTCGGCCACCGCCACCACGGACCTCCTGGGCGGCCAGGTGCAGGTCGGCATCGACACGGTCAGCGCCGCACGCTCGTTCATCACCAGCGGAAAGCTGCGCCCGCTGGCGGTGACCTCGTTGAAAGAGTCGGCCCTGCTGCCCGGCGTGCCGTCGGTCGCGGGACAGGGGCTGGACGGGTTTCAGGTGATCGCGTGGAACGGCCTGTACGCGCCGAAGGGCACGCCGCCGGCGGCGATCAAGCGATTGAATGAGGACCTGGCCAAGATCCTGGCGCGTCCGGAGGTCCGGCAGAAGCTGCTGGATCTGGGGCATGAACCGGGCGGCGGCACGCCCGAGGAGCTGGCCGCGTTTGCACGCAGCGAACGGCAGAAGTGGCAACCGCTGATCGAGCAGGCAGGGCTGAAGGCGGAGTAATTTCGGCATGTCCTCCAACTATTAGCCATGCCACGCGGCGCAGGCCGATCCGCTGCGCCGCGGCTGCGACTGAAGCCCGCTGCCCTACGACCGGAGTGCAGCAAGCCTCAACCCGCCAACCGCCACCGCGGCCATCGCCAGCGCGCACAACACGGCGGCCGTCACAAACGTCGCGTGCAACCCGGCCGATAGCTCAGCGGGCGCGGCATGAGCCAGCGCAGTTGCCCCGGCGCCCACGGCAAACACCGCCCCCATCGCCGACGCACCTGTAATCAACCCCAAGTTGCGAGACAGGTTCAACATGCCGGACACGGCGCCGCGTTCGTTGCCTGCCGCCCCGGCCATGACCGCGGTGTTGTTGGCCGCCTGAATCAGCGCATACCCAGCCGTCAGCACGCCCAGCGCGACCACATATCCCGTCACGCCGAACGCTTCCGACGCAACGGGAAGCATCGCCGATGCGCCCGTCATTGCCATCAGCGCGGCGAGCGTCATCGGCCGGGCGCCAAACCGGTCCACGCAGCGCCCCGCCGGCACACCTGCCAGTGCAGCGACGAGCGGACCGCAAGACATTGCCATCCCGACGCACATTGCGTCCAACCCCAACGCCCCGGCCAGATAGAACGGCCCAACCACCAGGGTGGCCATCATCACCGTCGCGACCAGCGCGTTGGCCGCGAAGCCGCCCGCCAGCACGGGATCGGCCATCATCGCCGGACGCACCAGCGGATGTGACGTCCGCGACTGCACCCACGCAAACAGACCGGCGCAGCCCGCCGCCGCCGCAAGCAGGACAACGTTGGTCGTGCTGAAGCCGCCGCGTCCGCGCGTCATGGACAGCGCGTAGACCGCCAACGTCAGCGCCAGCAGCGCACTGCCCAGCCAATCAAAACGAATCGTCTGCGGCGCGACGCGTTGGGGATCGCGGGGCAGATGCCGCCACGCCAGCCAGAACGCCAGCAGACCCAGCGGCAGGTTGATAAGGAAGATCGCCCGCCATCCCGGACCGGTGATCAGCGCGCCGCCCAGTGTCGGACCGAGCGCGGTGCCGGCTGCCGACATCGTGCCCAGCAGGCCCATCGCGCTGCCCGCCCTTCCCTTCTGCGTTGCCTCACCGGCAAAGGCCATGGCCAGCGTCATCAGCACAGCCGCGCCCAACCCCTGCGCGGCGCGCGCGGCCACCAGCATCCACAGTCCGGGCGCGGCTGCGCACAGCACGGAGGCGACCGTGAACCAAACCATTGCCGCCAGCATCAGGCGCCGCCGGCCGATCAGGTCGCCCAGCCGTCCGGCGCTGACCACGGCGGTCGTGATGGCCAGCAGATACGCCAGCACCACCCACTGCACCGACTGAAACGAGACGCCGAATGCCTGGACGAAGGCGGGCAGGCCTACGTTGGCGATGCTGGTGCCCAGGGACGCCAGCAGCATCGACAAGGACAGGCAGGCCAACAGCGGGAGACGGGACGGGGATGGCGATAGGGGCGAAGCGGAGCGCGACATGATGGCGACGTGCAAAGGGAAACGGAACTCCAGCGTATGCCTCTCCCAGACGTGGCGGAAGACGCAGCATTTGCAGTGAATACCTGCATACGACGCCATGCCAAATTCCCGCGCGTTTTTTGCCGGCATGCTACGTTTGCCAGATGTCCGCGCCCGACCTCAACCTGCTCATCACCCTGGACGCGCTGCTCTCCGAAGGCAGCGTGGCCGGCGCCGCCAGGCGGCTTCGCCTGAGTCCTTCCGCGATGAGCCGTGCCTTGGCGCGGCTGCGCGACACCACGGGCGATCCCCTGCTGGTGCGGGCCGGGCGCGGCCTGGTTCCCACGCCCCGGGCGCTGGCGCTGCGCGAGCAGGTGGGCGGGCTGGTCAGGGATGCACAAGCCGTGCTGCGCCCCGCGGAAGGCCTGGATCCCGCAGCGCTCTCGCGCACGTTCACCCTGCGCATTACCGACGGCTTCGTTGAAAACTTCGGAGCCCGTCTGCTCACCGTGATCGAAGACCAGGCGCCGGGCGTTCGATTGCGCTTCATGCAGAAGCTGGACAAGGACAGCGCACCGCTGCGCGAAGGCGCGGTGGACCTGGAAACAGGCGTGGTGGGCCAGTCGGCCAGCCCGGAGCTGCGCACTCGCGCGCTGTTTCAGGACCGGTACATCGGCGTCATGCGCGCGGCCCATCCGCTGGCGCGCGGCAACGTCACGCTGACGCGGTACCTGGCAGCCCGCCACGTCCTCGTGTCGCGCCGCGGACGGGACTCCGGACCCATGGACGACGCGCTGGCGCAATCCGGCCGCGCGCGCCACATCGCCACCGTTGCCGGCGGCTTTTCGACGGCGCTGGCGTTGGTCCGCGAAACCGATTTGATCGCCACCGTGCCCGAACGGCACACCAGCACGCTGCGCGAGGGCATGCGCAGCTTTGCGCTGCCGTTTGCGATGGCGCCATTTACGGTGTCAATGCTATGGCATCCCCGGATGGACGGCGATGCCGCGCATCGCTGGCTGCGCGGCATCGTGCTCCAGGCTTGCGGGGCAGACGCGCCCCGATAGGGTTGCCCCACCCGCGTTATTGCTTGGGCGCGCTCGCCACCAACGCGTCGAACTGCTTGTCCAGTTCCGCCAGCGAATCGCGGATATGCGCGCGGCGCGCCTTGATCCACTTGTCCTGCGCGGCCAGCTGCTCGCGCGCTGCCTGGATCATGCGGTCCATTTCCTTGGGCTGCGGACCGCCGATGGTGGCGCGGTTCTTCACGATGGCAATCGGGTCCAGGGTCGAACGGAACTCGGCCTCGCTCATCGGCAGGTCGGCGCCGTACTTCGAGTCCTTCATTGCATCGGCGTAGATGCGGCGCGCCTGTTCATACGGAAAATCCAGCGGCTTGATGTTGTTCGCCTTGGCATAGGACACGACCTCGGACGCAAAATGATGCCCCGCGCGGAATGGCAGCTTGTACTTGTGCATCAGCACGTCCGCCAGTTCCTGCGAGGCCGTCCAGTCGCTGTTCAGCTCTTCCAACGCGCGGTCCGGGCTGATGACCATGGCTTTGAGCACGCGGTCCCAGCGCTTGAGCGCCGAGATGCCGCTATCGACCATCGCGGAGTTCTGCTTCACGTCCTTGGGGTCGCTCATGCCGGGCGTGATGTTGTGGGTCTGCAGGACAGGCCCCATCGCCAGCGTCACCGCCGTGGAAGCATCGCTGCGCGTGTCGTTCAGCAGGCCCGGATTACGCTTTTGCGGCATGGCGCTGGACACGTAGGTGTTGCCGCCGCCTTCTTCCAGCAGGATCCACGGACGCGACTGCGCGTACTGGGTCATCACGTCTTCGACGAAATTCCCCGTGCGCAGCGCGATGCTCGTGACGATGGACGCGACCTCAACGGGCTGGTCCATGGACGAGATCTGCGAGGCGTCGTACGCGTTGTCGACCAGTGCCTCGAAGCCCAGGTATTGCGCCATGCGCTTGCGGTCCAGCGGCCAGCTCGTGCCGTTCAGCACGGTCGTGCCCATGGGCGAGCGGTCAATGCGGACGTAGGCTTCGCGGATGCGCTGCGCATCCCGCGCCAGACCCGCCGCCTGGCCCAGCAGATAGTGTCCATAACTGTTGGGCTGCGCGGCAACGCCGTTCGTGTAATTGGGAACGATGGTGCCCGCGTGCCTGGCCGCCAGTTCCACCAGGGTGGTGGACGTGGCGTTCAACTGGTCCGCCAGATCCAGCAGCTTGTCGCGCAGGATGGCACTGCGGTAGGTGGCGTGCATGTCCTGGCTGGAACGGCCGGCGTGCAGCAAGGTGATGTCCTCGCCGGCGGCCTTGATCAGCAGGGGCTCAAAGGTGATGACGGTGGCCGGGCGCTTGGCGCCCGCCTGGTTGCCGTCGTGGATGACTTTGGCGACGCCGGCCGCAAGGCGCGGCGCCATGGACTTGTCCAGCAGGCCTTCGTCGGTATTGATCACCACCGTGGCCTTGTTCATTTCTCCCAGCCAAAAAAAGGGGTCGCGGGGCGGACTTTGCTGCGCAGTGGCCGCATTGCCGGCCAGCGTTAACACCAGGGCGGCGCCCAGGGTCGGAAGAAACTGTCTCATGGCGTTCTCGTTATAGGGGTGGCCGGACAGTGTATCGAAGCTGCTTTGCCCAGAACATCCTGTATTGCACGGAGGCGCGGGTGTCAGGCACCGTGCCAAACGAAGACGGGTCACACGCAAGAAAAAGGCCGGCCTCCGAAGAGGCCGGCCTTTCGCATCCGCCGAGGCGGAATGTCTTAGAAGCGCCAGCTCACGTTGACCGTGCCGGTGTTCTGACGGTTACCGTCGCCAAACTGACCCGAGTAAGCCAGGCCCAGCGTGGCGTTCTTGCTCATCGCCAGGTCCAGACCCACTTCCATCACGGCCGCGTCACGCGCCAGCGGATTGCCCGCCACGGTGAACGGCTGGCTGCCGTCGAACGACATCGTCGCTTCCGGGTTGAGGTCACCGTAGGCATGGCGCCATCCCAGCATGCCGCGCAGGCGGCCCGCGGTGTCCTTCACGTCGAAGGTGGTCTGCGCGCGCAGGCCCAGCGTGGTGGTGCCCACGTTGTTGGTGCTGCTGCGGCCGCTCAGCGCGGCGTCGCCGCCCGACTCCGAGAAGCCGCGGGTGCGCAGATCGCTGAAGTCGGCGCCGAAGAACGGCTCAAGGGTGAGGCGGTCGTTCAGC
This sequence comes from Achromobacter spanius, assembly GCF_002966795.1. Taxonomy (GTDB): domain Bacteria; phylum Pseudomonadota; class Gammaproteobacteria; order Burkholderiales; family Burkholderiaceae_B; genus Achromobacter; species Achromobacter spanius_D. The sequence goes on from NZ_CP023270.1 coordinate 5,491,946, forward strand.
GGGATTGCATAGCCCACGTCGGTGAAGACCTGGCCGGTGCTGGCGCTGTAGTCCGCCTTCAGCTCCTGGTACTGGCCGGCCGCGTTGATATTGCGCTTGCTGTCGATGTCATGCCACGTGTAGGCCAGGCCAGCGGTGAAGTTGATCTTGCCCGAGCCAACTTCGAACGACTTGCCGCCGTAGAAGATCGCGCTGTAGCTGTTCACGTCGGACTTGGCGGAACGGTCGTCCACGGTGATGCGGCTGTCGGTGTACCCGAACGCGCCACCCAGGCGCCAGCCGTTGCCCACGCCGTGGTCGCCGCCGACGAAGATGCCGACGTCACGTTCACGGGACTTGGCCACGTTGCCGTTGCCGTCCATCGTGCGCCAGTTGCCGAAAGCTTGCGCCCACAGCGGCTGCGCGTTCGAGCGCGGCAGCATCGAGGCGTCGCCGCGGCCGACTTGCGCCGTGGGCGGGCCCGGGATGAAACCGGCGTTCATGTTGGCGCGCAACTGAGCGGTAGGCAGGCTGGCGACGTTGTTGCTGACGTTCTGCATCGCCGACACGCTGCTGCCGAACGATTCGCCCGACAGATCGGCGAACACGCCGGCCGGGGCGCCGTTGGGCAGGTTCAGGACACGGGTGTACAGCGAGCTGTTCTTGGGCAGGGTTTGCACGGCGTTCGCCGCCGAACGCTGGTTGCTGGTCACTGCCAGGTCGGCGAACTCGATCGGACGGGTACCGCTGTCCGTGTTGCCACCGCCGTTGTCGACGGGCTTGCCCGGAGTCGGCTTGGTATCCGGCTCGGTCGGCTTCGGCTCGGTCGGCTTGGGCTCGTTCGGCTTGGGGTCCGGATCAGTGGGCTTGGGGTCCGGATCGACCGGCACCTGCTTCATGTCCAGCTTCAGCACCACGTCGTTGCCTTCCTGGTTCAACGTCGGCTGCAGATAGGCCAGATCGCTGGACACGCCGCCGAACTTGCCGTTCACGCTGTTGGCCGACAGGATCGTGTAGGCGGTCGACGCAGCATACGTGCCGCCCGAACCGATATGCACGACGTTACCGGCCAGGTTGGCCGTGCCCGTGACGTTCACGCGGTCGCTCTTGCCATCGTCGGTTGCATCGACGCGATAGGTCGAGCCCGGCATGAAGGTCAGGTCGCCGTTCACCGTCACAGTGCCGATTTCCGACTGGGACGGGATGATGCCGATCGATCCAATCGGCGCCAGCGTCATGGCCGACATCATCACGTGGCCCGTTTTCGCGGCGGTGCCCGGCGACAGCGTTGCGCCAGACGCCAGCATCGTGTTGCCCACATCGCCGGAACCGGCCAGGGTGCCGTTCACGGTCAGCAGGCCATTGACCTTCGTGCCGGACAGCGTGAGCGTCTTGCCCGCTGCGACGTTCACGGCGCCGACGGTGATGTTGCCTTGGGGCGCATAGTTGGTGTTGATGTTCACCGTGCTGGTGCCGCCGCCGCTGGCAAACAGGAAGCTGTGCTGGTTGTCGTCGCCGGTGATGGCGCCATGGATGTTGCCGCCGTCGATATTCAACGTGGAGGCGCCAAGGCGCACGTCGCCGATGATGGTGCCGGTGTTCGTGATCACCATCGGCTGGCCGGCGCCCTCGACGTCGACCGCGACACTGCTGGAGGCGAACGTGTAGGTGTTGGCGAGGATCGAGCCGCTGTTGACGATGCCGCCCGTCACTTCGGCGCCGCCGCTCACCATGATGCCGCCGTTGATGGTCTGCGAGTTTTCGATGCGTCCGTCGACGGTGCTGCCATTGCGCACTTCCACCGCCAGATTGCTGGTCGGGAAGATCGAGTAGGGCGAGCTCGCGTAGATGACGCCGGAATTGACGATGTCGCCCTTCACCTGCGAATTGTCGCCGATCAGGATGCCGCCGTTCAGGGTGCCTTTGTTGTCGATGTTGCCGGCGGCAGTGCTGGCATTCCTGAGTTCCAGGGCCAGATTGTTCACCGGCATGGACGAGGAGGCGACGTTGTTCGCGTTGACGGTGCCGATGTTGACGATGTCGCTGTTCACGGCAGAGCCGTCCCTGACCAGAATGCCGCCTTTGATCGTGCCGTTGTTTTCGATGCCGCCGTTGACCGCGCTGCTGTTCGAGATTTCAATCGCCAGACCGCTCGTCGGGAAAACGACGGAGTTGCTGTCGGAATGGATGGTTCCGTTGTTGATGATCTTGCCGCCGACGGTGCTGTGACTGGTGATCGTCACGCTGGAACTCGACGGCTGAGCCATGGGCGAGACGCCTGCAAAACCGGGGATGATGTATCGGCCGTAGAGATCGCCGTTGTTGACGATGTCGCCGCTCACTTTGCCTTGGGCGAGACCCACGCCGTAAGCCGTGCTGTTGGCTTCGTTGCGGATGTTTCCATTTAGCGTCGACGCTTCCACCGAGAAGGAACCGTCGTAATACCCGCCCTTCAGGAACGCGCTGTTGATGAGATTGCCATTACGCAACGCACCGCTTTGCAGGCGAATGTAGGGATAGTTGGAGGACGCCGTGTTTTCGATGTTGCCATACGCGACGGGATCCGCGTATCCATCCTGAACATACTCCGGGCTGATCTGCGCCAGCGCGTACGGGGTGGCAATAGGCGAAAAGCTCAAGCTAAGCAATACAGCAATACGAGTAAGCGGAAAGCGGCGAGACATTTTGTAGTGACCATGTAAATTTCGTGTCTGAAATGTACCGATCATTGCAAAACAGAATCTGAGCGAATCTGAGCGATTTGTAAGATCCGAGAATACCGCACCCCACATTGCGCAAATTGGGTAGGAAATCGTGCGCTTTTCCCGATTTTGAATGCGTCTGACAGCCGCCAGGACGGAAACAAATAGATGCGTTTACGCAACAATCGCGCGCTGTCACGTACCGATTCAAGCGCCGCCCACGCGGTCAGGCTGCTGCGGCGTGGGGCAGATCCAGGCAAAAACATACCGGTTCGTCCCCGCCGGCAGACGCCAAGGCGACGGATCCGCCAAGCCGCTCCGCAATCGAACTCACCAGGTACAAGCCCAACCCCGCCCCCGGATGCCGCATGGCGTTGTGGCCGCGGTAGTACTTCTGGAACAGCCGCTCTTGCTCGGCAGGCGGAATGCGGCTGCCGGGATTGGAGACCGCAATGCGCAGCATGTCTCCGTCTTCGCTGACCAAAACGTTCACCGTCTTGCCTGCCGCGCAATGCCGGTCCGCATTGGCCAGCAAATTGCGCAGCGCAATCCGCAGCATGCCCGCGTCGCAATCGAGCGCGCGTAGGGGTGTCTCGTAGGTGCTTTGCACCCGCCCCGGCGGATACTCGCTCGCCAGGTCCTGCAACAGCGCGGGCACATCGCACCGGGTCATGCGCAGTTCGGCGCGCGGCTCGCGCATGCGGTCATCGGTCAGATATTCGTCCACCAGCGCCAGGAGGCGCGTGGCCGCATTGCGGATGTTGGCGCAGCGCGCCAGGCTCTTTTCCAGCGGCGCGGCAAGGTTGCGGCCAAGCTGTTGCGCCGACGTCGTGATGATCGCTAGCGGCGTGCGGAATTCGTGCGACACCATCGCCACGAAATCGCGCTGCTCCGTAAACATCTGCCGTTCCTTTTCCAGCGACGTGCGCAGCTCGCCTTCCAGCGCGACACGGCGTTCGATCTCGCCTTGCATTTCGGCCGTGCGCAGGGCGACCTCGCGTTCCAGCCAGTGGCTGTGCTGGCGCGCCAGATCGGCCGCCAGGTTGGCCTGCTGGAGTTCGCGCACGCGCCGGCGCCGCTCGTAGCGTCCGACGATGAACAGACTGAGCAGCAGCATGTGCAGCATCGTGCCCAGCGTGGAGACGTACTCGGTAAAGGCGTTGACCGGAAACACCCCGAGGTTGCGCAGGAAAGCGATCAAGACGCCCAGGTAGAACACGCCGAACGCCACCGCGAAAAAGCGCGCCGGCCGCCAGCCGCGCTTGAGCAGATAGGCGGCCAGGGTGGAAAAGCCCACGATCACCAAGAGCGCCAACCCCTGGATCGGCTGCATGCCGGCGCCGTAGTGTCCCGTCACGATCAGCGCGGAGCAGATTGCGGCAATGCCCCAGAACAGCCAGTCGAGCCAGCGCACGGCGCGCGGATAGAGGGCTTCCAGATTCAGTTGGCGGCAAGCGACCCGCAGCGCCACCGGCAGGCTGACGGCAATGCCGACGCCCAGCAGCCGGTCGCTCCAGGCCACCGGCAGGCCGGTCAACTGCTGCACCAGCCCCAGCGACAGCACCTCGTTGAAGACGCAATTGCCGATGTAGGCCAGGAACAGCCCGCTCATCGGCGCGCGCGTGACCAGCCAGAATGCCGCGTGCGCGCAGATCAGCAGCAGGTAAAAGCCGAAGTACAGCCCGAACAGCAGGCCCTCGCGGCGCGACTGGTTGTCGAACGCCAGCCGCTGCCAGACCTCCAGCCGCGTCGCCATCGCGTTCTTGCTCTGCAGCCGCACCAGGATGACGTATTGCCCCGGCTGCGACGGATTGAACTGGATCACGGGGCTGCGATAGTCCACCGGCCATTTGCGCCGCGCCAGCTCCTCGCCACTGCGTCCCAGCATCGTCCAGCCACCGCCATGACCCACGTAGATGCGCGCGTCGTCCAGCAGCGCGTTGGTCAGGCGCAGCATCCAGCCGCCGTGTGTGACCTTGTCGACCTGCACGGGCAGGCGCAGCCAGATCGTCGCAGACGTGAACCCGGCGCTCAGGCTGCCCGGCAGCGGCGTCCAGCCGTCCGAGCTGGCGGCGTCGCCCACGTCCAGGCCGCCATCCAGATCGATCAGGCGTTCAAGATGGCCGCCCGCATCCTTGACGGGGTCGATGCCGTCCAGACGCAGCGGCTCGGCGCGCGCCGGTGCGGCCGCGGCCAGCAGGCCCGCGAACAGGCAGGCCAGCAGCGTCAGCCACAGCGTCGCCCTGGAGTAACATTCCCGTTTCATCAATCGCAATCTACGCAGCATTTCCGTGCAACCCGGCAGATTACACCAGCCCTCCACGCTGTATTTCGCGGGCACCTCATGCCTGAAGTGATCCTGCTCGAAGACGAACCCGTGCTGCGCCAGGAGCTCGGCGAGTTCCTCGAAGAGCTTGGATACGCCCCGACGTGCGTGTCCAGCCTGCAGGAATTCGACCAGCACTTCGACGCCGCCCGCCACCATCTGGCCGTCATCGACATCGGCCTTCCCGACGGCTGTGGCCTGGACCTGATCCAGCGCCTGCGCACGGAAGGCCAGCAAGTGGGCATCGTGGTGTTCAGCGCGCGCCAGACCGGACCCGACCGGATTACGGGGCTGGGCATGGGCGCCGACCACTACCTGGGCAAGGGTTGCGATCTGGACGAGCTGGCCGCCACGCTGGCCGCGCTGGTGCGCCGGCTGGGACTGCCCCAGCCGGGTCTGGATCAGCCGCCTTCGAGCTGGCTGCTTGAAATCGGCCCGCGCCGCCTGCACATTCCTGGCGCGGCGGCCATGCCGCTGTCGCAGCAGGACCTGACGGTGCTGCATTGCCTGATGAGCCAGCCCGGCGAGAACATCAGCCGGCGCCAGATCGTCGAAGCCCTGGGCGCCGATTACCTGGAATACGACCAGCGCCGTCTCGACACGCAGATGCGCCGGCTGCGCCGCCGCGTCGAGGCGCTGAGCGGCCAGACGCTGCCCGTAAAAACGTTGCGCAGCAGCGGCTATTGCTTCTATCAGCCGGCGCAGGTCAAGGGCTGACCCCCGCCGCGCCGCGCATCAGGCTTCTGCCGCGCGGCAGAACGTGATCTGAAAACTTCCCGGCAATTCGAACGCCACGTGATGCCGCACGCCCGGCTCGATCACCACCTGCTGACCGGCGGTCAGCACGGCTTCGGTATGCGGGGCGTCGTCCAGCACGAAACGCAGCACCCCGGCGTGAACCGTTAGCAGGCCCCACGTGCCGGCCTTGGTGGAATGCGCCGCCTTCAGCGCGTCCGGCAGGTTGTCAGGCGTGAAGACGGGACTGTCCTTGTACGGCTGCACGCCCGGCGGCAAGCGATCGGGCAGGCTGGCGATGTCCGCCCGCGCCTGCCATACGGCCCACAGCTTGGCCGCGATCCGATCTGCCATTGCGTCCGCTGTCGTCTGCAACTCGGCATGGCCGAGCGCCGCCGTCGTGGTGTGAAAAAGCGCCAGCCAGCGTTCGAAAAGCGGCCACGACAAGTCCGGAATCCGCGCGTGCGCCGGGATCGGGGCGCCCTTGAAGCGGCGCGTGCCCAACACCAGCGACGACCAGAAATCGCACAGCAGCGACAGATGATGGTCCCAGTCCCCCACGCGGGCGTTGAAGATCGGGCCCAGCACCTCGTCCTCGCGCACCTTGGCATAGAAGGTATGGACCAGCCTGCGGATGTCGTCTTCGGTCGGAGCTGGGGTCGAGCTGGCGGGGTCGGATTGCGGCGAGAGAGGCATGAAGGGCTGGAGGGGCTTGGACGTGAGAACGCCTGCCATTCTCCGGACGGCGCGCGCCGGAACACATGACGCAAGTCATTGGCGCGAGGCGCGTTTCAACGGCAGGCGCCGGCCCACCGCGCGTTTATTCCCGATTCAAAACGGCCGCTTCGCCGTCATCGACAGGCTGGCCAGATGGGCCGGGTCATTCACCACCCATTGGCTGCGCTTGCCGCTGATGTAACCCTGCGCCTGCCAATCGTTCAGCAGCCGGCTCAGCGTCTCCGCGCGGATGCCCAGATGCGCGGCAAGCTGGCGCTGGTTCAGCGGCAGCGTCAGCGCGGCGCCCTGCCGCTCCTGCAACCCCATCAGGTAATTCGCCAGCCGCTCCGCCGCGGAACTGGACGTCATCCAATCCACCTTGTTCACCTGGTCGTACACCGCCTGGCTCATGCCGGCCAGGAGCTTGAGCGCCAGATCGGGCCACCGCCGGCAGGCGTCGTGCAGCTTCGTGCGGGCAAGCCGCCAGCACTGCACATCCGTCCGTGCGCGCGCCTGCATGGGATAGCGGCCGTGCGGCATGAACATCGCGGCCTCGGCCATCAACTGGCCCGGTTCAAAGACCCGGAACACGCGCTCGTCGCCGTTGTAGCTGTAGCGCATGACCTCGGCCTGCCCGCTTTCCACCAGCAGGTAGTGACGCGCCTCATCGCCTTCGCCGAACAGGATCTGCCCGGCCGGCGCGCGCAGCACGCTCGCGTCCAGCAAAAGATCGTCGGCCACGCCCGCCGGCAGCCCGGCCAGCAGCGGATGCTGTGCAAGCAGGCGGGCGGCCGCCGCGCGCGGCTCGACCACATTGATATTTGTCATTCTGGGTCTTTCGGCTTGAGTGTGAGAATAAAACGATAATAATTCGTATTTAGAATAATGACCGCACATCAGCACACCCGCCGCCGCTTTTGCGCCGCGGCGCTGGGCGCCGCCCTCCTGCCGCGCCTTGAACCAGTCCGGGCCGCCGCGCCCGAACGCCGAGCCAAACTGACCCTTGCGGGGCCAGGCGCCGTGGTCAGCTATCCGCTGATGCACATGGCGGCCACCGGCGCGCTGGCCGATCACACCGAAAAGCTGCACTTTCGCTTGTGGCAGACGCCGGACCAGTTGCGCACGCTGCTGGTGAACCGCGACGTCGAGTTCAGCGCGGCGCCCAGCACGCTGCCCGCCCTGCTGCACAACCGCGGCATGCCGGTGCGCCTGTTGAACATCTCGGTCTGGGGCATTCTGTGGCTCGTCAGCCGCAATCCCGACGTCAAGACCTTCGCCGACCTGGCGGGACGCGAACTGGTCGCGCCCTTCCAGCGCGATCTGCCCGCCGTGCTGCTGGACACCTTGCTGCAGGCCCAGGCCGACAAAGGCTTGGCGCCCGTCTCGCTGCGCCGCACGCGCGACGGCCAGGACGCCATCGCCCTCATGCTCAGCGGTCAGGCTGAAAGCGTGCTGCTCGTCGAACCCATGGCCTCGCTGCTGCTGTGGCGCGCGCAGCAGGCCGGCGGCGTGGCGTTGCACCGCGGCCAGAGCCTGGAAGCCGCGTGGCGCGGCAGTTTTCCCGAGCAGCCCTCGCTGCCGCAGGCCGGCGTCATGGCTGGCGCCAACGTGGCCGACGATGCCGCGCTGTGCCGTGCGGTCGACGCCGCCTACGCCGCATCGGCGCACTGGTGCGCGGCCAACCCCGAGGCCTGCGCCGACCTCGTGCGCGAACACCTGCCGCACCTGCCCGCGCCGGCGGTCGTGACCGCGATACGCGGCACGCGGCTCGACAGCCGCAGCGCCCGCGAGGCCCGCCCCGAACTCGAAGCGCTGTACCGCCTGCTGGCCAGCCGCTTTCCGCAGGCCATCGGCGGCGAGCTGCCGCCCGTCGGCTTCTACGGACCATGAGCGCCCCCGCCGCAAGTCCCGCGCGCACGTCGCGCGGCTGGAGCGTGGCCGGCGTCCTGCTGTTGCTGCTGGCGTGGCACCTGACCGCCCGCCATCTTGGACCGCTGCTCATGGCCACGCCCTGGGACGCGTTGCGCGCCATCGGCCCCCTCGTGCGCAGCGAACAGTTCTTCGCCAATGCAGGCGTCAGCCTGATGCGCATCGGCGTCGGCGTGCTGGCCGGCGCATCCATCGGCTTCACGCTCGGCGTGCTGGCCGGGCACAGCGCGCGCCTGCGCGGCCTCATCGAACCCGTGCGCTGGCTGCTGATGGCCGTGCCGCCCGTGGTGATGGTGGTGCTGGCCATGCTGTGGTTCGGCATGGGGTCGCCCATGGTCATCTTCATCACCACGCTGATGATGGCGCCCGGCATGTACGTCAACACGGTCAAGGGCATGCTGCACGTGGACCGGCGGCTGATGGAGATGACGCACGTCTACCGCTACGGCCCGTGGCTGCGCCTGCGCCACCTTTACCTGCCCGCGCTCAGCGCGCCGCTGCTGGCCGCGTTGCTCATCGCCCTGTGCGGCGGCGTGCGGCTGGTAGTGATGGCCGAAGTGCTGGGCGCAGAAAACGGCATCGGGTACGCGCTCGCCAACGCCCGAAGCACGTTCGACACCGCCGAACTCTTTGCGTGGGTGCTGCTGATCTTCGGCCTGGTCGCGCTGCTGGAATTTGCGCTGCTGCAGCCGCTGCAACGCCGCCTGGGCCGCTGGATGGAGCCGAGCCATGCTTGAAATGCAAAACCTCGTGCTGCGCTTTGGCGCCCAGCCGGTGCTGGCCCGCATCGACTTGCGATTGGCGGCCGGAGAGCGGCTGGGTCTTGCCGGCCCCAGCGGCGCGGGCAAGAGCTCACTGGTGCGTCTGGCGGCCGGATTGCTCGCGCCTACCACAGGCACGCTGCGCAACACGTTCCGGCATCCGGTGCTGATGTTCCAGGAGCCACGCCTGCTGCCCTGGCGCAATGCGCGCGACAACGTGGCGCTGCCGCTGCGCGCCGCCGGCCTGCGCATGGCCGACGCCCGCGCGAAAGCGGATGAATGGCTGGCCCGGGTCGGGCTGGTCGGCGCGGGAAATGCCTGGCCGGGAGAACTCTCGGGCGGCATGGCGCAGCGGGTCTCGCTGGCCCGCGCGCTGGCGCTTGAACCCGACCTGCTGCTGCTCGACGAACCCTTCAGCGCGCTCGACCCCGCGCTGCGCCGCCAGCTCTCCGCGTGCTGCCATGAAGAAGTCGCGCGTCTGGGCGCGGCCCTCATCTGCATCAGCCACGACCCGCAGGAACTGCTGGGGCTGGTCGACCGCTGCGTCGTGGTCGGCAACGGCCGCGTCGAACCCGTCGCGCTCAGCGGAGCTATCGGCAGCCCGCAGCGCGCCGCCGATGCCGAACGCCTGCACGCCCTGCTGCTCGATTCAAGGAAACAACCATGACCTACATCGCCCTGCACATCGCGCATCTGTTCGCCGCGCTGATCTTCATCGGCACCGTGATCTTCGAAGTGCTGTTCCTGGAACCCGTTGCCAGACGCCTGCCCGCCGACGTGCGCCGCGCGCTGTCGCAGCAACTGGGGCCACGTGTGCGCGGCGTGGTGCCCTGGGTCCTGGTCGTGCTCTACGCCTGCGGGCTGGGCATGGCCTGGCACTACCGCGCCGTGCTCGCCAGCCCCGGCAGCTCGGCCTTCGCGGCGCTGCTGCTCTTGAAGATGGCGCTGGCCGGCAGCGTGCTGATGCACGTCATCACGGCCATGACGCTGGCGCGCCGCCAACGCCTGAATGCCGCAATCCGCTCACGCGTGCACTTGAGCGTGTTCTGTCACATGGCCGGCATCGTGCTGCTGGCCAAGACCATGTTTCACATTTCCTGGTAACGCCCAGGCCCGTCCTTCGTGGAATCCAACTGATGTCTACCCCTGTCCTGCGCCAGCTCGCATCCACCCTCACCCTGGGCGCCCTCGGGTTGTCCGTCGCCGTGGCGCAGGAGGCGCCGTCGCTGGCCCCCGTGGTCGTCTCGGGCGCCACCATTCCCAACGCGCTGGAACCCAGCGTGCAACGCACGCAAGCCGAATTGCAGGCCGTGCCCGGCGGCACCAACCTGATCCAGCCGCAGCAGGCCGTGCGTCTCATCACGCTGCGCGACGCGCTGGAATACCAGCCCGGCGTCATCGTGCAGGAATTCTTTGGCGGCCTGGACCAGCCGCGTTTGAACATCCGCGGCTCCGGCATCCAGAGCAACCCGCTGTCGCGCGGCATCCTGCTGATGCAGGACGGCCTGCCGCTCAACGACGCGGACGGCTCGTTCATCATCAGCCTGCTCGAACCACGCAACGCCGGCATCATCGCCGTGCGGCGCGGCGCCAACGCGCTGGCTCCCGGCGCCAGCACGCTGGGCGGCGAGGTCGACTTCCAGTCGCTCACCGGCACGCAGGGCGACTTCATCCGGCTGGGCGCCGGCAGTTTCGGCACGCGCAACGTCACGCTGGCCAAGGGCTTTCAGGACGAGCGCTTCGACGGGCGCTTCGCCTTCGGCTACGACAAGTCGGACGGCTACCGCCACCACTCGTCATCCGAGCGCACCAGCTTCCAGGGCAACGTCGGCTTCCGCCGCGGCCTGTTTGAAAACCGCACCTATCTTTCGTACACCGACCTGAAGTTCGACATTCCCCAGCCGATTCCGAAGGCGCGCATGTACGAGGATCCGCGCAGCGTGCTTGGCGACGGCAACTCGCCGCAGGACATTGCCAACAACGTCTACAACCGCGACCCGCACCGCAACACCAATCAGTTCCGCCTGGCCAACCGCAGCTTCTGGGGCACCGAGACCTTCAACCAGACGGCCGGCGTCTACTGGCAGCACACGAACGACGACTTCACCAACCCGCAGGTCGCCAACGTGACCGACAGCGACACCTACGGTCTGGCCTGGCAACTGAACGGCAAGATCGGCACGGTGGACTACCGCGCCGGACTGGATTGGCAGCGCAGCAACATGGACCGCGATCTGTACGCCATCCGCCCGTCCGACGGCCAGCGCCTGCAACGCTTTGGCAACTACGATCTGCGCGCTGAGAACCGCAGCGCAATTGTGGGCGCGGACTGGCACCTGACGCCGCAGTTCAGCGTGGTGGGCGACGTCAAATACACCGTCGCCGTGCGTGATGCGCACGAGCGCAACAGCGGCAAGACGCTGGACCAGGACTGGCGCTACGCGACCCCGAAGCTGGGCGTGATCTGGCAGCCGGCCGCGACGCAGCGCTGGTATGCCAACGTCAGCCGCAGCAATGAAGTGCCGACCTTCTGGGAAATCGTCAACGGCGAAGTCGCCGCGCCGATGAATCCGGCCACCGCCAGCACGTCGATGAGCAAGCTGGACCTGCAACGCGCGCTCACGTATGAAATCGGCGGCGACGGCACGTTCACCGTCGCCGGCCGCGACCAGCACTGGAGCGTGTCGCTGTACCGCAGCAAGGTCGACGACGAGCTGATGTCGGTCACCAACGAAAACGGCACGCCAGCCGGCACCTACAACTACAACGGCCGCACGCGCCACCAGGGCATTGAGGCCGGGCTGTCCGGCACGCTGCCCTCGCCCGGCGAAGGCATGTTCGACTACCGTATCGCCTACACGCTCAGCGACTTCCGCTTCCGCGACGGCCAGTATCAAGGCAACCGCATCGCGGGCGTGCCGCGCCATTTGCTGAGCGCCGAAGTCATGTACCGCATCGGCGGCTGGCGCTTTGGGCCCAACGTGCGCTGGCTGATGAGCGACACGGAGACCAATCATGCCAACGCGCCCGGCACGCAGCAGGAAGCCTACGCGCTCCTCGGCTTCAAGATCGCCTACGAGCACGACGCGCACTGGAGCGGCTACGTCACGGCCGACAACCTCACCGACAAGACCTACGCCAGCAGCTACGCCATCCGCAACACCGCCACGCCTGCCATGCCCATCTTCCTGCCGGGCAATGGCCGCGCGTTCAGCGCGGGCGTGGCGTACAAGTTCTGATGGCGGCCCGACTGTCTTAGAACTCCGTGCTCACGGACAACAGCACCGTCAGCGGCGCGCCGACCGTCAGGCCTTCGCGCGCCGCGGACTGCCAGTAGTTCTTGTTCAGGACGTTCTCGACCATCGCGCGGATGACGACGGGCTTGCCGTTGGCGTTGAACGCATAACGCGCGCCCACGTCAAAGCGCGTCCAGCCCGGGATCTCCTGCGTGTTGGCAACGTCGACAATCTGCGAGCTGGTGCGCAGCATCCGCGCGGTCAGCGTCAGGCCCGGCACGAACGGTGTGTCCCATTCGGCTGCCGCGTTGAACTGCAGGCGCGGCACGGCGGGCGCGCGATTGCCGTCGTTGACGCCGCCCTCGGTACGCGTCAGGCGCGCATCGGTATAGGCCACGCCGCCCAAGAGGCGCACGCCATGCGTCGGCTCGCCCTGCACCAGGAACTCCAGCCCGCGGTTGCGCTGCTTGCCGTTGGACACGTAGCGCAGGCTGGCAGGATCCAGATAGCTGCTGGGACGCTCGATCTGGAATGCGCTGAGCGTGGTTTCAAACTGGCCGAAATCGTACTTGGCGCCCAGTTCGAACTGCTTGGAGATTTCCGGGGCGAACACTTCGCCCGCGTTGACGGCGCCTTCGGGTGCCGTCCCGCCCTGGCTCAAGCCCTCGATGTAGTTGCCGTACAGCGCCAGCCGCTCCGTGGGTTTGACGGTCAGTGCAAACGCCGGCGTGACGGCCGACTCGTTGTAGTTCGACGTCTGGCGGCCGGTCATCGCGTCGAAGTTGGTCGATTCCACGCGCTGGTGCCGCACACCCGCGATGAACTGCACGCGGTCGTCGGCCATCGAGATCGTGTCGGCCAGCGCAATGCTGACCAGCCGTGAATCGCTGGCCCGGGGCAGATCCGACGGACGTGCAATGTTCGGCTTGGGCAGGTCCGCGGGGTTGTAGATGTTGGAAAACACCGTGCTGGACCGGATCCGCGCCGCCGAATAGTCGATGTCCAGCACGCTGGCGCTCAGCGCCGGCTCGTGCTTGAGCGGGCCGGTCTGTAAGCGCCCCCGCACCCCGATCTCGCCTGTCTTGCTCAACAGCGACTCGTTCAGGCGGGCCGGCACCGCGCCAATGTCGCCAGCCTCGTTCAGCATCAGCCAGCTGGTCTGCATGCTCTCAAAGTCGTGCTTGCGCGCGCCCACCGCGCCATAGACGGTCCAGTCCGGCGACACGTCGTACTCGGCGCGCAGCGCGCCCGACCATTCCTTGGTCTTCCAGTAGGTCCACGACGGAAAGAAATTGCGGCGCGCGTCCGGCGCCCGGCCGATGTCCGTACCCGAGGGCGGCGGGAACAGCAGGCCGCTGCGCGCATCAGTGGTGCGGTTCTGATAATTGATGTCGCCTTCCACGCGCAGGCGCTCGCCCTGGTAGTCCAGGCCCAGGGCCACGGCGCCCAGATCCTCCTTCGCGCCGTCCATCGGCAGATCGCCGCCGCTGCCCGCCACGTTCAGGCGCACGCCCCATTCCTGGCTGTCGCCATAGCGGCGCGACAGGTCGGCGTGCGCGCCGAACTGGCTGTCCCCGATGTACGACACGGTGAAGCGGTTCAAGGGATCGGCGCCCGCGCGCTTGGGCACCAGGTTGATCGAGCCGCCCACGGAACCGTAGGGCGCCATGCCGTTCAGCAAGGCATTGGGACCACGCAGCACTTCCACGCGCTCCACGCCGATCAGCGAGCTCGAATTGCGCGGCGACACGCCGTACAGGCCATTGAACGACACGTCGTAATTGAACAGCGTGAAGCCGCGGATGTTGAACTCGTCCCGCCCCGCGCCGCGCGAGTACGTATTGCGCACCGTGGGGTCATTGACCAGCACGTCGCCGATGTTCTGCGCCTGCTGGTCTTCGATCAGCTTGGCGGTGTACTGCGTCGCGCTGAACGGCGTGCTCATGTCGTCGCGGTCGCCCAACAGGCCCAGGCGTCCGCCGCGCGCCACCTGGCCGCCGGGGTAAACCGGCGGCAGGCCGCTCGCCAGCCCCGAGGCCGTCACCGTCACAGGTTCCAGCGTCGTGGTCTGGCCGGCGGGCAGGACGCTCAGGCGGTACTGGTTCGGCGCCTCGCGCGTGGCGCGCAGTCCCGTGCCGGCCAGGGCCTGCTCCAGCGCCTGGTGGGGGGTGTAGCGGCCCCGCACGCCGTTGCTGTGGCGGTCGGCCACCAGCGACGGCTGCGCGGCCAAGAGGATGCCGGACTGGTTCGCCAGCCGCGTCAGCACTTGATTCAGCGGCGCGGGGGCAATGTCGAAGGTCATCAGATCCGCCACCCCCGTCGTCGCGGGCGCGGCCTGCGCGTGGGCCGGCGGCCCCCAGACGGCGGAAACGGCCATCGCCAAGGCCAGCGGCAAGCCCCAGGACGGGAATCGCCCGCGACGGGCGGCCAAGGCGCGTGCGCGGGTCACGGGAAAGGCCGCGGCGGCGGAAGAAGGACGGTGGGACATGACGGGACCTGTGCTCTCGTGCGTAAGGTTCTGGAAGGGAGAGCGGCGCGCCAGCCATGCGGATCGCAGGGCGCGAGCGGCTCTTACTGTCCTTATTCGAACGAGCGGGCAAAACCCGGAACCGTTTCGCGGATTATTTTTTCAGGCGCGCGCTTCGAGGCTGATCCACCAGGGCATCGTCCGGCGCACCTGGACCGGCAGCACCGAGGCCAGCATGTCCAGCGCGCGGTCGGTTTCGCGGATGGGATAGCTGCCGAAGACATGCAGGCGCGCGATCTCCGGCGCCACGGCCAGGTGGCCGAAGTGATAGCGGCGCAATTCGGCCACCACGTCCGCCAGCGGCGTGTTGTCGGCCACCAGCACGCCGCGCGTCCAGGCCTCGCGGGCCGGGTCCACCGGCATGAAGCCGTCCAGGGTGTCCGCCGTGAACCGCGCCTGGCGCCCCGCCGGCACGATGCCGCTGGCGCGGCTGGCGGCCGTGTCGACACGCACGGCGCCTTCGTGGACGGCGACCACCACGCCGTCTTCCTCGCCGCGCACGGTAAAGCGCGTGCCCAGCGCCTGCAGCCGGCCCTGCGCGGTGTCCACGACAAAGGGACGGATGGGATCCTTGGCGGTCTCGATCAGCAATTCACCCGCGACCAGCTGCACGCGGCGCAACGTGGCGCCATAGTCGACATCGAACGCGCTCAGGGCCTTCAGCCAGACCTGGGTGCCGTCCGCGAGCGCGACGTGGCGCGTTTCGCCCAGCCCGGCGCGATGGTCCGCGCCCCAGGTCAAGGCCGCCAGCGGCAAAGGCGTCTGCCGCCACGCCGTCCACCCCAGGCTGGCAATGCCCAGCGCGCCGGCCATCCCCAGCAGCAACTGCCGGCGCGCGCGCGGCCGGGCCGACGCGGCTTGCCCGAAGGCCGTCACGGCGGCGTCCCGGTCCGGGCTGGATTGCAGGGGGGAAAAGCGGCGGCCGATGCGTTCGACGTAGCCCCAGGCCTCGCGGTGTTCCGCCGCGCGGTCGATCCATTGCTGCCATTGCTGGCGTTCGGCGGCCGACGCATCGCCGGACCGCAGCAGCGCATACCATTCGGCGGCCTGCTCCATCGCGCGATGAGAGGGCTCGCGCGCCTGCGGGGCGCTCATGAGGCGGCCGCCTGCGGCAGGCCGGCCGGCTCGTCCACATATCCCGCCGTCAGGCGCGCTTCAAGCTGCATGCAGCACAACATGGCCTGGGCGACATACTTGCGGACCATGCGCGACGACACGCCCAGCACGTCGGCGACTTCCTGGTCGGTCATCTCGCACGCCACCGCCATGACGAAGGCGTGGGCGGTCTTGGGCGGCAATCCGCGCAGCATCGCGTCGATCTCGCCCAGGGCCTGCAGCACCATGGCCTGATCTTCGGCCGACGACACCGTGGGTTCGGGCTGCGCCGCCAGGGCGTCCAGCCACGCCTGCTCCAGATCCCGGCGCCGCCACAGGTCGATGCACATGCCGTTGGCCATCCGGCGAAGGTAAGTCCTGGCATGCCGGGCGTTGTCGAACTTGCACGGGCGCATCAAGAGGCGCACGAACGCGTCGTGCGCCAGGTCGGCGGCGTCCGCCGCGTTGCCCAGGCGCCAGTTCACCCAGGCCAGCAGCCAGCCGTGGTGATTGCCGTATAGGCTTTCGAAGTCCTGGGATGCCCCTTCCGATCCGCTCACGATCCCGCCCGCGACATCGCTCGCACCATTATTAATGCGAACGGTTATCAATTAACAAAGCGCGATTATTGCCTGGGCTGGCGGGATTTGGCAACGGGCGGCGTTACCCCAGGTACTCCACGTTCCCGCACACCGAAATGCTCTGCCCGCTGATCATCGCACCCTGATCCGAGCACAGGAACACCACCTGATTCGCCACGTCTTCCGGACGCGTCATGCGGCGCAGCGACACTTTTTCCACAAGCTGCTCCCGCATCACCTCGTTGCTGACCCCGCCGGCCTCGGCGCGGGCGGCGATGATGCGCTCGACCCGGTCACCCGACACCACGCCCGGCAGCACGGAATTGACGCGGATGTTCGACGGTCCCAACTCCATCGCCCAGGTCTGCGTCAGTCCGGCCAGCCCGAACTTGCGGGCGCTGTAGGGCGAGCGCAGCGAAAACCCCAGCCGCCCTGCCACGGACGAGATGTTGACGATGGCGCCGCCGCCCGCGGCGCGCAGCAGCGGCACCGCGCTGCGCGCACACAGGAACGTGCCCGTCAGGTTGACGTCCAGCGTGTTGCGCCAGGCGTCCAGCGTGGTGTCCTCAAGCCGGCTGGTCGGCCCGGACACGCCCGCGTTGTTGACCAGCACGTCCAATGCGCCCCACCGCCCGCCCAGCGAATCGAACATCGCCAGCACCTGCGATTCGTCCGCCACATTCGTCAGACTGACGCTCAGCGAGGGCAGGCTTTCTTGCGCCGCCTTCAGCGCCCCTTCGTCCACGTCGCAGATGTGCACGTCGGCGCCCAGATCCAGAAACCTGCGCGCGATCGCCAGCCCGATGCCCTGCGCGCCCGCCGTAACCAGGACGCGGGCGCCTTTCAATGATTCGGTCATGTCCTTTCCCGATGAATGGGTTGCGACGGCGCGGCTCCCGAGCCGCCCCGTCAGACGGTTACGTCACAGCGCGAACTCGGGACGGATACCGCTTTTCAGCGGCAGGCCCATGATCTCGCGCGCCTCGGCGGGCGTGGCCGGCTCCATGTCCATTTCGCGGATGATGCGCACGATGCGCTCGGTCAACTGCACGTTGGTGGCCAGCTCGCCATGCCGGTAGTACAGGTTGTCTTCCAGCCCGACGCGCGCGTGGCCGCCCAGCAGCAGCGCACTGATGTTGGCCTCAAGCTGCGACGGCCCGATACCGCTCACGCAGAAGACGCTGTTCCTGGGTAGCAGGTCCACCATCATCTGCAGATGCCGCGGCGAAAACGGCATGGCGTTCTGAAAGTTGCGATGCACATTCATCACCAGGTTGATGAAGTGCGGGCCTTCGTCCAGGTCCTCGTTGATGAGCGTCGTCACGTCCTGCAGGATGTGCGTGGGGCTGAACACCTCCCACTCGGGCTTGATGCCGCGCGCCTTCATGCCGGCGGCCAGTTCGCGCCCCTTGCTGAGCGGCGTGTTCATCAGATATTCGCGGTCGCCGAACGCCAGGTTCAGCGTGGTGGCGTCCAGCGTGCACATCTCGGCGCCCGCGTCCATGCCCTTCAGACGCTCCTCCCACAGAATCTCCCACGTGCCGGGCGACGTCTCGGCGACCATGTCGCCATGCACGCCGCCGCCCGTGGAATTGTTCAGCACGATGTCGCAGCGCTCGCGAATCAGCTGGTTCATCTTCCGGTAGACGGCGGCGTCGCACGTCGCCAGATCATCCGCACGCCGCGCATGCAGCGCCACCACGCTGGCGCCCGCGTTGTAGCAGCGGTAGACATCCTCCGCGATTTCCGCCGGCTGCGTCGGCAGGTGCGGATTCTGGCTTTTCAGCGCCATTCCCCCGGTCGGGGCGATGGTCACGATGACTTTGCGTTTGGCCATGCGAGTTCTCCTAGGATTTCCACAGCGCGCAGCGGCTTTCGGACTGCTTCGTGAAGGCCTCGTTGCCGTCGATGGCCTGCACCACCGTGAAGTAATCCCACGGCTCCTTCGACTGGTCCGGGCTCTTGACCTGCAGCAGATACATGTCGTGCACGACGCGGCCATCGGGACGCACCACGCCATCCTTGATGTACATGTCGTTCAGCTTGTTTTCACGCAAGTAGGCCAGCACCTTGTCCGCGTCGTCCGTGCCGGTTGCCTTGACCGCGCGCAGATACTGCAATGCCGCCGAATAGTCGGCCGCCTGCAGCGAGGACGGCATGGACTGGCGGCGATCGAAGAACTTGCGGCTCCACGCGCGCGTCTCGTCCGACGCATTCCAGTACCAGCTGTCGGTCAGGTACATGCCCTGCGCGGCCGGCAGGCCCATGGCGTGGATGTCGTTGATGAACATGATCATGCCCGCCAGCTTCATCGTCTTGGTGACGCCGAACTCGTTGGCGGCCTTGATCGAATTGGTTGCGTCCGCACCGGCATTGGCCAGCGCCAGGATCTCGGCCTTGCTGCCTTGCGCCTGCAACAGGAACGACGAGAAATCGCTGGCGGCCAGCGGATGCTTCACGCTGCCCACGACCTTGCCGCCGCCCGACTCGACAACCTTGGTGGTGTCGGCCTGCAGCGCGTGCCCGAAGGCGTAGTCGGCCGTCAAAAAGTACCAGCTCTTGCCGCCCGCCTTGACCACCGCCGCACCCGTGCCGCGCGCCTGCGCCACGGTGTCGTAGGCATAGTTCAGCGTGTAGGGCGTGCACTGCTCGTTGGTCAACGCGGGCGCGCCGGCGCCGACCACGATGATCGGCTTCTTCTTGTCCGCCGCCACCTTCGACATGGCCAGCGCCGTGCTGGAATTGGTGCCGCCGATCAGCATGTCCAGGCCGCGCTGGTCAAACCATTCGCGCGCCTTGGCCGAGGCCACGTCAGCCTTGTTCTGGTGGTCCGCGGTCAAGAGCTCGATTTTCTTGCCGTTGATCTGGCCGCCCATTTCCTCGATCGCCATCTTGATGGCTTCCGCGCCGCCGGGACCATCCGGCCCGGCGTAGACGCCGGACATGTCGGTGATGAATCCGATGCGGATCACGTCGTCGGACACTTGCGCCTGCGCGGCCGTGGCGGGCAGCAGCGCGGCGGAAATGGCGCCGGCAATGGCGGTGGCGGACAGCAGGCGTGGCATTGACAACATACCGGTCTCCTCTTATGGTTTTTTGGCCCGTGGGCGTCAAACATTCTGCGGTCCGGCTGCCCCCGCGGACAGTCATCACGTTGACAAAGCACCCTAGGGTTTACCTGGGCCGCCTTCCACCTCCAGACAGGGAACGAACATGCGCGAATCGCCTGCCCTGGCGGGCAACGACGCGTCCGCGGCAAATCGCCGGCCGGCGCGCAGTGCCGTGGACCAGATGCTCGACGTGGTGCCCTGGTACAAGGGTCTGCCCGAACTCGAGCGCGACGTGGTGCGCGCCGAACTGCGCACGGTGTCGCTGGCAACAGGCGAGTACCTGTTTCGCGCAGGGTCCCGCTCGCCCGGCTGGTATGGCGTCGTCGAAGGCCTGGTGAAGTGGTCGTCGCCCGGCACCGATGGCCGCACGTTGTCGCTGGCCGGATTCAGCACGGGAAGCTGGTTCGGCGAAGCCACCATGATCCGCCGCGAGCGCTTCGAATACGAAGTCGTCGCCCTGCGCCCCAGCCGCATCGTGGTCCTGCCGCGTGACACCTGCGAGCGCCTCTGGAACAACAACATCGAATTCACCAAGGCGCTGATGACGCACCTGGCGCAGCGGGTGAACTGGCTGATGGGCTGCTACACCGGCAACGTGCTGCTCGACGTCGACACCACGGTGGCGCGCGCCGTCGCGGCGCAACTGGACGCTGAGGCCCATTCCGGCACAAAGGGCCGGCTGCGGATCTCGCAGGAAGAGATCGCCGGCCTGTGCGGCGTCTCGCGCCAGCGCTGCAACACCGCGCTGACCCGGTTGGCGCGCGAAGGCGTACTGCAAACGCACTACGGCGGGTTGACGGTGCTGGACAAGGAGGCGTTGTACCGGTGCGCGAAGATCAGCCGCAATCCGGCATAATGCCCGGGCTGCCGCCGATCACGCGGCGCCGACACAAACGGCAACGCCGCGGCAAAGCGCAATCTTGCTGGCTTCGCAGAACTGTTCTGCAGATCGATGGGGTAATCGGCCGGTCGGATAAAAATTATCATCGGCATGTAAGACAACCCCTGGCCGGGAGCCTGATTCCGGCCTACCCAGCCGCCAGCGTCAAAGCATAAGAATCCGGCCCGCGGAAGGCACGGTCCCCGCATGGCGGCGGGAACCTGGAGAGAGACAGATGCGCAAGCTCACGCGCCGCGGCTTCATCGCGGCCGGAACCCTCATGATGTTTGCCCGGCCGGTGCTGGCCGCGGCCAAGCCCGTGACCCTGATCGTGCCCTATGCCGCGGGCGGCCCCAACGACAATTTCGCGCGCCTCCTGGCCGAAGGCATGGGCGCCGAGCTGGGCAAGAACTTCATCGTCGAGAACAAGCCTGGCGCCAACGGCATCATCGGCGCATCGCAGGTCGCACGTGCGCCCGCCGACGGCAGCATGCTGCTGATGGGCGGCTCCGGGCCCCTGTCCCTGAACATCCTGCTGCGCCCCAGCCTGAACTACGGCTTTGACAGCTTCAAGTCCGTCGCCATGATGTTCGATGGCCCGCTCACGATCACCGTGCCTGCGAAGATGGGCGTCAATTCCCTCGCGGAACTGGTCGCCTACGCAAAAAACGAGAATCGCGCGCTCACCTACGGATCGCTGGGCCCCGGCAGCGTCACCGATCTATACGGGCTGATCATGTCCAAGACGCTGGGCATCCCGCTTACCGCCGTGCCCTACAAGAGCACGCCCACCAGCCTGATCGACCTCATCACCGGGCGCAACGACCTCTCTTACATGACGCCCATCGCCCTGGCCGACCACCAGAAAGCGGGCGCGGTGAAGATCCTGGCGCTTACGACCGACCAGCGCGATCCGGCGCTGCCGGAAGTGCCCTGCGTGACGGAACTGGGTTATCCCCAACTCAAGGCCAGCTACTGGACTGCGCTGCATGCGCCCAAGGGAACGCCCGACGCGATCGTAGAGGCCTATTCCACGGCCGCCATCAAGATCGTCCAATCCGAGAGCTTCCGAAAGCTGCTCGTTGCCAACGGCCAGACCGAGAAAGCCGGCGGCCCGCAGACGCTGGAGGCGCAATTGGAGACCGACCGGCAGTATTGGGGCAAGGTCATCCAGGAAAATCACATCGTCCTCGATTGAACCGCCCTTTCCCAATGACAAGCCCGCCAATCTGGCGGGCTTGTCCGTTCAGGCAGATGCGGCGTTCATTGAATCCGCGCCGGCGCGATGCCGTGCGTGGCGGACTGGAAGTTGATCACCGGGCGCGCCTCCCGGCAGGCGGTCCTGCGGATCTTGCCCACGATGAGATCGTGCGTGCCCAGTTTCTCGGTGCAGACGATGTCGCACTCGATGCTGGCCAGCGCATCGGGCAGCACGGGCGCGCCATGTTCGTTCATCACCCAACCGCCTTGGGCGAACCGCGCCCTGCCCTGAGGATTCTTCATGAAGGCCTCGATCACTTCGCCATGGCCTTCTCCCAGGATGTTGGCGACAAAGCGGCCGTTTCGCAGCAGCGGCGCATGCGCCGACGCGCTCTGCTGCACAAAGAATCCGACCATGGGCGGGTCGGCAGAGATCGACGTGAGGCTGGAAACGATCATCCCTGCCATGTCGGCGCCGTCGCCCGTGCTGACGGCGCTGATGCCCGCCGGCAGCGAGCGCATCGCCGCCTTGAAGTCATCGACGGACACCACCTCGTCGCAATCGTTGACCACCATGTGCGCGCGAATGTCGCCCCTTTCATCGACCCAACCATGCCGCGCCGCGTAATCCACCATCTTCGTGAAGCTGGCCTCCCACGCCGGATCGCCCGCGTGCTGCGACAGAAAGCGCAGCACCGACGGCGACAACCGCACGTGCCGCTCGTCCTCGCGCCGGCCAATGCGGGCGATCGCACGTTCCAGCCTGTCCGCGGGCTGCGGATCCGCCATGACATCCAGGCGGCCGAAATCGGCCGCATCGCGCAGCGCGATAGCGCCGGCGTTGCTCAAGTAGATACGCATGTTGCCCTCCTTCAGGCAAGGACTGTCGTACTGCCGACTTCCTTGCGGATCGCGGGAATGATCTTGTCGCCCCAGAGTTCGATCTGCTTGAGCATCGTCTTCTGGTCGAAATCGCCAAGCTGCGTTTGCAGCGCGATGTGCTTGGGCCGCAGGATGCTGATCTCTTCCAGCATCTTGTCGATGACTTCGTTGACCGATCCCACAGGCAGATTCTTGCGCAGTTGCTCGAAAGTCGGATCCGTTTCGGACGGCACTTCCTTGACCATATAGCCGTCGTCGCTCTGCGCGCGGCGGAACTTCAGGCTTTCGGAAATGCGGCGCTGGAAGCGCGCGCAATCCAGATAGGCGTCGATCTCGGCCTTGTTGTCTGACGCATAGCCGCAGCGCAGGAAGCCGAACTTCACGTCGCGGTCCAGATCCTTGCCGTTGTCGTCGGCCACTTTCTCAAGCCGGCCTCGCAGCTCGGCGATGGCGTCGTTGCCCTTGAGCAGTGCGGTCACGAACAGGTTGTGGTTCTCGCGAACGCCGCGGCTCAGCGTCACCGGATTGCCCGACGTGATCCACAGCGGCGGCATCGGATCCTGTACACAGCGCACCGCGATCGAGCTGGGCGGAATCTTCAGGAACTTGCCGTCATGCTCGAAGATCTTCTGCGTCAGACCCTTGGGGATGACGTCCAGGAACTCATTGAAGATCGCGCCCGACTCTTCCAGCTGCACGCCAAAGCGCTCGAACTCGAACTGCTGGTAACCCGATCCGACACCCAGTTCCAGGCGGCCGTTGGACACCGTGTCCACAAAGCCGACTTCGGCCAGGAAGCGCGCGGGGTGGTACAGCGGCAGGATGCACACCGCCGTGCCCAGACGGATGCGGCTGGTCTTCGCGGCCGCATGCGCCACCGTCATCAACGGCGACGGCGACAGCGAATAGTTGTTGAAATGGTGCTCGGCATACCAGGCCGTGTTGAACCCGGCTTGCTCGGCCGCCACCGTCTGCTCGATGGAGTTGTTGATGACTTGCGCGGAGGACTGGTGGTAACCTCGTTGCTGCGCCAGAATGAATACGCCGAATTCCATTGTGTCTCCTCATTGATGCTTGAATCCTTGAGGAAATTCTAGAGGCCGGTAGTCATGGGCTGGAATACAAGAAAAGCGGCGTTCTGTGCTGCATAAAGTGGAGGAATGATGGACAGACTGCGCGCAATGGAGCTCTTTCTGTCGATCTCGAAGACCGAGAGCTTCTCGGAAACCGCGCGCCAGTTCGGCATCTCCGCCACCTCGGTGTCGCGCATGATCACCGACTTCGAAAACGAGCTCAACGTGAAGCTCCTGCTGCGTTCCACGCGGCAGGTCGTGCTGACCGAAGCCGGCCAGGAATACGCGCGCCAGCTCGAAACCATCCTCTGGAACATCAACGAGGCGCACCGCAACATCACCGAAATCCGCGCCGCGCCCAAGGGCATCCTGCGTGTGCATTCGCGCATGATGTTCGGCCTGGGCGTGTTGCCGCAGCTTGTCGCCGCGTTCCGCGAGGCCTATCCCGAGATCCACATCGAACTCGTGCTGTCGGAAGCCAAGACCGATCTGCGGCGCAATAACTTCGACATCGACTTTCGCATCTCGCCGCCCGTCGAGGCCGGCCTGAAGCGGCGCATCCTGTTCAAGAGCGAACGCTATCTGGTGGCCTCGCCGGCCTACCTGGCGAATCGCGACCTGCCCACGCGGCCCGCGGATATCTCGCAGCATGACTGCCTGGCGTATCTGCTGCCCGGCGACCAGACCTGCTGGCGCTTCAAGCAGCGCGACGCCATCGACGAGGTGCTGATCAAGCCGCGGCACGTCACCAACAACGGCGTGGCGTTGCTGGAACTGGCCCGGCTGGGCGAAGGGATTGCGCTGCTGGACGACTACACCGTGCACCACGACATCGAGCGCGGCACGCTGGTGCGGTTATGCGCCGATTACCGTGTCACCAACACGACGTTTGAAGAAGGCATGTACGCCACCATCCTGGACACCGCCATGATCCCCGTGAAGATCCGGCTGTTCCTGGACTTCGTGGCCTCGCACGTGTCCGGCGCGGAACTGCGATTTGCCGCGTACGGCAAGCCGGCCACCGGCGACTGACGCGCCGGCAGGCATCAGGCTTGCGGCCGGATCCGGCAGTGCGGACGCGGCGCGCCGGCATAACCCGTGCCGCGCACGCGCAGCAGCGCGCCGTCCATGGGGCCGTCCGCCGACAGGCGCCCGCTGTCACTGATGGATGTGACGTACAGGTCGGTCAGGCCGTCCCCGCCAAAGCACAGCGACGCGGGGTGGGCGACCGGCAGATCAATGCGCGCATCCAGTTTTCCGTCGCGGTCGAACCTGACGATGGCGCCGGCATGCACCAGCGCCGTCCATAACCCGCCGTCGCGATCGAAACAGCAGCCGTCGGGCGCCGACGCCAGCACGTCCGTATCGACGAAGACTTCGCGTTCCGACAACCTGCCCTGCGCGTCCATGCGGTAGCGGTAGATCTTGCGCACCGAACTGTCGCACACGTAAAGGTGCGTGCCATCCGGATGCAGGGCCGGCCCGTTGACGACCCCCAATCCCTCGTCGATGCGGTCAAGATGGCCGGCGGGATCCAGGCGATACAAGCCGCCCAGCGGCGGCTCCCCGGCCTCGCGGTAGATGTGCATGGTCCCCGCCACGAAGCTGCCGTCCGGCAAGGGCGTGCCGTCGTTCAACCGCAGATTCGGGTGACTATCCTCGATACTGGCCAGCGTCCGCAGGCTGCCGTCAGCTGGCCAAAAGCGCGCAAACGACTCCTTCAGCGCCACCACCAGTTCGTCCTCGCCGTTGAACGCAAAGGAACCCAGCGGCGCGGGCAACTGCCAGCGTTGCACGCTGCCAGAGTCGGGTGTCACGGCCAGGATCAGCCCCTTGCGGCAGTCCGCCATCCACAACTGCCCGCGCGCTGCATTCCACACCGGGCATTCGCCCAGGGCCGCGCGCAGCGTCCCGATCCGTTCAATCAGCATCTTCCGCCTCGCTCCTTCAAATCCGGCTTTCAGCCGGTTTTCTTCCCCATGGTATCGGCTCGGAGTGGGCCGGAATATGCGGCATTCCTGCAGAACACAACCACCGTTTTTGGCGTAGATCGGGCAGGAACCCCTTCCTAAAATCAAAAAAAAGTCCGGCGCCGCCCGGCACGGACTGCGGACAAGACGGGTCGAACCGGCCCGAGGAGACTTCTATGCAGCACGCCCGCGGCGCCCGGCGCCCCACTGTCCATGCCCAGTCGAACGAGGTGCACGCATGAGCGACACCCCCGTCACGTTCGAAGTCAACGAGGGCGTTGCCCTGGTCACCCTGAACAACGCGCCGGTCAACGCGTTGAACCGCAACATGCGCCGGCGCATCGTGGCGATCTTCGACGAGATCTCCGAGCGCGAGGACATCCGCTGCGCAGTACTGACCGGTAATGGCACGGTCTTCTGCGCCGGCGCGGACCTGAAGGACCGCCCCAACGCCGACATCGCCGGCGACTTTCTGGAACACAACCGCATCACTCGCGAGACCGGCAACGCCATCAAGGAGTGCGCCAAACCCGTCATCGCCGCTGTCAACGGCGCGGCGCTCGGCGCGGGACTGGGCCTCATGGCTGCCTGCGACATCATGTATGCGTCCGATAACGCCACGTTCGGCATGCCCGAGATCAATGTCGGTCTGGCCGGCGGCGCTTCCATGCTGCGCACGCTGTTCGGGCGCTCGACGCTGCGCCGCATGTTCTACACCGGACAGCGCCTAACCGCGCACGACCTGCTGCGCCGCAACGTGCTGGAAGACGTGCTGCCCCCCGATCAGCTGCTGCCCGCCGCGCTGGCGCTGGCGCACGAAATCGCCGCCAAGGCGCCGCTCGCCGTGCTGTACGCCAAGCGCGCGGCCAACATGGTGGACCTGATGCCCCAGCGCGACGCCTATCGCTTCGAGCAGGACTTCACGATGGCGCTCGCCAAGACCGAAGACGCGCGCGAGGCTCGCATGGCGTTCCTGGAAAAGCGCCAGCCGCAATTCAAGGGACGTTGAGCATGACGCAGCAGAATCAACGCCCCGGCGCGGGGCTGGCCCCCTTTTTCCAGGCGTCGGGCATCGCCGTGATCGGCGCCTCCGATGAGATCACCAAAATCGGTGGCCGCCCCGTGCACATGCTGATCAAGCATGGCTACCGCGGCGCCGTGTATCCCATCAACCCCAAGGGCGGAACCATCCAGGGACTGCCGGCCTACACGTCGGTGAAGGACACGCCCACCTCGCCGGAACTCGCCATCCTGGCCGTGCCCGCCGCCGCCACGCCTGCCGCGCTGCGCGACTGCGCCGCGCGCGGCGTGAAGGCGG
Source organism: Achromobacter spanius (assembly GCF_002966795.1). Classification (GTDB taxonomy): domain Bacteria; phylum Pseudomonadota; class Gammaproteobacteria; order Burkholderiales; family Burkholderiaceae_B; genus Achromobacter; species Achromobacter spanius_D. The sequence continues at coordinate 5,518,967 of NZ_CP023270.1, forward strand.
CCATCGTCCTGTCGGCCGGATTTACCGAGGCCGGTCCGCAAGGCGCGGCGCTACAGACCGAGCTGGTGGCGATCGCCCGCGAACACGGCATGCGCGTCCTGGGCCCGAATTGCCTGGGCACCGTCAACGTCGCCGAACGCCTGATCGGCTCTTTTTCCATCGCGCTGGAAGAGAACATGCCGCCCGTCGGCCACGTGGGTATCGTGTCGCAGTCCGGCAACGTGGGCAGCCACACGATGCAGAGCGTCGCCCGGCGCGGCATGGGCGTCAGCCGCTTCATCGCGACCGGCAACGAGGCGGATGTGGACGCCGCCGATGGCATTGCCGCGCTGGCCGAGGATCCGGACACGCGCATCATCCTGTGCTGCATGGAAACTTGCCGGAATGCCGGAAAGCTCATCGACGCATTGCGCCTTGCGCGCGGCAAGGGCAAGCCCGTCATCATCCTGAAGATCGGCTCCACCGAGAAAGGCCAGGCGGCCGCCGCCTCGCACACGGGCGCCCTCACTGGCTCGGACGCGGTGATCGACGCGGTCTTCCGCCGGCACGGCGTGCTGCGCGTGCGCTCGGTCGAAGCCCTGATCGACATCGGCCACGCGGCCTCGCTGCTCATGCCCGATCGCTTGCCGGCGAGCGACGCGGTCACGCTCGTTGCCGCGTCCGGCGGCTTCGGCATCATGATGGCCGACGCCATGAGCGAGGCCGGCCTTGCGCTGCCCGCCCTCGCGCCCGACACCCAGCGGCGCATCCTGGAAGCCGTGCCGACGGCCAGCACCGGCAATCCGGTGGACGCGTCCGCCCAGATGTCCAGCCGTCCCGACATCCTGCTCAAGATGCTGACGGCCTTGCTGGACGATCCGTCGGCCAGCTCGCTTGCGCTCTTCATGTCGCTGTCGCTCTACAACACCCGGCTGCGCGGCATCTATCTGGAGGCGCTGGCCCAGGTGCGCGCCAGCCATCCTGACCGCCTGCTGATGGTCATCAGCCAGGGGCCCGCCGACGCCGTCGAGCAGATCAACGCGCTGGGCATTCTGGTGTTCTCCAGCATCGACGCCGCGGCGACGGGGCTGTCAGGCCTGGTAAAGCTGGGCAAGCTGCGCGCGGCCGCTTATGCCGACACCGCGCTGCCCGCCGCCGAACCCGTCGATCCCGCTGTGTTCCGCAACGAATTCCACGCCAAGCAGGCGCTGGGCAACGCCGGCATCGACGTGCCGCGCGAGATCATCGCTCGCAGTGCTGACGACGCGGTGCGTGCGGCCGAGGCCATCGGCTATCCCGTCGTGCTCAAGATCGCCTCCGAAGACGTCGCGCACAAGACGGAAGCCGGCGGCGTGCTGCTCAATGTGACCGACGCCGACGCCGTGCGCCACGGCCACGCCCGCATCCTGGCCAACGTCGCGCGCCATGCGCCCGGCGCTCGCATCGATGGCATCCTGGTCGCGCCGATGGTCGCGGGCGGCACCGAACTGATCGCCGGCGTGTCGCAAGACCCCGTCTTCGGCCCCATCGTCATGGTCGGGATGGGCGGCATCTATGCCGAGGTGCTGAAGGACGTGGCCGTGCAGGCCGCACCCGTGACCGAGGACGAGGCCGCGGAGATGATCCGCTCGCTCAAGATGTTCGCCATCCTGGACGGCGCGCGGGGCCAGCCCAAGGCCGACATCGCCGCCGCCGCGCGTAGCGTGGCGCGCCTGTCGGCGTTCGCCTACCGCCATCGCGACGACGTCTCCGAGATCGACATGAACCCCATTCTGGTCCGGCCGCAGGGCCAAGGCGTGGTCGTGCTGGACGCGCTGATGATCCCGCGCGCCGCGCCCGCCCATTGAGGACAGCCATGCAATTCGAACAACTTGCCACGGTCCCCGACCCGGCCGCAGGCCCCGAGGTCTACCGCCAGCATGCGCGCACCTGGCTGCGCGCCAACCTGCCCGATTTCATGCGCGCCGACAGCCCGGACTGGCGCGCGCCCACGCTTGCCGAAAGCAGCGCCTGGGAGGCCGCGATGTATCAGGCCGGTCTCGCCGGCATGACGTGGCCCAAGGCCTACGGCGGCCACGGGTTGACGTTGCGCGAGCACCTGGCGGTGAACAAGGAGATCGGCGCGTTGCCCATGCCCGAAAGCGTCAGTTCGATCGGCAAGGAACTGGCTGGGCCGATCATCATGGCCGTGGGCACCGAGCAGCAGAAGCAGGAATTCCTGCCCGCGATTCTGGCGATGCGGCAGTACTGGTGCCAGGGATTTTCGGAACCGGACGCCGGCTCGGATCTGGCGCGGCTGCGCACCAAGGCCGTGCAGGAAGGCGACACGTGGCGCATCAACGGGCAGAAAATCTGGACCAGCGGCGCGGCCAAGGCACATTACTGCCTGCTGCTGACGCGCACCGGCACGGTCGCCGACAAGCACCGCGGCCTGCTGATGTTCGCGGTGCCGATGGACACGCCGGGCATCCGCGTCGTTCCCATCAAGTCCATCGACGGCAAGGAGTCCTTTGCCGAGGTGTTCTTCGACGACGTGGTGGTGCCCGACAGCGCACGCCTGGGCGCGCCGGACGAAGGCTGGAACGCCGCCATCCGCGTGCTGTCCATCGAGCGCGCCACCAACCGCATGTATCGCCCGTGGCGCTTCGAGTGCGAATTGCGCCAGCTCATTGCGGCCTGCAAGTCCGATGCGCAACTGGCGCCCGCACTCGACGACGGCTATGTCCAGCGCCGTGTCGGCGATCTGCTCAGCGAGATCGACGGCCTGAAGGGTCTGGTGGAACTCACGGTGGCACGCATGCTGCGTGGCGAGACCATCGGCGCGCGCGGATCGCTCACCAAACTCTACTGGTCGGAATGCCACCAGGCCTTTGCCGGCCTGGCACTGTCGCTGCTGTCGCAGGTCGGCCCGCACTCGAGCCCCCTGGCGCGCCGCGCCCAGAAGGCCTTTACCACTGCCTACCTCTTCTCGCGTGCCGAGACCATCTACGCCGGCACCACCGAAGTGCAGCTGGACGTCATCGCGCAGCGCGTCATGAATCTGCCCAAGGACCTGACATGAGCCACGAAGAACTGCGGCCCGAGGAATTTGCCCAGGCCGCCGAAGCCGCGATCACCGATGCCCTTTCCCGCCCGGATTCCGGCGCCATGGCCCAGGTGCTGGCGCAGGCCGGCCTGACCGGCGTGATGGCGACCGAGGAAGACGGCGGGTTGGGCCTCTCGCTCGATTTCGCGCTGCCGATCGCGCACGCCGCCGGACGCCTGCGCCTGCCGCTGCCGCTGCCCGAACAGATCCTGCTTGCCGGCGCGCTGGCCGGCACGCCGCAGGCCGCCGCACTGGCCGCCGGCGAGCGCCTGGCCGGCATCGCGTGGCAAGGCAGCCTGCAGTCGGGCCACGCCCGTCTGGACAACGGCCCGGCGGACTGGGTGCTGGTGGCTGATGGCGAGGGCGCCGCGCTGATCGATGCCAGCGCCTTGGCCCGCGATGAACAGGCAGCGCTCGATCCCGATCACCCGCAAGCGTGGATCGCGCTGGACAGCGCGCCCGTGCTGGCGCGGCTGGATGCTCGGGCCTGGGACGCGCTCCAGCGCCAGGCGCAGCTGCTGCTTGCCGAGTTCGCCAACGGCGCCGCCGAAGGCGCCCTGCAGGCCGCGGCCGAGTACATGGCGACCCGCGTGCAGTTCGGCCGCCCCCTGTCGGCCAAGCAGGCCGTGCGCCACCTGCTGGCCCGCATGCGGCTGCTGCAGGACGTGTCCAGCGCCGCGATCCGCCGCGCCACGCAAGCCGACGAATACGGCGCGCCGCGCGACACGCGGCCCGCGCTGGCCGGCGCGCTCGCCAACGCGGCCTTCGTCATCGAGAAAGCCATCCACCTGCACGGCGGCATGGGCTTCACGTGGGAGCTGCCCCTGCATCGCGCCTTGCGCGCGGTGCGCAAGCTGGACGCCGCCTTCGCGGGTCTGGCCAGCGGCAACGGCCGCACATTCATTCAATCGGTATAGGAAGACACCATGGCACAAGATCTCGCCGGGCGCGTCGCGCTCGTCACCGGCGCGGGCGCCGGCATCGGCCGGGCCACCGCGCGCCTGCTCGCCGCGCGCGGCGCCACGGTCGGCGTCAACGACCTCAAGCAGGAATTGGTGGACGAGGCCGTCGCCGGCATCACCGCCGAAGGCGGCAAGGCCTTTCCCGTCGTGCAGAACGTCGCCACGCGTGAAGGCATCGGCCAAGCGGTGCGACAGGCCGCCGAACAAGGCTCGCGCCTGGACATCCTGGTCAACAACGCGGCATGGGTCCGCTATCAGAGCGTGCTGGAGATTCAGGCCGATACGCTGGAACGCATGCTGGACATCGGCTTCAAGGCCGTCATCTGGGGCATCCAGGCCGCCGCCGAGGTCATGGACCCCGACCGCGGCGGCGCCATCGTCAACGTGGCGTCAACCGCGGCGCTCAAGTCCGCCCCCAGTTCGATGGTCTATTCCGGCATCAAATCAGGCGTGCTGGGCGTGACGCGCGCGGCGGCCGCCGAACTGGGCGCGCGCCGCATCCGGGTGAACGCCGTGTGCCCGTCAGCGGTGCCCACGGAAGGCACGCAGCGCAACCGCAACGCCGAGCGCGACGCGCAACGCGTTGCGAGCACGCCGATGGGCCGCCTGGGCACGGTAGACGACATTGCCGACGCCATCGTGTTCCTGGCCAGCGACGAAGCGCGCTTCATCACCGCACAGGCGCTGGTGGTCGACGGCGGCATCACGTTCACGACGCTCTGATGGACACCGTCCTGCTCACCGGCGCGGCCAGCGGCATTGGCCGGGCGACGGCCCGCCGGCTGGCGGCCGCGGGCCATCGCTGCGTGCTGGTCGATCGCAACGCGCTGGCGTTGCAGGCGCTGCAGGCGGAACTGCCCGTCCGCGCAGGCCAGAACCATCTTGCCTGCGTGACGGACCTGACCGATGTCCGCCAGATTGCTGCGCTGGCGGACGGCATGCCGCGACTGGACGCCATCATCAACAACGCGGGCATGACGGACAGCAGCAATCGTCCCACCGTCGACCAGACGGACGAAGACTGGCAGCGGCTGCTGGACCTGAACCTGCACGCGCCCGCGCGCGTGGTCAGCGCCCTGCGCGGTTGCCTCGCCGCGGGCGCGCGTATCGTCAACGTGGCCTCGGGCGCGGGGCTGCGCGCCATCCCGTGGCGCGGCGGTTACAGCCCCAGCAAAGCCGGCCTGATCGCGCAAAGCCGCGCGCTGGCGCAGGCCGATCCCGGACTTCGCGTCACCGTGTTGTGCCCGGGGTATGTGCAAACGGAACTGGTTGAGGGCCTGATCGCATCCGGCCGCCTGGACCCCACGCGCGCGGTCGCCAAGATTCCGCTGGGCCGGCTGGCCGATTCCGACGAAATCGCCTGCGCCCTGGTCTTTATCGCAGGCGCGCAGGCCGCGCCCCTGGCTGGCAGTCTGCTGTGCGTGGATGGAGGCTCATCGGTGTACGGCGGCAGCCAGACCTATGCGCCGGCCGCGACTGAAAACCGCATTCAAATCGACGCGCCCCTGTCGCTGACCGTGCGGGGCGATTGGCCCTGGCTGCGGGACGACGATGCTGGCGGCGGCTATGCCGCCGTGCTGGATGCCACGGTACTGTCCAGCCCGCCGGGACAACGCCTGGCGGCAGCGCTGCATGCGGCGCGTCGCTTCGACCTGAACGGACCCGGCAGCCTCACGCTGCTGCTGCCCGGCGGCGAGGATCTGGCGTGGGAGCATGCCGGCGATCACGCAGCCGCGCGGATGCTCGTGGCCTCGCTGGCCTGCGAATGGGGACCCGCGGCGCGCCGCATCAACGCGGTGCAGGTTGCGCCGGGCGCCGCGCCCGAGGCGCTGGCGCCGCTGCTGCGCTTCGTCGCGGGCGCGCAGGCGCAATACCTCACGGGTCAGGTGCTATGCAGCCAATAAGCGATCTGGACGAGATCAAGGCGCGCTTCATCGCCGCGCGCGGCTATTGGCGACCGTGGACCGACGCGATGCTGCGCGCCAATCCGGGATTCCTCGCGCACTATGCGGACTACGCCGGCCATCCCGCCAGCACGGGTCCGCTGCCGCCGCGCATGGTCGAGCTGATCTACGTGGCGCTGGACGCATCGGCAACGCATCTTTACGAAGCAGGGCTCACCACCCATCTGCGCATGGCGCGCGACGCCGGCGCCACGGATGCCGACGTCTTCGACGTGCTGCATCTGGTGACCCTGCAGGGCTTGAGCGCGGTCCTTCTGGCCGCTGATCTGCTGCACGACGCCGCGCCGCTACCGGCACTGGACGCGCAGGATCCCTTGCGCGCCCGCATCGCCGCGTTGTGGCCGGAGCAGGCGCCCAGCCTGTTGCGGCTGGCGGCGCAGGATTCTGGCTATGTCGCCGTCCTGCTCGATTTCCTGGAAGGCGGCGCGCCCGACGGCGGTCTGACGCGGAATGAACGCCTGCTGGTTCGCATTGCCTTGCACGCGTGCTTCACGCAGGGCGACATGGCCAGCACGCGCGCGCTCATAGGCGAAGGACTTGCACGAGGCCTGACGCGCAGCGAGATCCTGCAAGCCATTCAACTGGGCGCGCATCTGGCCGTGCATGGCGCAGCGTTGGGCGCGACAATCCACGCGCGCCTGCAAGACACCGGCACGTCCCGCTGAGACGAGGACGCGCCGCGTTCACGCGTCCAGCTGGTCCAGCACCGACCAGCCGGCCCGCGCCTCGATGGCTTCGCCAGCCGCCAGGCACAGGTCTTCGCGGAACCGTCCCGCCACCAGCTGCACCCCGACCGGCACGCCGCCCGCCAGGCCCACGGGCACCGACAGTCCCGGCAGCCCCAGGATCGCCGTCGATATCAACGGGCTCTGCGCCCGCAGGATGTCCGCCATCACGTCCGCGCCCTGCTGATCCCGATCCACCGGGAAAGGCAGCGCAAAAGACACGGGCATCAACAGGACCGGATAGCGCTCAAAGAAGCGGCCCCATTCGCGCAGGATCGTCGTGCGCATTGCCATCGCCTGAATGAAGCCGTCCTTGTCCCGGTGCGGCGTGTGCGCCAGCATGCTCTGGTAGGCGTTCTGGATGGCGCGGTCGCCGGCGCGTTCGATCTCGCGCCGCATGGAACCGGCGGCTTCGTTCATCAGCACGTCCAGCCACAGCGCGGCCGCGGCGTCGAACTGCGGCGGCTCGGCAACCTCGACGAGATAACCGGCGTCCTGCAGCCAGCCGGCCGCGCGTTGCAGCGCGTCGGCCACCGCGGCGTCGGCCTGGTGCTCCGCCGTGCCCGCAAACAGCGCAACGCGACGGTTGTCGTTCACATCGGGAAAGTCGAGCGGCGCCGGCACCCACCAGGGGTCGCGCGCGTCGCCCCCCGCCATCGCCGCCAAGCCGAGCCTCAGATCGGCGACAGTACGCGCCAGCGGGCCTTGCGTGGCCGCCATCTGCGAGGCCACCGGGCGCTCCGATCGCTGCGTGGCGTTGTAGCCCGGCACCCGGCCCTGCGAGGGCCGCAGTCCCGCCACGCCGCACGCATACGCAGGATAGCGAATCGAGCCGCCCTGGTCGCTGCCATGCGCAAGCGGCCCGACGCCCAGCGCGGCCGCCACCGCCGCCCCGCCGCTGGAGCCGCCCGGCGTGCGCGCCACATCGAACGGATTGACGGTGCGGCCATGCAGATCGTTGTCGCTGAACCAGCGCCAGGAAAACGCCGGGACATTCGTGCGTCCGATGACGATCGCACCCGCGCGCAGCCAGTTGTCGACCGCCGGATTGTTCTCCTGCGCGATGAGGTCGCGGTAGGCCGTCACGCCGTTGGTCGTGGCCGTGCCCGCCAGATCCGCGTTGGCCTTGATCGTGACCGGCACGCCATGCAGCGCGCCCAGCTCCCGCTTGCCGCGCACCGCCGCGTCGGCCTCATCCGCGGCGCGCAGCGCCTGCTCGGCATAGGTTTCCGTGAGCGGATTGAAGGCCGGATTGACCGCCTGGCCGCGGTCCAGGCAGCTTTGCACGGCCTCGCGGCTCGATACTTCACCGTTGCGGATGGCGCGGGCCAGGTCGAGCGCGTTCCAGCGCCAGAGTGCGTTCGTCATGTTGTCTCCCAATTCCTTGAAGTCCGTTCTTCAACGCCGGTCCGGCACCGGTCCGTTCAGTCTGCCGACGCGCCGGATTGCTTCACCATCGCAGCCCAGCGCGGAATCTCGGCGGCGATCAGGCTGGCAAACTGCTCCGGCGTTGACGGCGTGGCGTCGACGGACAGGGTCTCGTTCTGCTTCTGCACCGCCGAGTCCAGCAGCGCCTTGGCGACGGCGGCATTCAATTTGTCGATCACCGGCTTAGGCACGCCCGCCGGCGTCACGATGCCGCCCCACGACACCACCTCGAAGCCCTTTAAGCCCGACTCGTCCAGTGTCGGCACCTCCGGCAGCACCGGCACGCGCTTCAAACTGGTGGCGCCCAGCACCTTGACCTGCCCCGAACGGATGAAGGGCAGAACCCCCGCAACGTTGTCGATCATCACGTCAAGCTGCCCGCCGGCCAGATCCACCACGGCCTGCTGGCCGCTCTTGTACGGCACGTGCAGCATGGTGGTGCCGGTCTCGCTCTTGAGCATCTCGCCCGCCAGGTGCGCGCTGGAACCCACCCCCAGCGATCCCACGCTGACCTTGCCGGGATTCTTTTTTGCATACGCGGCCAGCTCCTGCACGTTGTTGGCCGGCAAGCCGTTGCGCGCGATCAGCACCAGCGCGTTGCTGATGGCCAGGCTGACGGGCGCCAGGCTGCGCTGCGGGTCGTAGGGCAGCTTGGCGTACATGCTCTTGTTGATCGCCAGCGTGACGATGTTGCCAAAGCCGATGGTGTAGCCATCGGGCGGCGCCGACGCCAGGGCCTGCGTGCCGACGATGCCGCCTGCCCCGCCCCGGTTTTCCACGATGACCGGCTGCCCCAGTTCGCGGCCCAGCGCGTCGGCGATCGGGCGCAGCACCACGTCGGGACCGGAGCCCGCGGCGTACGGGACGATGAGCTTGATCGGCCGTTCCGGCCAGTCGGCGCGGGCGGCGCCGGCAGCGGTGGCGGCCAGCATGACAAGAAACAAGGAAACGGCACGGCGGGCAATGATCGGCATGGCATTCTCCTGAAGCGCTTTTTTCGGGCCAGGCCTCTCGGTCTTGCCGGGCCTGATCGACGATCAGCTTAGGGATCGCCCGCGCTGCATGTAAGGCTATATTTTTGTTAAGGTGACCACCCCAGGTTGTCAGCCGAAAAGCCGTCATGAAAGACCATCAACTGCGCGCGTGGCTGAAAGTGGCCGAACTGCGCAGCATCCGCGCCGCCGCACGCAGCCTGCACCTCAGCCAGGCCGCTGTCACCAAGGCCATCAAGGAACTCGAAACCGAACTGGACGCACCGCTCTTGACGCGCAGCCCCAAGGGCATCGCCGTCACCGAATGCGGCGAGCATCTGACGGTGCGGGCCCGCCTGGCGCAGGCGCAACTCGCGCTGGCGCGCCAGGACATCCGCCAATTGCTCAGCGGCGCGCAGGCCAGGGTGGCGGTCGGCGTGACGCCGATGGTCATGCTTAGCGTGCTGCCCGACGTGCTGGCCGAATTCCGGACCAGCATGCCGGCCGCGCAGGTCAAGGTCTCGGAAGGCCTGCTGGCCTCGGTGCAGCCGGCGCTGCGCAACGGCGCGCTTGATTTTGCGCTGGCCTCGCGCATGAACGACGGCGCTGGCGGTCAGGAGTTCGAATTCGAGGAACTGCGCCCGCTGGAATTCATGATCGCCTGCCGCAAAGGCCATCCGCTGGCGCGCGCGCGGCGCTGGGACGATATCCGCGGCTGCGAATGGCTGCTCAACGTCTCTGGCGGCAGCCATACCGAAGCCTTTCTGCGGGGCCTGCGCGCGCACGGCCTGCCCGAGCCTGCGCGCGTCATCGAATGCGACACCTTTGGCGTCATGTGGAGCCTCATGACCCGTAGCGACGCGCTCATCATCTGCCCGTCCGGCATGCTCGACATCAAGCCCTACGGCGACGAGGCCCGGCGCATCCGCGCGGACGTGCCGATGCCGGTCGCCAGCATCGGCATCATGACGCTGCAGGGCACCCCGCTATCGCTGGCGGCCGCCACCATGGCAGACCTCTTCCGGCGGCGCGTCGCGGCGATGCCGTAAAGCGGGTGGCGTTTACCGCCGCACCACGAGGCGAATGGCAACCGCCGACAGCGCCACCAATCCCGCAAGCCAGAGAAACGCGTCGATCAGACCCACGGCATGCGCGGCGTAGCCGAGCACCGCAGGTCCCAGCAGCACGCCCAGATAGCCCAGCATGCTGGCCGCCGCGATTGCCTGCGACGGCGGCATGAGGGTCTGGCGTCCCGCCAGTGAAAAGAGGATCGGCACGACATTGCCGGCGGCAAGCCCAGCCAAGGCGATGGCGGGATACACGACGGCCAGGTGGCTGCTCCACGCCGCCAGCGCCAAACCGCCCGCCGTGATCAGAAAGCCCGCGACCAGCACCACGCGCTCACCCGCTCGCGTCACGAGCCGGTCGCCCACAAAGCGGATCAGCGTCATGGCGCACGCAAAGACCGAATACCCCACGCCGGCAAACCGCTGGTCCACGCCCTTGTCGCGCGACAGCAGCAGCGCGCTCCAGTCCAGCATGGCACCTTCGGCCAGGAAGATCACCATCGCCAGCAGGCCGATACCGGCCACGACTCCTCGGGGCACGATCAGCAACGGCCCCGTTTTTGCTGGCGGCAGGACCAGAAAGCCGGGCGCGGCCCGCAGCACGCACAGCGCGATGACCAGACCGGCGGCGAGGGTTGCGGCCGCCGCGCTGGCGCCAGCGGCAATGATCGCCGTCATTGCAGCAGCGCCAACGAGCCCCCCGATGCTGTACAGCCCATGGAATCCCGACATGAGCGGCTGCCGGGCAATGCGCTGGACCTCGGTGCCATGCACGTTCGCCGCCACGTCGATGGCGCCGGTGGCCGCGCCGAAGATCAACAGGCACAGACCCAACGAGAACGCGGTCGATGCAATCGCCATCAGCGGCAGCACGGCTGCCAGGACAAGGCCTGCCGTCACGATCAGGGCCTTGCAACCCACGCGCCCCACCAGCGCGCCCGCGCCCGGCATGCCGATCACGGCGCCCAGACCCAGGCACAGCAACACGGAACCCAGCGTGGCCGCATCGGCGCCCAGACGCTGCTGCGCAAACGGCACCAGCGGCGCCCACGACGACAAGGCGAACCCTGCGATGAACAGCGACAACTGCGTGGCGCGCTTGGGCGCCCGCAGCGACGCGGCCTGGTCCTGAGCGGCCAGTGGCCTGCCCGGGGTGTGAATGTCAGCCTGCTGCAAAACGAACTCCTGATGTGAACCGCGTGAACGCCTGGACGAATGGACGCAAACACGCGTTTTGGAAGCGGTCCAAGTTATCAGGAGCGCGTGGCGGATTCTGTCTATACTTGGCCGTCTTATGTCGAATACCCGCCAACCTGCCGCCGCACGCGCCCCCGAGCCCCTCGCGGCCATGCCGGACCCCGACCTCGCCACCGCGCCGGTCGTAGGCCTGATGGAGGAATGGATGCCGGCCGATCAGGCGCCCCACGCCCACCGGCGGCATCAGCTGTTATGCGCGGCCAGCGGCGTCATCCACGTCACCACCAGCGTCGGCGAATGGGTGCTGCCCGCCACCCGCGCCATCTGGATCGGCAGCGGCACCCTGCATTCCACGCTGGTCAGGCGGCCGGCGCACACGCGGGTGCTCTACATCGATCCCGACGTCTATCCCATGCCCGACGGCGCGCAATGCCGCGTGGTCGCAGTGAGCCCCCTGATGCGCGAGGTCATTGCCAGCTGCGCGTCCGCGCCGTGGGACTACGCGGCGGACTCCCCGGAAGCGCGCCTGGCCAGCGTGCTCGTCGATCTGGTTCGCACGACTGACCACACCTCGGTCGACCTGCCCTATCCCACCGATACCCGCGCGCTGCGCCTGGCCAATCTCCTGCGCGCCGACCCGGCCAACCGTCAGCCGCTGGAGTCGCTGGCGGGCCAGGTCGGATCCAGTCCCCGCACCATCGAACGCCTGTTCCAGAAGGAGGCCGGCCTGTCGTTCGGCCGGTGGCGCCAGCGCCAGCGGCTGCTCACCGCGCTGGAACAGCTGGCCTACGGCGAAAGCGTCACCAACGTGGCGTTCGACGTGGGGTATGAATCCGCGTCCAGCTTCGTCGCCGCGTTCAGGGCAGTGTTCGGCACGACGCCGGCGCGGTATTTCAAGTCTTGATGCGACGCGGTGATCGCGGGCGATAACCCGCGTTGCCCCGCCGAGCCCCGCTGAAAGCACCAAAGAAAGCGCCGCCGAAAACCCGCCCACCGGATTCAAATTCAGGGGCCGGATTGCCGCTCGATTTTTTGTATGCAAAAATATACAAAAAACGCGCCGAGACAATCTTGCCCATTCCGAAAAGCAATTCGCAGGCCTTTGCCGCCTACAACGAGATCAAGCGCCGCATCCTGGTGGGCATGTTCACGCCCAGCCACCGCCTGCGCGAAGTCGAAGTCGCCGAGCAGCTCGAGATGGGCCGTACCCCGGTGCGCGAGGCGCTCAAGCGCATTCAGGACGAAGGGCTCATCACGCACGAGCCCGGCCGCGGACTGGTGGTCACCACGATGGACCAGCAGGAGGTCGGCGAGCTCTATTCCATGCGCGAAGTGCTGGAGGGGGCCGCCGCCGCCTTCGCCGCGCGCCACGCCACCGACGCCGAGATCGCGAACATGCAGGCCATCCTGGACGAAGGCGACAACGGCGACCCCGTCGCGCAGAACCTGCGCTTTCACCAGGCCATCTACAGCGCCGCGCACAACCGCTACCTGATCCGCTCGCTGCATTCGCTGACCGAGACCACCTATCTGCTGGGACGCAGCACGCTCAGCTCTTCCGAGCGGGCCGGCCGCTCCAACCAGGAACACCAGGCCATCGTCGACGCCATCCGCGCCCGCGACGTCCAAGGCGCGCAAGACGCCGCCCAACACCATATTCACCAGGCCCTGCTGGAACGCCTAAAGATGCTGCGCCAGGGCTGAGCGCAGCCGTCGATCGGAGACAAGTCGATGAAGCAGTTCAACGTATCCCCGCAGCGTCTGCTGGCGGGGCTGGCCCTTCTTTTGCCCGCGCTTTGCGCGCCGGCGGCCGCGTCCGCCGACACCTACCCCAGCCGCCCCATCACGCTGGTGGTGCCGTTTGCGGCGGGCGGCGGCACGGACAGCATTGCGCGCGACATGGCGCGCACGCTGGCCGACAAACTGGGTCAGTCCGTGGTCGTGGAAAACCGCGGCGGCGGTGGCGGCTCCATCGGCGCCGCGCTGGTCGCCAATGCGCGCCCCGACGGCTACACGCTGCTCTTTGCCACGTCGACCTTCGTGACCAACGCCGCCGCCGGCATCAGCACCACCTACGACGTGCGCAAGTCTTTCGCGCCCGTCGCCATGCTGGGCCGCGGCCCGCTCTTCGTGGTGACGGCCAAGGACCTGAAGCTGACCTCCATCGCCGGGCTGCGCGAGCTCGCCGCCAAGCCGGACGCCGACTTGAACTTCTGCTCGGCCGGCAACGGCAGCATCAACCATCTGGCCGGCGAACTGTTCAAGCAGAAGACCAATGCCGCCATGACGCACGTGCCGTACAAGGGCAGCGGCCCGGCCACCGTCGATCTGTTGGCCGGCCGCGTTCAGGTGTTCTTCGCCACCGTGCCCACCATCCTGTCGCAGGTTCGCGACCAGCGCGTGGATCTGCTGGCCGTCACGGGCAAGACCCGCTCGCCGCTCTTTCCCGACACGCCCACCGTGGCCGAGACGGGTGTGCCCGACTTCGACATCACGACGTGGTGGGGCGTCCTGGCGCCGGCCGGCACGCCGCCCGACGTCGTCGCCAAGCTGAACCAGTCCATCAACGCCGCCGCCGCCGACACGCTCGTGGCCGACCGCCTGAAGCACGAGGGCGCGCAGGCCATCAGCGGTTCACCGGACGACTTCGGCAAGGCCCTGGCCGCCGAACTGGAGATGTGGCAAGGCGTGGTCAAGAAGTCCGGCATGGCGCTGGACTGAACCGCCGCGCACTGATTGCGAAGAGATAACAAGGAGACACCATGCAGCATGCTTCCCCCCTGAACCTCGCGCGCCGCCGCCTTTTGCAAGGCGCGGCGGCCGGCACGGCGCTGATGCTGGCCGGCGCGGCACGCGCGGCCGACGCGTATCCGTCCAAACCCGTGACGATGATCGTGCCCTACGCGCCCGGCGGTCAGGGCGACGTCTTCGCCCGCATCCTGGCCGAACGCCTGGGCACGGAATTCAAGCAGACCTTCATCGTTGAGAACCGCCCCGGCGCGTCGGGCGCAGTGGGGTCGCGCATCGTGCTGCGCGCGCCGGCCGACGGCTACACGCTGCTGCTGGGCCAGACCGGCGAAATCGCCGTCAACCCTTACGCCATGAAGTCGCTGGGCTACGACCCGCTGCGCGAATTCGCCCCGGTGATCCTGGTGGGCGATTCGCCGCTGGTACTGGCCGTGCCGGAAAAGTCGCCCTATGCGGACCTGGCCGCGCTGATCGCCGCAGCCCGTGCCAAACCCGACGCCCTGGCCTACGCGTCCTCCGGCACCGCCACGCCCGGCCACCTGGCCGCCGCCGCGCTGGCGCTCGGCACGCAGACACGCATGATCCACGCGCCGTACAAGGGCGCGGGCCAGGCCATGTCCGACCTGCTGGGCGGCCACGTCGACTTCTTCTTTTCCAGCGCGTCGGCCGTCATGCCGCACATCAACAGCGGCCGCCTGAAGGCGCTGGCGGTATCCTCGCGTGAGCGCCTGGGCATCCTGCCCAACGTTCCCACCATCAGCGAAGCCGCTGTGCCGGACTTCCAATTCAGCCTGTGGGGCGGCGTCTTCGCGCCCGCGCAGACGCCCCCGGCGGTGGTCGAACAGCTCAACGCGCAGCTGAACGCCATTCTGGCCGAGCCCGCGATCAAGTCGCGGCTTGAAGGCGACGGCGCCGCCGTGCGCCCGAACTCTTCGCAGGACTTCACGGCCTTCGTGCGCAGCGAAGCCGCCAAGTATCAGAACCTGGTGCAAGCCACCGGGGTCCAGGTCGAATAAGCCCGGCCCATCAACCCACAGGAAATCGCTCCCATGAAAATCGTTGTACTCCCCGGCGACGGCATCGGCCCCGAAACCATGGCGGTCGCCGTCGACGTGCTTGAAGCCGCGTCGCGCCGCTTCGGCCTGAACCTGCAATTCGACCACGACATCGCGGGCCATGACAGCCTGAAAAAGCACGGCGCCACCGTCACGCCCGCCCTCCTGGAAAAGGTCAAGGCGGCCGACGGCCTGATGCTCGGCCCCATGGCCACCTATGACTTCAAGGACGAGGCCCGCGGCGAGATCAATCCGTCGATGTACTTTCGCAAGAAGCTCGACCTGCACGCCAACATCCGCCCCGCGCGCACCTATCCCGGCATGCAGGCGCGTCTGGGCGAATTCGATCTGGTCGTGGTGCGCGAAAACACCGAAGGCTTCTATGCCGACCGCAACGTCGAGTCCGGCGGCAGCGAAATGCTGATCACGCCCGATGTCGTCGTGTCGCTGCGCCGCATCACCCGCCAATGCTGCGAGCGCATCGCGCGCACGGCGTTCGAGCTGGCCATGACGCGCAACAAGCACGTCACGATGGTGCACAAGGCCAACGTGCTGAAGCTGGGCGACGGCATGTTCCTGGAGATGTGCCGCCAGGTCGCGCAGGAGTTTCCGGACGTGCGCGTGGACGACGTGATCGTCGACGCCATGATGGCGCACGTGGTGCGCGCGCCGCAGCGCTACGACGTCGTCGTCACCACCAACATGTTCGGCGACATCCTGTCCGACCTGACCGCCGAACTATCCGGCAGCCTGGGCCTGGGCGGCTCGCTGAACGCCGGCCGCGACTACGCGATGGGCCAGGCTGCGCACGGCTCGGCGCCCGACATCGCCGGCCAGAACATCGCCAACCCGATCTCGCTGATCCTGTCGGGCGCGATGCTGCTGAACTGGCACGGCCAGAAGACCGGGAACGCCGCGTTCACGCAGGCCGCCGCCGCCATCGAGGCCACCATCGCCGACACCATCCTCGCGCAGGAATGCACGCGTGACGTGGGCGGCAAGCTGGGCACGCGCGAAGCCGGCGCGGCCTTCGTCGCGCGCCTGCAGGCGGGCTGACCATGACGGTGCCGCAGCTACCGGCCGGCGCCTGCGACTGCCACGTGCACGTCGTGGCGCCGCAGGCCGACTACCCCATGCTGGCGGACCGGCACTACACGCCCGGTCCCGCGTCAGCGGATGCGCTGCGCGCGCACATGCAACGGCTGGGCCTCGCCCACGCCGTCATCGTGCAGCCCAGCATCTATGGCAGCGACAACCGCCTGCTCGTCGACAGCCTGTTGGCGCTGGACGGCGCGGCGCGCGGCGTTGCCGTGGCCGATGAAGACATCTCCGACGCGGATCTCACCCGCCTGCACGACGCCGGTGTACGCGGCGTGCGCGTCAACCTGGAAAGCACGGGCGCCAGCGACGCCGCCGCCGTCAGCCGCGCACTGTCAGCCTGGGCCGGCCGTCTGGCGGGGCAAGGCTGGCACCTTCAGGTGTACGCCTCGCTCGACGCCATCGCCAGCGCCGCCCCCGCGCTGGCCCGGCTGCCGGTGCCCGTGGTGCTGGATCACTTTGCGATGATTCCGGCGCAGATTGCGCTGGACGACCCGCGTGTGCGCCAGGTGCTGGACCTGGTCGGCAGCGGCGCCGCCTACGTCAAGCTGTCGGCTTCTTACCGCATCAGCGCGGACCCCGATGATGCCGGCGAAGCCGAACGTGTGACCGCGCTGGCCCGCACCTTCATCGGCCGCAATCCGGAACGCGCACTGTGGGCCAGCGATTGGCCGCACACCAATCGCGAGCCGGGCAAGCTTCCCACCGAGGTCAGCGCGTATCGCGACGTCGCGGCCGAACGCCTGCTGCGCGAGATCGAGGCCTGGCTGCCGGATGCGGCAATACAGCGCCAAGTGCTGGCGGCCAATCCCGCGGCGCTGTATGGTTTCTAGTCCTTAGCGCAGCGGAGACCGCCGCATGAATCTTTCGCTACGCCACATGAAGGCCTTCACGGCCCTGGCGGCATTGCGCAGTTTCACGCGCGCGGCCGAACACTGCTGCCTGACCCAGAGCGCGTTCAGCGCGCTGATCTCCAATCTGGAAAGCGACCTGGGCGTGAAGCTGTTCTCGCGCAGCACGCGCAACGTCGAGCTCACGGCTGAGGGCGAAGCCTTCCAGAACATCGTCGCCCACCTGCTGCCCGAGACCGAGCGCGCCCTGGCCGAAATGCGCGACCACGTCGAGCGGCGCAAGGGCCGCGTCGCGCTTGCCGCGCTGCCATCGATATCGTCAGGCATCCTGCCCGGCCTCATCGCCCGTTTCAGCGCGGATTACCCCGGCATCAGCGTGCAGGTGCAGGACGTGGCCAGCACCGTGTGCATCGACATGGTCCGCAACCGCCAGGTGGACTTTGCGCTGTGCGCGGCCGCCTATCCCAGCACCGACCTCGACATCGAGGTGCTGGCGCGCGACACCTTCCATTTCATCTGCCCCGCCAGCCACCCGCTGGCCTCCCGGCGCCGCCTGTCGGTGCAGGACGTGCTGGACTATCCGATCATCGGATTCGAAAACAACAGCAGCATCCGCCAGCATCTGGACGCCGCCATCTATCCCCGGCAGTGGCTGCGCTCGCATCAGGTCAACAGCCTGTCCACGGCCGCCGGCTTCATCGCGGCCGGGCTGGGCGTCACCATTGCGCCCACCCTGGCGCTCTTTCAGTTCCGCCTGGCCGGCTTGAAAGCCGTGCCGCTGACCCTGCCGATCAACGAGCGCGACATCTGTCTGGCGCGGCGCCGCGACGCCACCGATTCGCTGGCCGCGCAGGCATTCCTGACGCTGCTGCGCGAACATCTGCAGCCCGCCGTGCAGGCGCTGGCCCGCACGCTGGACTGACATCTACCGGAAAAAGCATGCCTGCGGGCGCGACGGCAGCGATGCCTCGCGCCCGCATTCGCACGCCCATCACCTGGCCGCGCCCATTTATCGATTTCCTCGATTTTCTTATCCAAATTATCCATTCATCGACTAAGACGGCCTGTCTATCATGGGTTCACAACAGCAGAACAATCCAAGGAGACAACCTCATGAAGCGCCTTGCCCGTGTCCTCGTTGGCGGCTGCCTGTCCGCCGCCCTTGCCGCTGCCGCACCCCTCGCCTTCGCCGAGAACTATCCCGCCAAACCCGTGCGCCTGATGGTCGGCATGGCGCCCGGCGGCTCCAACGACACCGTGGCCCGTCTGGTCGCCGCCGAACTGTCCAAGACCTGGCCGCAGCCGGTGATCGTCGAGAACAAGCCGGGCGCGAACAGCACCATCGCCACCGGTGAGCTCAAGCGCTCGCCCGCCGACGGCTACACGCTGATGCTGGTGATCTCTTCGCACGTCACCAACACGCTGCTGTACCCGAACCTCACCTACACGCTCAAGGACTTCGCGCCGGTCTCGCTGATCGCCGACACGCCGTTCGTGCTGGTCGCCAATCCCAAGTTCGAGCCCAATACGACCAAGGACCTGATCACGCTGGCCAAGAAGAAGGAGCGCGGTATCGACTTCGGCACGCCCGGCCAGGGTTCCACGCAGCACATCTCGCTGGAGCTTCTGGATCAGATGGCCGGCATCCGCATGAACCACATCCCCTACAAGGGCGGCGCGCCCGCGCAGACCGATGTAATCGGCGGGATGATTCCGCTGATCTTCGCCACCCCCACGCAAAGCCTGCCTTTCATCAAGCAGAACAAGCTCAAGGCGCTGGCCGTGACCTCCAAGGAACGCCTGCCCCAGCTGCCCGACGTGCCGACGCTGGCCGAATCCGGCGTGCCCGGCTACGAGGCCAACGTGTGGTTCGGCATCATCGCGCCCGCCGGCACGCCGCAACAGGTCGTCGACTACCTGCACAAAGAGATCTCGCGCGTGGTCCGCGAGCCCGGCATGCAGGCGCGCCTGGATGAGATGGGCCTCAAACCATTGGATGAATCGCCCGCGCAATTCCAGCAGTTGATCGACAGCGAAAAAGTGAAGTGGGCGGGCGTCATCAAGCAAAGCAACATCAAGTTCGACTGATCCCATTCAACCCGGAGCATCCCTGCATATGCCTACCATCGAATCCGTCTCTGTCTGCATTGCCCGCGTGCCGCTCGCGAATCCGGTCACGTTCTCCACACGCCAGGTCAAGGCGCGCGAATACTGCCTGGTGCGCGTGCGCTCCACCGACGGCCAGGAGGGCCTGGGCTACTGCTACGCCGTGAACAGCGCGGGACGCCTGTTGTCCGTGGCGGTGACCGACCTGCTGGCGCCGCGCTTGATCGGCCAGGAATCGCTGCGCATCGAAGGCCTGTGGAACGAGCTGTACCAGGAAGCCTTGCTGCTGGGCCGCGCCGGCGGCGTGATGCGCGCGCTATCCGCCATCGACACGGCGCTGTGGGACTTGAACGCCCGCAGCGCCGGCGTGCCGCTCTACCAATACCTCGGCGCCACCGTGAAGGACCGCGTGCCCGCTTACGCCAGCGGCGGTTATTACCAGCCGGGCAAGACGCCGGACAAGCTGGCGGCTGAAATGGCGCAGCACGTCAAAGAGGGCTTTCGCGCCGTCAAGATGAAGGTCGGCCTGGAAAGCGTCGCCGGCGAGCGCAAGCGCATCGCCGCCGTGCGCGAGGCCATCGGCGACGACGTGCGCCTGATGCTCGACGCCAACAACGCATGGCGCGACCTGCCCACGGCGCTGGAATACATGCGCGCGTTCGAGCCCTATCACCCCTTCTGGATCGAAGAGCCCTTCTCGCCCGACGACATCGACAATCACGTGCGGCTGGCGCGCGCCACGCCGGTCACCGTCGCCACGGGCGAAGTCGAAGCCGGCCGCTGGCGCTTCAAGGATCTGATCACCAGCGGCGCCACCACCATCCTGCAGACCGACGCGACCGTGTGCGGCGGCATCACCGAATGGCGCCGCATCGCGGCCACGGCGGACAGCCACGGCATCACCGTCGCGCCGCACGCGTGGCACGATGTGCACATCCACCTGGCCGCCAGCGCGCCCAATGCGACCTACGTGGAATGGATGCCGGACGATCACATCGTCAACTTCCGCCGCCTCATCGACCGCCAGTTGCAGGCCGAGGACGGCAATCTGCTGGTGCCCACCGAGCCCGGCCTTGCCTTCCGGTTCGACGACGACGCCATCGCGGAGTACGGCGTCGTCTATCCCGGCGAACGCGACCGCTGGCAGGTCGTGCGTTGAACACGGCCGCTCCCGCGCTGGGGCTGCTGCTGTCGGCCAAGGTCGACCGCGCGCATGGCCCGCGTCTCGATGCCCTTGCGCAGGATGCCGGCGTGCGCCTGCAACGCCATCGGGTCGAAGACGCCGATCCCGCGCGTATCGACGTGGCGTTCTTTTCACGCGACCTGTACGAAGGCAGTTCACTGCGCAAGCCCGGCCCGCTGTCGGATGCCTTCTTTCGCGTGGCGGATGCCGCGCCCGGGCTGCGCTGGCTGCACGTGTGTTCGTCGGGGCAGGACCTGCCGCAGTACGCGCACACGTTGGCGCGGGGCGTTTCGGTCACCGCCTCCACTGGCGTCACCGCTGCCCCCATCGCGCAGACCGCCGTGGCTGCCATCCTGGCGCAATCGCGCGGTTTCGATCGCTGGCTCGCCTCGCAGGCGCGGCGCGCATGGCAGCCGCTGACCGGCGACGCCCGGCCACGCGATCTGTCGTCGATGCATGTGCTGGTGCTGGGCGCGGGCGCCATCGGCCAGGAGATCGGGCGTTTGTGCTCGGCGCTGGGACTGCGCACGACCGCCGTGCGCCGGCATGCCGAGCCGCTGGCCGGCTTTGACGATGTCATCGGCATGGCGCAGCTGGACGACGCCCTGCCCCAGTGCGACTGGCTGGTGCTGGCGCTGCCGTTGAATGCCGGGACGGCCGGCATCATCGATGCGCGCCGGCTGGCGCTGTTGCCGAGCGGCGCGCGCATCGTCAACGTCGCGCGCGGCGAACTGGTGGACGAAGCGGCGCTGACCCACGCGCTGGACGCGGGACGGCTGGCGGGTGCTTACCTCGACACGTTTACGGAAGAGCCGCTGCCACAGGCGTCGCCGCTGTGGTCGCTGCCGTCGGTGTGGATCAGCCCGCACAACAGCGCCGCGTCGCTCGGGCACGAAGACCGCGTTGTCGACTGCTTCGCGGATGCGTTAAGCCGCTGGCTGGCGCGTCATGCGGCGCAGCTGGGGGTAGCGGGAACCCGCTGATCACGCGACCGCGTGCGCGCCGTCATTCCCGCCAGAACTCCCGCGCCAACCAGCAGCAGTGCGCTTGCCGCGAACGTGCTCTGGTAACCGCTGTGATCGAACAGCACGCCGCCCACCGTGGATCCCAGCGCGATGGCCATCTGCACCACCGCCACCAACAGGCCACCCCCGGCTTCCGCGTCGTGCGGGAACGTCTTCGCCACCCAGGCCCACCACCCCACGGGGGCCGCCGTCGCCGTCAGGCCCCACAACGCCAGCAGCCCCACGACCGCCGGCATCCAGTGGCCAAATGCGATGAGGCCCATCGCGATCGCCGCCATGAACAGCGGAATGGCGATCAGCGTCTGATAGAACCCCCGCTGCAGCACGCGGCCGATCAGCACGGTGCCGGCCAGGCCGGCCACACCGATTGCAAGCAGGACGAGCGACAGCGCCGGCACCTGAATGCGCGTCACGGTCTCCAGGAACGGCCGCACGTACGTAAATAGCGCGAACTGCCCCATGAAGAACAGGCTGCTGGCCGCCATGCCGATGGCGACATGGCGGCGCTTGAACAGCGTGAAGACCTTGAACACACTATTCGCGCCGGCGGCACGCGGCGCGGCGGGCATGGACGGCAGCGTCAGCCACTGCCAGGCCAGCGCCATCAGCGCCACCGGCACCAGGCATAAGAACGCGCCGCGCCAGCCGATGACCGCGCCAAGATAGGCGCCCAACGGCGCCGCCACAACTGTCGCCAGTGCGTTGCCGCCATTCAGGATCGCCAGCGCGCGCGGCACTTGTGTGGGCGGCACCAGCCGGATCGCCGTCGCCGCCGACATCGACCAGAAGCCGCCGATCACCACGCCAATCAGCGCGCGGCCCGCCATGTAGACCACGTAATTGCCCGCCAGCGCCACAATGGCGCCCGACAACCCCATGGCCGCCGTCAGGCCAAGCAGCAGCGTCTTGCGGTTCAGGCCGCCCGACAGCGCCGAGATGAACAGGCTGGTTACCACGGCGAATGCGCCGGAAATGGCGATGCCTTGTCCGGCCATGCCCTCTGTCACCTGCAGATCGGACGCCATCGGCGTCAGCAGGCTGACGGGCAGGAATTCAGAGGCCACCAGCGCGAATGCGCACACGGACAAGGCCAGGACGGCGCTCCATGATGCCGGGTGCGCCGGCGCGCCGCCCGGGGCGTCGAGCGCGCCATTTGCGGTTTCAATTGCAGTGCTTGTCATTGCTGTGGCCTTACCCCGCCAGGTGCTGCCGGAAGAACCCGTCCAGCTTGTCCCACGGAATCAGGCCCACGCGGTCATACAGGTCCACGTGGCCCGCGCCGGGCACCCAGACCAGCTCCTTCGGCTCGGCCGCCTTGGCGTAGGCGTCTTCGCTGAACTCCCGGGAGTGCGCCGCGTCGCCGGCGATGAACAGCAGCGGGCGCGGCGAGATCGACTCAATATCGTTGAACGGATAGAAGTTCACGAAGCGCACTTCGCTGGTCAACATCCGGTTCTGCGTCTGCGCCAACGTTCGGCCCTTCGGAATGGCAATGCCGCGCGGCGTGCGGTAGAACTCCCAGAACTCGCGCGTCACCGGATCCATGTCTGCGCTTGGCCGCTCCGGCAGGTAGTTCAAGAACTGCCCTTCGCCACTGGCGTACTCCTCATACCGCTGCGCCGCCGCCTTCGCCAGCAACGCCTTGCGCTGGTCCAGCGTCAGGCTGTGCTTCAGTCCGTTTCGGGTCACGGCCCCCATGTCGTACATGCTGACCGTCGCAATCGCCTTCAAACGCGGATCCATTTTGGCCGCACTGATCGCAAAGCCCCCGCTGCCGCAAATGCCCAGCACGCCGATGCGCTCGCGATGCACAAGCCCGCCGGTCCCCAAGTAATCCACAGCCGCGTTGAAGGCTTCGGCGTACAGTTCCGGCGCCACCAAATTGCGCGGTTCGCCTTCGCTCTCGCCCCAGTACGGCAGGTCGATGGCCAGCGTGACAAAGCCGCGTTCGGCCAGTTTCTGCGCGTACAGCATCGCGCTCTGCTCCTTCACCGCCCCCATCGGATGGCCGACGATCACCGCGGGCGCCCGGCCGTCCCGCGCCAGTCCTTTCGGCGTCACCAGATTGCCGGCCACCGCCAGGCCGTACTGCGTCTTGAAGGTGACGCGCTGCACGTTCACCTTGCCGCTCTTGTAGAAGTTGTCAGCGTCAGCCGGCTCGCCGGGCGCCGCCTGCGACGCGCTGCTGCCGATTGCGCCGCTTGGCGCGCCAAAGGCCGGCGCAGCCCCGGCGGAAAGCAGCCCCAGCGCGGCAATGCCACCGGCAGCCTTGATGAAAGCGCGGCGTCCGCCCTCTCCCGTACCGGGATTTTGCAGGTCGGGTTGGCCGAAATCGGAAGTCTGGGTCATGGCGGGAAATCCCTTGAAAATCAATGCCCAGATGTTGACGCAAGCCCCGCCGCCTGATTAGGGGGTGTAATCTTCATGAACCTGTGAAAAAAACTCAGCAATGGCACACCCCAAGATCAATGACCTGCAGGCCTTCCTGGCTGTCGCCCGCGACCAGAGCTTCACCAAGGCCGCGGCCAAACTGGGCCTCACTCCGTCCGCGCTCAGCCACACCATGCGCTCGCTCGAGGAACGCCTGGGTGTGCGTCTCTTGTCGCGCACCACACGCAACGTCGCGCCCACCGACGCTGGCGAGCGCCTGATGCGTGCCATCGCACCGCTCTTCGACCAGATCGCGATCGAGGTCGACGCGCTGGGGGAACTGCGCGACAAGCCGCGCGGCACGCTACGCGTCACTTGCACCGACGACTCGATCGAACTGTGCCTGCGGCCGATGCTTGCCACCTTCTTGAAGGACTATCCGGACATCACCCTGGAGCTGTACGTGGATTACGGCTTCACCAACGTGGTCGAGGAGCGGTTCGACGCCGGCGTCCGGCTGGGCGAAGCGATCAGCAAGGACATGATCGCCGTGCGCATCGGCCCGGACTGGCGGCTGATGGTGGTAGGATCGCCTGCGTACTTCGCGCGGCATCCGGCGCCCGCCACGCCGCACGACCTGACCGGGCTGCCCTGCGTCAACATCCGGCACCGGCCATCCGGTTCGGTCTACGCGTGGGAATTCGAAAAGACCGGCAAGGCCTTCACCGTCAAGGTCGAGGGCCAGCTGGTCTTCAACAGCATCGTGCACGTGCTCAACGCCGCCGTGGACGGCATCGGTCTGGCCTACGTGCCCGAACAGCTTGTCGCGCCGTATCTGGCGGACGGACGGCTCAAGGAGGTCCTTGGCGACTGGTGTCCCACGTTCCAGGGCTTCCACCTGTATTACCCCAACCGGCGCCAGGCCTCGCCCGCCTTTTCCGCCTTTGTCGACGCGCTGAAATATCGCTGAGGTATCACCCTGACGGGTCCGCCGCACGACCGCCTCGCATTAATTCGTGAATTTGGAGTCTCTGCCTTGTTCCGCAGATTTGAAAGCCAGCTCAATCCGTTCCCTTCCGAGAACGTCCCGCCGCCCCCCACGGGTTTCTTCGCGTTCCTGTGGTTCTGCACGCATGGTTCGCGCCGCTACATCGCCGCGCTGGCGATCCTGAGCGCGGCGGTTTCCATCTACGAAGCGTGGCTCTTCGCCTTCCTGGGCCAGGTCGTCGACATGCTCACCGTCTGGAAAGCCGGCGAGGCCGCGTCGGCGCACGAACGCCAGGTCCTGTGGGGCATCGCCATCGTGCTGTGTGTCAGCGTTGGCGTCGTCGCGCTGCGCACGCTGGTCCAACATCAGGTCCTGGCCATCAACCTGCCGCTACGCCTACGCTGGGACTTTCACCGCATGATGCTGCGCCAGAGCCTGTCATTCTTCTCCGATGAATTCGCCGGCCGCGTCACCACCAAGGTCATGCAGACCGCGCTTGCCGTGCGCGAAGTGCTGCTGACCTTCTGCGAAATTGTGCTGGGCATCGCCGTCTATTTCGTCACCATCGTCGCGCTGGCCGGCGGCTTCGACTGGCGCCTGATGCTGCCCTTCATCGGCTGGATGGCGCTTTACGGCCTGGCCATGATGTATTTCGTGCCGCGGCTGGGCACGGTCGGCAAGGAGCAGGCGCATGCCCGCTCGTCCATGACGGGGCGCGTCACCGACGCCTACACCAACATCACCACCGTCAAGCTCTTCTCGCACACCAACCGCGAGGCCCGCTTCGCGCGCGCCGCCATGGAGGACTTCAAGGAAACCGGCTACCGCCAGATGCGCCTGGTCAGCCAGTTTGAAATCGTCAACCAGGCACTGGTGTCCGCACTGATCCTGGGGGCCGGCGGCTACGCGCTGTGGCTGTGGCACGGCAACGAAATCGGCACTGGCGCAGTCGCGGCCGTGACCGCCATGGCGCTGCGCGTGAACGGCATGTCGCACTGGATCATGTGGCAGATGACCTCGCTCTTCGAGAACATCGGCACCGTGCAGGACGGCATCGCCACCCTGACCCACGTCCCGAAAGTCCAGGACGCGCCCAACGCCGCCACGCTGGACGTCACGCGGGGCGAGGTCCAGTTCGACGACGTCGATTTCAACTACAACAACGAGCGCCAGGTCCTCGACGGCCTGACCCTCACCGTGCGCCCCGGCGAAAAGATCGGCCTGGTCGGACGATCCGGCGCCGGCAAATCGACACTCATCAACCTGCTGCTGCGCTTCTACGACGTCGAGCGCGGCCACATCCGCATCGACGGCCAGGACATCTCAAAGGTCACGCAGGACAGCCTGCGCAGCGCCATCGGCATGGTCACGCAGGACACCTCGCTCCTGCACCGCTCCATCTGCGACAACATCGCCTATGGCCGTCCCGACGCCAGCCGCGAGGAGATCCGCGCCGCCGCGGCCCGCGCCCAGGCCGACGACTTCATCGAGCAGCTCAGCGACTCGCACGGCAACACCGGCTACGACACGCTTGTCGGCGAACGCGGGGTCAAGCTGTCCGGCGGCCAACGCCAGCGCATCGCCATTGCCCGCGTCATGCTCAAGAACGCGCCCATCCTGCTGCTGGACGAAGCCACCAGCGCACTGGATTCGGAAGTGGAAGCCGCCATTCAGGAAAGCCTGGACGAAGTCATGCAGGGCAAGACCGTCATCGCCATCGCCCACCGCCTGTCGACCATTGCCGCGATGGACCGGCTCATCGTGATGGACCAGGGGCGCATCATCGAACAGGGGAGTCACGCGGAACTGCTGGCGATGAACGGTGTGTACGCACGCCTGTGGCGGCATCAAAGCGGCGGTTTTCTGGCCGAAGATCCGAGCCAGCCGGTTTGATTTCGCGGCCGGGCGCGCGTCCGGCCCTTTCATTGCATGGTTCTGGAGTCCAGATGCTTGCCTACGCATCCGGCGCAGTCGCGGTGGCAGCCCTGGCGGCCAGCGTGTACATCGGCGCCAAGCGGCCCTTCCGATTCAAGGACAACGGCTCCGGCCCGGATCACCGCCCTTCCGCGGCCGTCGCGGGCGGGCTGATGACCGTTGCCCTGCTGGGCTTCGTCATCGCGTTCACCGTCTGAATAAACAGGTTCGACGACAAGTTTGGTTGCACTTTATTAGGGACACAATAAAGACCCGATCGGATAATCCCCGCGCTATTCGAAAAGGATCTTTATTTTGAAGTTGAAAGCTGCACTCCTTATTTCCGCGCTGGCCGCTGTCGTCGTTGCACCCGCGAATGCCGCATCCCCGCGTTCGGTCGACCCCCGCACGTTTGACGTCGCTGGCGTCAAGACGGGCATGGACTTTGACGAAGCGCTCGCCGCCACGGCCAAGAATTTCCACGTCACCAAGAAAGACATCCGGATCGGCTACGCGGCGAACAACCCCGTCACGAACACCAAGATGCCGATGAATTTCAGCTACGACAAGGACGGCGTGAGCTTCATCGTCCACTTCGAGCCGCGCGTGCCCGTCGACAAACAACGGCCGCTGGCGGTGTCCCAGATCCGTTACGAGTTGCCGTGGACCCCGGCCAACAAGGAAGCCATGGGCAAAGCCGTGCTGGAAAAATACGGCCGCCAGTCCAACTATCCCAATGACCTCAGCCTGGAATGGTGCACCAAGCCCAGCACGAACCCCGGCATGGGCTGCTCGACGGACATGACGCAGGCAGTATTGAAATACAGCGGCGTCAGCATTCAGATGCACGACCCGGCATGGATGAACGCCCGGATCGAGTATGTGGATCGCAGCAATACCAGAAAGCCCAGCTTCTAAGGGCTTCGGACATTCCGGATCGGATGCGCCTTCGCGTTAGCGGGGTGCGCTTCCCCCGGCACGGGTATCCGTCTGCTGGCGCTGAATCTCCTCCGGCTGCGCCGCCGCCTCGTCTGTCTTCAGTTCCGCCACGCGGGCTCGCACAATGGCGTCCGTGTATTGGCGCTGGAAGTTTTCGCCAGCCTCCCAGGCCGCGCCTTTCTGCACGAAACTGAAATCTCCCTCGAGCACCTGCCAGTCAGATCGGCCGGCGGCCGACATCTGGCGATCCCGGTATTCCATCACCAGGCGGCAGGACCATTTGCCTGCGCCAAGATCCTTGCAATTTCCTATTGGAAATACATTGCGCACGCCGCGCGTTTCGCGCTCGGGCGGCAGTCCCCGCCGCAGGCGCTCGCGATCGATGGCCGCCTGGCGGTCCGGGTGCCGCATCCGCGCCTCCCCGGCCGCGACCGCTCGCTCGAATGCGGCCGCCAGATTCACCGCGCCCGCGGGCTGGCCCATGTCCTGCGGCTTGCCATGATTGCTGGCCTGACCAAAGCGGACGCGCACCACGCGCGGATCAGCCGCTGAAACCACCATGTCGCCCTCGCCGTTCGGTCTGATGAGGTAGGCAATGGGCGCGGCGGTATTGCCCGTCATCATCGTGGCGGTGCAGCCGCGCGACCGGTCGGCGTCCAGATAACCGACCTCCTTGACGTCAACGAAGGCCGCTTTGAGCACGTCCGGCGGCGCAGGCCAGACGGGACCGGCGCTCTCGGCCCTGTTCAAGGCGCTTGTGGCGTACAGGCGGGCCCGCAAGCTTCTCTCCACGTCCGCAGCTCCGCATTGCGGGGTCCTATCCGGCGCGATGAAGTACCACGCGACTGCGGCAATCGCGATGGCGCCACCGCCAAGCCAGGCCCAGAGCGGTCCGGGCAAAAGGGCCTTGAGCAGGCCGCCCCGCTCCAGTTGCGCGACATGTCTATCAAATTCGTGCTGGCACAACGCGTTCAGTTCGGCGAGCGCCTGACGCCGTGTGGCGTTGCTGGCAAACGCGCCCTCGGTTGCAGCCAACTCGAACATTTCATCCAGATCCAGATCGGACAGGATGTCCTCTGTCGCAAGCCAGACCAGGGCGCCACCCAGCGTCACGAAGGGCGCCACCGGCATCGCTTCCAGCCGCATCAGCGCAGCGGCATGTTGGTCAGCGCGAATGACGCCGTCGACGCGCAGGCGCTCAAGAAGCGCGAGGGGAGCCTGCGTCATGCCGGCATGCCAAACAAAAGGAACGCACGTGGGCGCAACATGGATTGAGCACTCCCCAATAACGAAGTCGATGGATGGTCGCTTGCGGCAAAGAAAGCCGGCTCGGATTCCGATCATGACGACGAAAGCAAGGAGTGCTTCGCCATCGATTTTCGACGTCGTTTTACCAGGGGCTATCAGCCCTTATTGCCCTTCGTTGGCTGTCAGTTGATTGAGGTCAGCACAGATCTCAATTGCGCGGATCGCACCACATATTCGATAGGGATCGATGGAAATTTCCCTGCACAGACCCATGCGCCAGCTAATCGAGAATGCCCCGGCAACCAGACTCAATACCTGAGCCGCGCGGGAAGCGTTTCGACCAGCCAGTCGATGAAAACGCGCAGCCGATGCGTGACATGCCGATTGTGGGGGTACACCACATGAAAGGGATACGGCTGCGGCCGCCACGGTTTCAGGATCTCGACGAGCGCGCCGCTCTTTAACGCGGGGCCGGCCGCATACGTGAAGGTCTGCACAATGCCCAAACCCGCCAGCGCCGCCGCCAGATGCGCGTTGCTTTCGTTGACGCCGACGCGATGCTCGACCTTGATCTCCGTCTTTTCCCCATCGCGCTCAAAACGGAACGGAAACGCGCGGCCATTCTGCGGCGACAGATAGCTGACCAGCTTGTGGCCGTTCTTCAACTCGTCCGGATAGGCGGGCGTGCCGAACTGCTTGAGGTACCCCGGCGTGGCGCAGGTAATCAGATCGGCAGTGCCAATCAGCCGCGCCACCAGCGAAGAATCGTCAAGCGGACCGCCGCGGATCACACAATCGACGTTGTCGGTGATCAGATTGACGGGGCGGTCCGACACCCCAAAGTCGATCCGGATATCGGGATAGCGCGTTAGAAAATCGGAGATCGCGGGGATCAACACGTCGCGTGCGGTGGAGCCGCCCACGTCGATGCGCAGGTGTCCTTTTGGCTTGCCTTGCACGGCATTGAACGACCCGTCGATGTCTTCCAAGTCGCGCACGATGCGCAACGCCTTTTCGTAATACTCGCGGCCCTCCGGCGTGACGGTGACGCGCCGCGTCGTCCGCTGCAGCAGGCGCACGCCAAGGTGCGCCTCCAGGTCCTGCACGATCTTGCTGAGCGTGGCATTGGGCATATCCAACGAGTCCGCCGCCCGCGTGAAACTGCCCGCCTCCACCACACGGGCAAAACCGCGAATTGCTGTCAGTTGATCCATGCTTAGACTCCCAGAGATGAAGCGATTATCCATAAACATGCATAGTCGTTTCAATCTTGCCGTGTTTTCCCGTTATTCCGGCGACTGTCCGGCGCTAGCAAATCGGCGGTGCGCAGCCGCGCGCTAAACCGACTCGTCAGCGGTGACGCTACCAAGGAAGCTCGGCAGACAATATTTTTATGCTTTCGGGCAAAAAACGCCAAAATATTGGCACATTCATCAGTGTGCATGGCATAAAGTCTAAGCCGGCCTCATAGACGCAAATACGCTATAGCGCTAATATTCTTCCTCTTTCCAGGCAAAAATGCAGGAATATTAGCGTCATGGCAAAGAAGACTGCCCCTCTCATGCCCGCAACAGAGAAGCTCCTCGCGGAATTCGGGGAGCGGCTCAGACTCGCGCGCCTGCGCCGACGGATCACGGCCAAACAAGTGGCAGAGCGCGCCGGCATGTCGCCGATGACACTTCGTTCCTTGGAAGCAGGCGGCGCAGGAGTGACCATAGGCGCCTATCTTTCAGTGATGCAGGTGCTCGGCGTTGAACGAGACCTAGCCCTGCTCGCAGCCGAGGACGAGCTTGGTCGCAGGCTTCAGGACTCACGCCTCGTGAAGGCCAGCAGACTTGGCCACGTTCCGCCCATCACCAATAGGGATATGGGTACTCGGAAATCTCAGCCAAGCCTGGAAACCGGCAAGCCGCGAGCGCGCAATGCCAGCAGCCAAGTGATGGCGAACCAAGACAATGCTTCAAGCCCTAGCACCAAAGCGGACCCAACACCCGCATCTGCCAAATCCACTACGACCACTTCGACAAGCCTTGCTTCACTTTTGAAACCCGCCTCAAAAATGAAAAAAAAGGGCGCAAAGACATGACGATGATTGCAGTCTATGCAGATTGGAAAGGCCTTCAACAACCGCAGCGGCTTGGGTTTCTGAACTCCCGCAGGACGCGCGCGCACGAGACGTTTGAGTTTCAGTATGACCCCGCGGCGCTGGCCGACCCCGTGATTGGCCAATTGGTGCTCGACCCGAAGCTCTTTCTTTTCGAAGGTCCGCAGTATCCAACTGCCCCACAAGACAGGTTCGGCGTGTTTGCCGATTCCAGCCCGGATCGCTGGGGTCGTATGCTCATGGATCGCCGCCTCGAGCGTGATATCCGCGCAGGTATCCTGCCGGCCGGTACACGGCTGTATGAGACGGATTACCTGCTAGGCGTCCACGATCTCTACCGCGTGGGCGCTTTGCGCTACAAGCGAGAAGATCAAGGCGAGTTCCTCGACAACGCCAACGGACTTGCTGCCCCGCCCTTCACCGAGATTCGGGCCCTGGAGCAAGCGGCTAGAGCGCTGGAACAGGATCAAGACAACGCGTCCCAGCAGGGCCAGCAATGGCTCAGGATGCTTATCGCGCCCGGTGGCTCGCTGGGCGGCGCCCGACCCAAGGCGAGCGTGGCCGACGAGCAGGGGCACCTATACATCGCCAAATTCCCCAGCGCGCGTGATGAATACGATGTCGGCGGCTGGGAAATGGTCATCAACGCCCTCGCTGTGGGCTGCGGACTGAATGTTGCCGCTGCCGAAGCGCGGAAATTTGCGAGTGACCATCACTGCTTCATGGTGCGACGGTTTGATCGGACCGATGATGGGAAACGCCTGCACTTTGCCTCCGCCATGACCATGACCGGTCATGTGGATGGAGAAGATGCCTCGACCGGTGTCAGCTATCTAGATCTGGCCGAGGTGCTGATCAGGCATGGCGCGCAGACCAATGCCGACCTGCGCGAACTCTGGTCCAGAATCGTCTTCAACCTTCTCGTCTCCAACACGGACGATCATCTGCGAAATCACGGGTTCATCCTGATCCCAGGATCAGGATGGCGCCTCTCGGCTGCATATGACATGAACCCAGTGCCCATTGCAGATGGGCTCAAGCTCAACATCACTGAAGCGGACAATGCCTTGGATTTGGAACTCGCTCGCGACGTCGCCGCGTATTTCCGATTGAGTTTGGTTGATGCCGATGAAATCATTGACGAGTTTCAAGGGATTGTCCGCCAATGGCGAACGCTTGCCAGAAGCCTGGGGCTACCTGCGCGTGAACAAGATCGGATGGCTGAGGCTTTTCGTCTCGCGCAGAACTGACCCAAACAGGCGCATTCGACACAAGCAGGGGATCGACGAGGCTTGGCGGCGGGCTGAATGCCCGAAACTTCATCGTCGGATTCAAGTTCCAGGCCGGAACCTTCTGAATGTAAGCAGTGGAGCGGGTGAAGGGAATCGAACCCTCGTATGAAGCTTGGGAAGCTGCCGTTCTACCATTGAACTACACCCGCTCGGGTGTCGTGCCGCAGCCGTGGGCCGGGCAGAGCCGCGATTATAGCGCGGCTTTTTTTAGTCGGGGCGGGTCAAAAATGCCCGCCCCCGTCGACCGAAAATTCGCCGTTATCAATTCGCCGTGATGTTGGCGGCCTTGACCACCTTGCCCCAGCGGTCCAGCTCGGTCTGCGTGTAGGCGCCCAGTTCCTTCGGGCCCATGAAGATCGCCTCGGCGCCCTGCTCGGCTGCCTTCTTGCGGAACCCGTCGGTCTTCATGATTTTCTGGATCTCGCCCGCGATCTTGTCGACGACCGGTGCGGGCGTGTCCTTCGGCGCGTACATCGCGAACCACGACGAGACGATCAGGTCGGGGTAGCCGGCTTCGGCGGCCGTGGGCACGTCGGGCAGCGACGGCAAACGCGCGTTGCCCGTGACCGCCAGCGCGCGCAGCTTGCCTGCGGCGATCTGACCCAGGAGCGGCGGCGGCGTGGTGATGGTCATGTCGACGGCGCCACCCAAGAGATCGTTCAGCGCGGGGCCGGTGCCCTTGTACGGGATGTGCGTGATCTGCGTGCCGGCCATCTGGTTGAGCAGTTCCGTGGCGACCTGCTGCAGCGAGCCGTTGCCCGACGACGCGTAATTCAGCTTGCCCGGATTGGCCTTGGCGTACGCGACCAGCTCCTTCAAGGACTTGATGGGCAGATCGGGACGCACGACCACGACTTGCGGCGCGGACAGCACGTTGGCGACCGGCGCGAAATCCTTGATGGGATCCCAGCCGGCGGCGGGCGTCACGTGCGGCGTGATGACCTGAAAGCCCGAGTACTGCAGCAGCAGCGTGTAGCCGTCCGGCTTGGCGCGCGCCACGGCCTGCGCGGCGATGCCGCCCGAGGCGCCGGGCTTGTTCTCGACGACGACGCTCTGGCCCAGCGCCGCGCCCAAGGGCTGCGCGATCAGGCGGGCGGCGATGTCGGTCGTGCCGCCCGGCGCGGCGGACACGATCAGCGTGACGGGACGGTTGGGGAAATCGGCCTGTGCGCTGGCCGCGCCAGCAGCGGTGATCAGGGCGAAGGCGGCGCTGACGCGCAGCGCGGTGGGCAGGCGGAAAGAAGCCATGCGTTGTCTCCTGGGTATTGTTTTATCTGTGGGTGGTTCGGGTACTGCAGGTACTGCTTGAAAAAGACCAATCAATCAGGCATCGGCCGCAAACCGTTCGGCCAGCCACGCGGGCGGCGCATGCAGGGCCAGCCTTGGCCCCGCCTGCAACAGCACGTTGGACAGATCACGCTGGACCAGGCCGGGCAGGCTGCGCACGATGGCCAGCAACGGCTCAAGCGACACGCCGGTCTCCACGCCCATGCAGGCAAACATGTGGACCAGTTCTTCGGTGTTGACGTTGCCGCTGGCGCCCGGCGCGTAAGGGCATCCGCCCAGGCCGCCGGCAGCGGCATCAAAGCGCGTGATGCCGGTCTGCCAGGCCGCGATGGCATTGGCCAGCGCCATGCCGCGCGTGTTGTGCAGGTGTACGGTCAGCGCCGTGGCCGGCAGGCGAGCAGCCGCCTGTTCGCACAGCGCGGCCACTTGCGTCGGAAACGCCATGCCCGTCGTGTCGCACAGCGTGATGCCGGCAGCGCCCGCATCGACCAGACGCGCGGCCAAATCCAGCACCGTGTCGGCGGGCACATCGCCATCGAACGGACAGCCAAACGCGGTCGACAAGGACACGTTGCACGGCGCGCCGGCCTTTGCCGCGGCGGTCAGCACCTGCGACAGCTCG
Source organism: Achromobacter spanius (assembly GCF_002966795.1). Taxonomy (GTDB): domain Bacteria; phylum Pseudomonadota; class Gammaproteobacteria; order Burkholderiales; family Burkholderiaceae_B; genus Achromobacter; species Achromobacter spanius_D. Next base: position 5,553,175 of record NZ_CP023270.1, read on the forward strand.
GCAAACGACTGGTCGCGCGTCATGCGCAGGTTGGCGCGGTTGTGCGTCTCGCTGCACGACATGACGAGGTTCATCTCGTCGGTGCCGGCCTCCAGCGCGCGTTCCAGTCCGCGCACGTTCGGGACCAGCGCGGTGTAGATCACGCCGGGACGGCGGCGGATGCGGCGCATGACGTCGACGGCGTCGGCCAGCGCGGGAATGGCTTTGGGTGAGGTGAAGCTGGTGACCTCGATGCGGGCAAAACCGCAGTCGGACAGCGCATCCACGAAGGCGACCTTGTCGTCGGTGGACACCATGGTCTTCTCGATCTGCAGGCCATCGCGCGGGCCGACCTCGTTGATCTCGATGCGGGCGGGGCCGTGGTTCATGCAATCACTCCCTTGGCGCGCAAAGCGGCGCGCTGTTCTTCGGTCAGGCCTGCGGACGCCAGCACCGCGTCGGTGTGTTCGCCGAGCGTCGGCGCCCGTTCGCGCACCGCGCCGGGATTGGACGACAGGTACGGGAAGACGGCCGGCATTTCCACCTGCACGCCCGCCGCGGATTCCATCGAGGTGATGGCGTTGCGGGCGCGGTAGTGCGGATCCTTGGCAATATCGGCGATGGAATAGATGCGGCCGGCGGGCACACCCGCTTCCAGCATCGCGGCCAGGACGTCGTCGATCCGCCGTTCGTGCGTCCACGCGCCGATGGCGGCGTCGATCTCTTGCACGCGGCGCGCGCGGCCGTCGTTGTGCGCCAGCGCCGGATCCTGTCCCAGGTCGTCGCGGCCGATGCGCGCCATCAAGCGGGTGTAGATGGCGTCGCCATTGCCCGCGATGAGCACGTAGCCGTCCTGGCACGGATAGGCGTTGGACGGCGCGATGCCGGGCAGCGACGCGCCGGCCGGTTCGCGCACCGCGCCGAACACCGAATACTCAGGCAACAGGCTCTCGCTGAGGTTGAAAAGGCTCTCATACAGCGCGGTGTCGATCACCTGCCCCACGCCGCCGCGCGCATCGCGTTGGTACAGCGCCAGCATCACGCCCAGCGCGCCATGCAGGCCGGCAATGGTGTCGCCCAGCGACAGCCCGGCGCGCACCGGCGCGCGGCCCGGCTCACCGTTCAGGTAGCGCAGGCCCGCCATGGCTTCGCCAATCGCGGCAAAACCCGGTTCGCGCGCCTTGGGGCCGGTCTGCCCATAGCCCGAAATGCGCAGCATGATGAGGCGGGGATTCAGTTCGTGCAGCGCTTCCCACGACAAGCCCCATTTTTCCAGCGTGCCGGGGCGGAAGTTTTCGATCAGCACGTCGGCCTCGCGCGCCAGCATGCGCACGATGTCCTGGCCTTCCTGCTGGCGCAGGTCCACGCAGACCGACTGCTTGTTGCGCGACTGCGCCTCCCACCACACCGAGGTGCCCTCGTGCAGGAGACGCCATTTGCGCAGCGGATCGCCTTGGCCCGGCGGCTCGATCTTGATGACCTGCGCGCCAAAGTCCGCCAGCGTCTTGGCCGCGAAAGGCCCCGCGATAAGTTGTCCGAGTTCCAGCACACGAATGCCGGCAAGAATCTGCCCTGCCATATCGCCTCCCAGGCGCGTCTTACGGTAGTGATGGAAGGCAGTGTGCGCGCAAAGCGGCGCGAAGCGGAATGGACAATCGGGGAAAGGGGCATTCCCGGAACGAGAAACCCCGGGGTAACCCTCAGCCCTCGCCGCGCAGATGGGCCAGCAGCAGCCGCGCGGCCACGGTCAGGGTGTCGGCGTCGCGCACGCCCAGAAGCAGCCAGCGGCGCGCCCACTCGTCAGTTAGCGGGATCAGACGGATGGGCATCGACCGCGCGTGCGGCTCGGCAGCGATGCGCGGCAGGATGCCAACGCCGCGCGTGGCCGCCACCATGCGGCAGATGGCGTCAAAGCTGCGCACCTGGATGCGCAGCCGCATCGCCCGGCCCATGCGGCCGCTTTCTTCCGACAGCCGGGTCGCCAGCGACGTCGCGGGCGGCAGGCCGACGTAGTCGTAGGCGAGCGTGTCCGCGAAGGCGACCTGCGGCTCGGCGGCGAGCGGATGGCGCTGCGGCACGATGAGCACCAGCTCGTCCAGGCGATACGGGAAAGTGGCAAGCCCCTCTGCCGGCGTGCGGTCGGCAAACACGCCGATGTCCGCGCGGTTCTCCAGCACGGCGGTGACGATGTCGCTGCTGTTCTGCTCTTCCAGGTCGATACGCACGGCGGGGTGCTCGTCCATGAAGGCGGCCAGGTCCTCGGGCAGAAACTGCGTCAGCGACGAGGTATTGGCGGCGATGCGCACCTGCCCTCGTACCCCTTGCGCGAAGTCGGACAGCGCGCCGGCCATCTGCTCGACTTCCTGCAGCACGCGCAGCGCGTGCACCACGCACGCCTGGCCGGCGTCGGTCAGTTCCACGCCGGCGGCATTGCGAAATAGCAGGGGCGAACCCAGCGCGGCTTCCAGGTCCGAGATGCGCTTGCTGGCCGCGCCCACCGCCAGATGCGACTGGCGCGCACCCGCCGAGATGCTTCCCTGGCGCGCCACGGCGACAAACAGGGCAAGCGTGACGAGGTCGATCCGGGCAAAGTTCATGAAAATGGTCTACGGCGCAGGGAAACCGGGCTGAAACTATAGCCGCAGGCGGCCGGGACAAATGTGTCCCTGTTTTAGTCCCTATGACCGGCTCCGCACGGGCGGACCTGCCACTACAATCCCGCCTATGAATACGAACAAGCCCACCAACAGCTCCACGAACACCCCTGCGGACCTCCCCGCGGACGCGCCCGCCACGCCCGCCGCCAACGCCGCGCCCGCCCCCGTTTCCCCGGAAATCCAGGCCGCGCTGGCCAGCGCCGCGTATGCGCCCAACAGCCCGGGCGCCGCGCACATCCGCAGCTTCGTCCATCGCCGCGGCCACATCACCCAGGGCCAGCTTGCCGCGCTGGAACGCCTGATGGGCCAATGGTCCCTCCCCTACGCCCCCCGCCGCCTGGATCCGGCTGCCGCCTTCGGCCGGCAGGCCCCGACGGTGCTGGAGATCGGCTTCGGCATGGGCGAAACCACCGAAAAGATCGCGCTGGCCCGGCCTGGCGACAACTTCCTGGGCGTGGAAGTGTTCAACGCTGGCGTCGGATCGCTGCTGCGCCGCATCGAAGACTCCAGCATTCAGAACCTGCGCATCATCCAGCATGACGCCGTCGAAGTGGTGCGCGACATGATCGCCCCCGATTCCCTGGCCGGCGTGCACATCTACTTTCCGGACCCGTGGCCCAAGAAGCGCCATCACAAGCGCCGCCTGATCCAGCCCGCGTTCGTCTCGCTGCTGGCCAGCCGCATCGCGCCCGGCGGCTACATCCACTGCGCCACCGATTGGGAAGATTACGCGGTGCAGATGCTGGAAGTGCTGAGCGGCGAGCCGCTCCTGAAGAACACCGTCGACGGCTACGCGCCGCGCCCCGATTACCGCCCCCTCACCAAATTCGAGACACGCGGCCTGCGCCTGGGCCACGGCGTCTGGGACCTGATCTTCAAGCGAGTCGCCTGATGCTCTATCCGCCGATCGAACCCTACCGCCAAGGCATGCTGGATACCGGAGACGGTCACCAGATCTATTGGGAAATGTGCGGCAACCCCAACGGCAAGCCCGCCGTCTTCCTGCATGGCGGGCCCGGCAGCGGCTGCTCGCCCGTGCACCGGCAGTTGTTCGATCCGCAACGCTACAACGTGCTGCTCTTTGATCAGCGCGGCTGCGGCCGTTCGCAACCCCACGCCAGCCTGGACAACAACACCACCTGGCATCTGGTCGCCGACATCGAACGCCTGCGCACCGAGGTCATGGGCGCCGAGAAGTGGCTGGTGTTTGGCGGGTCCTGGGGGTCGACGCTGGGGCTGGCCTATTCCGAGACGCACCCGGCGCACACCAGCGAACTCGTGCTGCGCGGCATCTTCGGCCTGCGCCGCGCCGAGATTCAATGGTTCTACCAGGAAGGCGCGTCGTGGCTGTTTCCCGACCGCTGGGAAGAGTACCTGGCGCCGATCCCCGAAGCCGAACGCGGCGACCTGGTCACCGCGTACCACAAGCGCCTGACGGGCAACGACCCCGTCGAGCAACTGCGCGCCGCCAAGGCCTGGAGCAAATGGGAAGACAGCACGATCACGCTCTTGCCCAGCCCGCGCCATCAGCAAAGCCATGCCGCCGACCGCGCGGCGCTGGCCTTTGCGCGCATTGAAAACCACTATTTCTTCAACGCCGGCTTCATGGAAGAAGGCCAGCTGATCCGCGACGCGCAGAAGCTGCGCGGCATCCCCGGCACCATCGTGCAGGGCCGCTACGACGTCTGCACGCCCGCACGTACCGCGTGGGACCTGCACCGCGCGTGGCCGGAAGCGCAGTTTCACCTGGTGCCCGATGCCGGCCATGCCTTCGACGAACCCGGCACGCTGGCGCGCCTGATCGCCGCCACCGACGCCTACGCCAAACAGTGAGGAGCCCTGACATGCACATCACCCTGAACGGAGACGCCCGCGAGTTCCCGCTGGACACCACGGTCAACGAATTGCTCGAAACGCTGGGCTACGCGGGCAAGCGCGTGGCCGTCGAACGCAACGGCGAAATCGTGCCCAAGAGCCAGCACGCGCAGACGGCGCTGTCCGACGGCGACCAGATCGAGATCGTGGTCGCGGTGGGCGGCGGCTGAATTACGGTCACAGCAGCGCTCCGGCGCCGCATCGAGACCCCCTTTGAAGGCCGCTGACACCCAGCGGCCTTTTTGCATGCCGCCCCACGCACGAGGGGGCTTACGCCCCCAGATACCAACGTGCTGCGAAGGTGCCAGCATTGTTGCGTAGTCTGGCAGAAGGCTAGCAACCTGTTACACCACAACCCCTCGTCGTAGGGCAAATGTGCGAGTCATAATCGTTTCTATCGCGCCGCCTTCAACCTGGCAGGCGCCTTCTAGAGCACAGGTTTTCTCACCGCAATATCGATAAAGGAAACGCTATGGGTCTGCTCAATTTCATCAAGGACGTTGGAGAAAAGCTCTTCGGCGCCAGCGAGGCCAAGGCCGCGACGGCAGAGGAATTGAAGAAAGAGCTGGATAAGCACGGCCTGAACGCGGATGGCCTGCAAATCACGGTGGACGGCGACAAGGTCACGGTCGCGGGTCAGGCGTTGAGCACGGAAGACGCCGAGAAGATTTCGCTGGCGCTGGGCAACACGGTTGGCGTGGCCGCGGTGGACAACCAGTTGCAGGTCAAGCAGGCCACGCCGGAAGCCAAGATGTACACCGTGCAAAAGGGCGACAACCTGTGGAAGATCGCCGAAGCGCAATACGGCAAGGGCCAGGGCGCCAAGAACACCCTCATCTTCGAAGCCAACAAGCCCATGCTCACCAGCCCCGACAAGATCTACCCGGGCCAGGTGCTGCGCATTCCGCCGCTGTCGTAAGCGGCACCGAATTCAAACAATCCGGAGGACACCCATGCGTTCTCCGGCTTGTGTCGCGGCGCGGCGCCCCCTGCCTGCCGCGATTGCTTGGCCAGACGCAATGTCTGGCCATTTTTTTGGACGCAGGGATCGTTGAGGGGACTGGTGGGTCGTGCGGGTTTTACCGCCTACGCTAGAACGGCCGCCCCGCCGCCCGGCCGCCCGAAGGCGGGGCAGCCCCTTGGGGGGCAGCAAGCGAGCGAAGCGAGTGCGGCGTGGGGGCCGCCCCGCCGCTCGGCCGCCCGAAGGCGGGGCAGCCCCCTCGGGGGGCAGCAAGCGAGCGAAGCGAGTGCGGCGTGGGGGCCCTACTTCATGCCAAAGCGGCCCAGCCCCTTCATGCCGCCCATGGCGCGCATCATCTTGGCCATGCCGCCCTTTTTCATCTGCTTCATCATGCCCTGCATCTGCTCGAACTGGGCCAGCAGGCGGTTGACCTCCTGAACCGGCACGCCGGAGCCGGCGGCGATGCGGCGCTTGCGCGAGGCCTTGATCAGTTCGGGCTTGGCGCGTTCGGCGGCCGTCATCGAATTCAGGATGCCTTCGGTGCGGCGAAGCTGCTTTTCCGCCTGGCCGCCCTGCAACTGGCCGGCGGCCTGCTGGAACTGAGCCGGCAGCTTTTCAAGCAGCGAGCCCATGTCGCCCAGCTTCTTGACCTGGCCGAGCTGGTCGCGGAAGTCGTTCAGGTCGAACTTGTTGCCCGACTTGATCTTGGACGCAAGCTTCTGCGCCTCGGCGATGTCGATGTTCTTCTGCGCCTGCTCCACGAGCGAGACGATGTCGCCCATGCCCAGCACGCGCTGCGCCATGCGGTCGGGGTAGAAGGGCTCCAGGCCGTCCAGCTTTTCGGACACGCCGACAAACTTGAGCGGCTTGCCGGTGACGTGGCGCACCGACAGGGCCGCACCGCCGCGGGCATCGCCGTCCAGCTTGGTCAGGACGACGCCGGTAAGGGGCAGCGCGTCAGCAAAGGCGCGCGCGGTGTTGACCGCGTCCTGGCCCTGCATCGCGTCCACCACGAACAGCGTTTCCACCGGCTTGACCAGATCATGCAGCGCGCGGATCTCGCGCATCATGGCCTCGTCGATGCCCAGGCGGCCGGCCGTGTCCAGGATCAGCACGTCGTAATGATGCCGGCGGGCGTGATCGACCGCGCCGCGCGCGATGTCTTCGGGCTTCTGGCTGGGATCGGACGGCAGGAAATCCACGCCGACCTGCGCGGCCACGCTCTTCAACTGGTCGATTGCGGCCGGACGGTACACGTCGGCGGACACCACCAGCACCTTTTTCTTGCCGGTCTTGCGGCCGTGCTGCGTGTGCTGCCCTTCGCTGAGCCAGCGCGCCAGCTTGCCGGTGGTGGTGGTCTTGCCGGCGCCCTGCAGGCCCGCCATAAGAATGACGGCGGGCGGCTGGACGGCCAGCGACAGTTCGTTGGCGTCCGCGCCCAGGTCGCCGCCCATCAGGGCAGTCAGTTCCTTGTTGACGACGCCGACCAGCGCCTGGCCCGGGCTGAGGCTGCCGGCGACTTCTTCGCCCAGCGCCTTTTCCTTCACCCGCGCGACAAAGTCGCGAACGACCGGCAACGCGACGTCGGCTTCCAGCAGCGCCATGCGCACTTCGCGCAGCATCTCCTGCGTGTTGGCCTCGGTCAGGCGGGCTTCCCCTCGCAGCGTCTTGACGACGCGCGACAGGCGTTGAGTTAGGTTATCGAGCATGAGAGGCGTTTCCGCTTAAACTAGTTGATTGAACGGTGGCCGCAGGCGCGGATTCTGCGCTTTCGGGTGACGCGCACCCCAAGGCCCCATCCAGACAACGGTTTCTATGTCACTCGGCATTGTATTTCACACAGCGGCTGCCTTGGCGTACGCGGTGCTAGGGGGGTCGCTTTGGATCCGCCTGGCCGGCGCCGGGGAAGTGGAGCAGACCGGCAGAATTGCCCGTCTGTGCCTGCTGGGCGCCCTGATTCTCCATGGAATCGGGCTGCAACAATCGATGCTGGGATCCCAGCATCTTTTCATTGGGTGGGCGCTGGCCCTGTCCGCCGCCATCTGGCTGGGCATGGTGGTGTTCTGGCTGGAAAGCCTGCTGGTGCGCATCGACGGCCTGCAATTGCTGCTGTTGCCCGCCGCCGCCATCGCCAGCGGCCTTGCCGCCGTCTTCCCGCAGGGGCAATTCGTGCCCCATGCCGACGATCCCTGGCTGCGCGTGCACCTCTTGATCGCCCTGGCGGCCTACGGCCTGATCACCATCGCGGCCTTGCACGCCATGATGATGGCCCTGCTGGACCGCCACCTGCACCGCCCCCTGGACGCCCCCGCCGAACGCAGCATCATCGGGCGCGTGCTCGATTCGCAGCCGCCGCTGCTGGTGCAGGAGCAGCTGCTTTTCCGCATCATCTGGATCGGATTTGTCGTCCTGACGCTGGCGGTGGGCTCGGGCTCGGTCGCCTCGATGAAGCTCACCGGCAAGATCCTGCCGTTCGACCACAAAACCGTTTTCACCCTGCTGTCCTGGCTGACCTTCGGCGTGCTGCTGGCCGGCCGGCATATCTGGGGCTGGCGCGGCCGCGTCGCGCTGCGTTGGACCCTGACGGGTTTTGGTTTTTTGATTCTGGCCTACACCGGCAGCCGGTTCGTGCTGGAAATGATTCTGCATCGAGGCTGACGTGGGCAAGTTGCTGTTCTGGATCGTTCTGATCATCCTGGTTCTGTTTGTCGCCCGCATTGCCGGCCGAATGGCCGCGCAGCGCCAAGCCGACGCGCAGGGCGGTCAGAAGAAAAAGGCGCAGGGCGCGCAGCCTCCGCCAGCTATCGAATCCATGGTGCGCTGCGCCCATTGCGGCATCCACCTGCCCCGCTCCGAGGCCCTGCTGCAGAACGGCCAGACCTGGTGCAGCCCCGACCACGCCCGCCTGGGCCCGGCAAAGCGCTGACCCCTCTATCCATCGCACAGCCGCCCCGGCGGATTGCCGGATAGGGCATCTGGCGGCGGCGCGGCATAATGGGTGCCGGAATTCTCACACGCTCCCTCCCTATGCCTTTGCTTCTGGATAGACATGGCTGGCTGGCGCCGGCGCCGGGTGTTTCCCTTCTGCGCTCACCCAACTGCGACGCACGCCCCGCGGACACGCAGATCTCGCTGCTGGTCGTGCACAACATCAGCCTGCCGCCGGGCCAGTTTGGCGGACCTGAGGTCGCGGGCCTCTTCCTGAACACGCTCGACTACGGATCACACCCCTGGCTGGAACGCCTGCGCGGCCTGCGCGTGTCGGCGCACTTTTTCATCCGCCGCGACGGGCGCATCGTGCAATTCGTCTCCACGAACCGGCGTGCGTGGCACGCTGGCGTGTCGCGCTTTGCCGGGCGCGAGCGCTGCAACGATTTTTCCATCGGCATTGAACTGGAAGGCACGGACACGCTGCCCTACACTGGCGAGCAGTACGCGTCGCTGCGCCGGCTGACCCACACCCTGCGCGCGCGCTATCCCCTGGTTGCCGCCCAGGGACACGAACATATCGCCCCGGGGCGCAAGACCGACCCCGGGCCGGCATTCGACTGGACGCGCTTTGGGCGCGACAGCGGCTTTGCGCGGCGGCACCTGCCGCCGGCCTGACCCTTAGAAGGATTGGCTATGTTGAAGATCTGGGGACGCCTGACCTCCGTCAACGTTCAGAAAGTGATGCTGGCCGTACGCGAGCTGGCCCTGCCGCACACCTTTGTCCAGGCAGGCGGCCCGTTCGGCGTGGTCGACACCGCCGATTACGCGGCCAAGCTCAATCCCAACCGCCTGGTCCCCGTCATCGACGACGGCGGCGTCATCCTGTGGGAATCCAACGCCATCGTCCGCTACCTGGCAGCGCGCTACGGTGCGGGCACGCTGTGGCCCGAGGACGTCTGCCTGCGCGCCGATGCCGACCGCTGGATGGACTGGCAGGCGACCGAATGGCAGCCGGCCATGGTGCCGGCCTTCCTCGGCCTGATCCGCACGCCCGAAGACCGCCGCGACAAGGCTGCCATCGCCAATTCGATCAAGCGATCCAACGACCGTGCATTGATTCTGGACCAAGCCCTGCAGGGCCGCGAATTCATCGCCGGCCGCCACCTCACCATGGGCGACATCGCGCTCGTCGCCGCCGCGCACCGCTGGCTGGCCCTGCCCATCGAGCGGCCCGACACGCCCGCGCTGTCCGCTTGGTACCGGCGTGTCATGATGCGCCCCGCCCCGCAAGGGGTGCTGACCCTGCCGCTGGAGTAGCCGCACGGGCTGTCACGCACCGCCACAACCGGGACAAATTGCAACATTCCTTCTGCGCGATTCGTGCAATTATCTGAAGCCTCTAAGGCGCTCTGGCCCTTGCCCTGAGCGCCTCGTTTCAATCCCCCGCGCTAGCCTCGGGGGACGGCCGCCGCCGCGGCGTCGCACGAAGAGGAGATGCACTTGACCCAAGAGCCGCCAGAATCCGCAGGCCAAGCAGCCCTGGACCAGGAACAACGGCAGCTTCTGCTTCTTGTCGCGTCGGGCGCTCCCACCGGGTCGTGCCTGGAAGCGCTTACCGAAGCCGTCTGCCGCCTTGCACCCGGCACACGCGCATGCGTCCTGTTGACCAGCCCCGATCGCGTCACCGTCGCAGACGCCTATTCCACCCATCTTCCCGCCTCGATCGCCTGCCCCCTGCGCGGCCTGCCGATGCACGAGGCGCTCTTTGCGTCTGACGACCCGGCGATCCGCCGAGGCAACCCGGTCGAATGCCACGACATTGAGCAATCAACGATGTGGGCCGAGTCCTGGCGCACCATTTGCCATGCCAACAGCATTCACGCCTGCCATGCGCGCGCCGCAATGGCACCCGACGGCACGCCGGTCGGCTGGTTTCTTCTCTGTCTGCCGCAGGTGCGTCATTGCACGCCGTGGGAACAGCGCGTCGCCGAGTTCGGCGCGCTGGCCACCAGCATCGTCGTGGAACGCGACCGCGCCGCGGCGGATCTGCGCAACGAGGTCGATGCGCTATCCCGACTGCAGGCACTGAGCGCCGAACTCGTCGGGCCCGGTGAATTCGAACCGCTGCTCAAGAAGATCCTGGCCGCCGCCGCCGACATTTCCGGAACAGAAAAGGGCAACATCCAGATCTACGATCCGGCCAAGAACACGCTGCGCATCGCCGTGCACCAGGGCCTGAGCGCCCGCCTGGTCGAACACTTCGCGGAAGACGGCTGGGTCGCAAGCTGCGCCGAAGCCGCCCAGCACCTGGAACGCCTGGTCGTGCCCGATGTCGAGCAACTGACGGATCTGCAAGGCACGCTGGGACTTGAGATCGTCATGGAAGACAACATCCGGTCGATCCAATGCACGCCGCTGCTCAGCCGCAGCGGCCAACTGCTGGGCATGCTCAACAACCATTACCGCTGGCCGGGCGGCCCCACGCCCGAAGCGTTGCGCTACATCGACCTGCTGGCGCGGCAGGCGGCCGAACTGCTGGAACGCCATATCGCGGAGTCCGAACTGGCGCGCGAACGGCGGCACAAGGACGAATTCCTGGCGGTGCTGGCGCACGAGCTGCGCAATCCGCTGGCCGCGCTGCGCAACATGCTGGAAGTGCTGAAACGCGCCGAACGCGACCCCGGCTTGACCGCGCGCGCCCGCGAAGTCATGGACCGCCAACTACGCCAACTGGTCAGGCTGGTCGACGACCTGCTCGACGTCAACCGCATCAACCGCGGCAAGCTGGAACTTCGGCTGACGGCGCTCACGCTCGACACGGTCCTGCAGCACGCGGTCGAAGCGTGCAAACCGGCCTTGGAACAGCACGGCCACCGGCTGAGACTGGTGCAGCCCGACGCGCAGATCACGCTGCAGGGCGACGCCGAACGCCTGACGCAGGTCTTCGGCAATCTGCTGTCCAACGCCGCCAAATACACGCCGCCCGGTGGCGACATCGAGCTTTTCGTCGAGCCGGGCAAGGACAGCGTCGACATCACGGTGCGCGACAACGGCTCGGGCATTCCGCCGGACCAGCTCGATCGGATCTTCGAGATGTTCACGCAGGTCGACCGCACGCTGGAACGCGCGCAGGGCGGCCTGGGCATCGGCCTGATGCTCGTCAAACGTCTGGTTGAAATGCACGGCGGCACGGTGCGCGCGCACAGCGAGGGCCAAGGCAAAGGCAGCGCGTTCGTCGTGCGGCTGCCCGTCACCGGCATTCAGGAGGTGGCGCCGCAACGCCCCGCCGGCGCGCTCTCGCCGGTAGCGCGCAAGGTACTGGTGGTCGATGACAACCGCGATGCGGTCGAGTCCTTGGTCGCGGTGCTCGCCATTGAAGGCCACGACGTCGTCGCCGCCTACGATGGCAAAGAAGCCATCACCGTGGGCGAGCAGGTCAGGCCGCAAGTGATCCTCATGGACATCGGCATGCCCGGCATGAACGGCCACGAGGCCTGCCGCCACATCCGGACCCTGGACTGGGGTCAGCGCGCAACGATTCTGGCGCTCAGCGGCTGGGGGCAGGAAGAAGACCGCCGGGCATCGATGGAAGCCGGCTTCGACGCGCATCTGGTCAAACCGGTGGATATGGACGTGCTGCTGGAGATGCTGTCAACCATCGAGCACTGCGGCAACGCCAGGTAGCAGTGCGCGAAGGGCGGCACATCCTCGCCGAACACGCATAGTGCAATGCCACGTTGCAGATCCGGGCCGACGCCATCGCGCCCGGCGGTTTCCGCGTGTTTTCAGCACACTTTCCAAGAAATATAAGAACGGTCTGATACCCAGAAAATGGCCGGTATGACGTAATGGCAGCGCATGCCATGCGTGTCCCTTGCATTCGTCTGATTGCAGCGGACGCTTGCCTATAGGCGGACTTGACGCTCACGGTTGAAGGGAAAGGTCTGTCGTTGCGGGAGCACGTCATACCTATCCAATCCGATCTTCGCTTCACCTTTGCCGTCGGCGACGAACCCTTCGAAGTCGTCGCATTCACGCTGCAAGAAGGCCTGTCCGAGACCTTTCTGCTTGAAGTGGACCTGGCCAGCGCCAACGCTGCCATCGACTTCGGCCAGGTGTTGGACCGCGCCGCGCTGCTCACCCTTTGGCAGGGCGATACCCCGGTGCGCTACGTGCACGGCGCGGTGTCATCGTTCGTCCAGGGTGACACAGGCTTTCGACGCACCCGCTACCGCGCAGTAGTCGAGCCGCGGCTGGCGCGCCTGAAGCTCAGTTCCGACTGGCGCATCTTTCAGGCCCTCACGGTTCCGCAGATCGCCGAAGCGGTGCTCAAGGCGCATGGTCTGACCCACGACTACGAGCAGCGCAACACCTCCGAGCACCAGCCGCGTGAATACTGCGTGCAAGCGGGCGACACCGACTATCACTTCGTCGAGCGCATCATGCGCGAGGAAGGCTTCTTCTATTCCTTCCGACACAGCGCCGAGGGCCATCGGCTGGTCCATAGCGACCGCCTGTTCATCCATGGCCGCGTGGGCGACGAACCTGTGCAATACAACCCCACGCCCGGCGGTGACCAGCCACAACCTGCGCTGCGCCGCTTCGCGTACACCGAAAACGTGCGCACCGCGCGCCAGACGCAGCGCGACTACACCTTCCACCATCCGCGTTACGCACACCAGCACAGCCGCGACGGGCAAGACCTGGACCACCAGGGCCGCGGCTACGAACGCTACGACTATCCCGCGCGCGCCAAGTTCGACGAGGCCGGCAAACCCTTCGCCGGAAACCGCCTGCGCGGCCATCGCCGCGATGCGCGCATTGCCCTGGTCGAAGGCGACGATCCGCGCCTGCAGCCGGGCATCTCCTTCACGCTGGCCGGGCACCCGCGCGAAGACATGAACCGCGGCTGGCGCCCGATACGTATCGTCCACCGCGGCAAGCAGCACGCCAGCCTGGCCGAGGAAAGCGCCGAAGCGCAGTCAGGCACGCATTACCGCTACGAAGCCGAGCTGGTGCCGGACGACGCCGAGTGGCGCGCCGAGCCGCTGCCCCGGCCACACATTGATGGACCACAGAACGCGGTCGTGGTCGGCCCGCCGAACGAAGAAATCCATACCGACGAGTATGGACGCGTGAAGGTCCAGTTTCCCTGGGACCGCGTGGGCAAACATGATGGGTTCAGCTCCTGCTGGATCCGCGTGTCGCAGAACATCGCCGGCGCCACGTGGGGCCACATGGCCATTCCCCGCGTGGGCCATGAAGTCATCGTCTCGTACTTCGACGGCGACCCCGACCAACCCGTGATCACCGGCCGCGTCTACAACCGCCTGCAGTTGCCGCCCTACGAACTGCCGAAGTTCAAAGACCTGGCAACGGTCAAGAGCAAGGAGCACAAGGGCAAGCAGGCCAGCGAACTACGGCTGGACGACACCCCATCTCAAATCAGCGCCGCACTGATGAACGATCATGGCGCCAGCCACCTGCACCTGGGTTACCTGACCCATCCGCGTCCCATCGGCGGCGAGCCGCGCGGCGAAGGCTTCGAATTGCGCACAGACTTGCACGGGACGCTGCGCGCCGCGCAAGGCCTGCTGCTGACCACGGAGTCGCAAGCCAACGCCCAAGGTGGCCAACTCGACCGCGAAGAGATCGTGGCCGTCCTGGAGGCCGCGCTACACCTAGCCCGCAGCCTGGGCAACTACGCCGGCGAGCATCAAGGCGCCCCTCACGACGCCGAGCCGCGCCGCGACCTTACCGCCTTGGTGCGAGCCCTTGGCCATGGCGCCAACGACCAGACCAACGGTACTGGCGAAGGCACGGCGCCTGTCGTGGCGCTCTCTGCGCCTGCCGGCATCGCTGCCGGAACGCCCCTCTCCATCGCGCTGGGCGCGGGCGAGCATCTGGACGCCGTCGCCCATGCAAACCTGCAATTGACGGCCGGCGAACGCGTGGTGGTCAACGCCGGCAACGGCCTGGGCACGTTCGCGCAAAGGGGAGACATGCGCCACATTGCGCATACCGGCCAGCTGCGCTTGCAGGCGCAACACAACAACATCTGTATCGATGCCGACAAGAGCGTGGAGGTTCGCGCCAACAACAACCATGTCACGGTGTCCGCCGAAGAGCACATCACCCTGTTGTGTGGCGGCGCCTACATCAAGATGGCAGGCGGCAACATCGAGATGGGCATGCCCGGCGTCTTCACCGTCAAGGCAACAGACCACAACCTCACGGGACCGGCAACGATGGTGCCCACCCTGGGCCAATTCTCGGGCCTGCCCGGGCCGTTTGAAGAGTTCTTCGTGTTGCGCAACGCAAGCACGAACAAAGTTCTGCCGGATCACGCCTACGAGATCGTCCGCGCCAACGGCGACATTGTGCGCGGCCGGACCGACGCGCAGGGTCGGACGCAGGTCGTCACCAGCGACACGAGCGAACCCTTGGAAGTTTCCGCAATACCGGACCCCAATGACCTCTTGCATTTGAACGCCAGCTATTGGGATGGCGCTGGCGACTATTCGTTGGATTTCCTTCGAAACCCAAATTAGGAGACAGGCTTAGTCATGGCCACCCAAACTGTACGTCCCGGGCCGAAAAACCCCGGAGGGAGCACTCGGGGCTCAACCAAACCTGACGCGTCAGGCCAGGTGCTACCCGTGACCAATCCGCTCGATCTTTGGTATCTGTGCGAGAAGGCGCGCTATGCCAGCGCCAATCCGTACCGGCGTGCCAACGATGAAGCGCCCATGTATCAACGCACGGTCGCGCTGATGATTCGGGCGGATAACGAGCTATTTGAGTATCGCTGGCCCTATTGCGCCGAAGTTGGCTACGACATGACCAAGACGCCGCCGGCGCCGATCATGAGCAAAAGGCAGCCGCATCGGCCGAGTTCCTTTCCGCTTTCTCAGTACAAGCGGATCAAAAGTCGGCATTTTCCGGAGTACAGCAGCGTTGAGGTCGTGGTGGACTTACTGGGCTTGGATGAGCTTGAGGAGATGGTTCCGGTGCCGTTGCCGCCAGATGTCGAGAACGGAATTTGGCAGGATATCCAGGTAGTGCCGAAAAGCCCAATGCGGATTCCCGACGTCGTTCGGGTCATCAACCACAAGCTGGGCGGTGCGCCGCAATACAGTCAGCCAAATCTGGCTGGTGTGATTGAAATGAAGTTTGGAAAGGACTCGCTTTCTGATGACCAAAGAAGAGCTTACCGAGATATAGCTGGCGCCAGCGATAAGTTTCGCTTGCTTCATACCGACCGATGCAACAGAGCCGACAAGCGCCAGCGTCGCGAATGGATGACCGCTGCCCAGAAGGAACCTGTCTACAAACCCGTGTCGCAAGTCATGTCGCTCCCCTTAAGAGCTTCAGCCGATCCACACGGGTTGGTCGTTGGGCTGATTGATGCCGAACACCAAGCTGCACGGCAAGTCCTTGAATTCAGTCCGCCGCCTCCGGGAACCTCATTGATGAGCGCCAGGCCCGACATGCGAGAGGCCAATGCGCTGGCCGCTCGGGCACGAGCGCAAATTGAGATTTCGCTCGCCGCCCCGTTCTTATTTGTGGGCGCGGCAGGTATCGGCGCCGGAGTGGCAACCGTTGCAGGAAGCAGTGCAGCGATCCCCAGTTCAACGCTGACCGCAAGCGCCGGCCCAAGAGTGGTGCAATACGGCCGCCTTGTCGGCTGGGGCCGTCTCATCGCAGGAGCTGGTTCAGCAGGAACCGCTGTGGCTTATGCGCAATCAGAAAACGGAAGCTCCGCGCCTGTACCGACTCCCGAACATCAACGCCGATGGCAGGCCTATCAGGAATGGGAAGCCAGCCAACGGCACCATCCGCGCACGGAACAACTGTATCTATTCTGGGCCGATGCGCCGGAGACGAAAACATGACCGATTTCTTTAAAGAGTTCGCTGCCGAACGCTGGTACTTCACCTTTGCCGATGAGGAAGACAACACTTTACTCGTCCAGCAAGTCGGGATCGTCGCCATCTTTCATCTCGTTGACGCCTATCTACCGGTTCGCCGAAAAGGCATCGCGGAGGCATTTTCGCTTTACCACGAACTCTACGGAGACAAACTCAAGGGCGGTTATCGCGAAGATAAGCGCATGATCGTCCGCCCCTTCGCCAAAATGGACTTTGAAGCCTATCGAGACTACATCGTAGGCACCAGCCCGATGAATGTCGTCGAGTTCAAATGCATGTCGAGGTTAAGTTTAGGGCACGTCAGTGATTATATGTTTGGGGTTTATTCTCCTGCCGGCTGGTATGAGCAAGTTCACAAACCTCTTACCACGGTAAGGGCGTATTTGCCCGTAGATGAGCTTGTAGGAGAAGGGAAAGCACGATTCGAGGATTTCCTGTTGCAGTGCTGTGCATTGCTCCGCCCTCTCCACGGCGCGGCCGGACTAGGGATTCAGGAATGCCACGATTGGGAGGACTATCAGACTCTTGAACACGAGACAGCCTGGGCATACCGAGGGGTAGACATCTGTGGACCGACCGGAGACAAAAACCTGCGCAAGGGCTACAAGAATCTCAACTGGTACACGTTCCTAGCCCATCACTGGATTGCCACCTTGGGAACGCCCGAGGAGCTGAAGACCAAGATCAACGACGAACGCGTCGCGCTCCTCCCCTACAAATGGGGCACCGCCATCCGCGCTGGTGATTGGCCAGCACTCGGCAAAGCCGAGACAGACCCCACGCCCGAACTGTACGTAAAGGTCAACAACGCCATCCGTTCATTGCGCGTGCAAGACGTCGAATCACTGCACTACGGCTCCATCGCCGGTGAAGTCCGCTTCAACCCGCTGACCAGCAATCTCTGGCTGCGCCGCTTCGACACGCTGCAGGAAATCAAGGCCGTGATCGACGAGTCGGGCAACGTCAAAACAGACGAACGTCACTTTCTTCGCATGCCCTCTGGCACACCTTGCCCATGGCCCGGCATCTGGATCTGCGAGGAGGAGCCATCACAGGGAAGGAAGACGTTCATGCACAACGAACTATTGCCGGACGTGAACGGGCAGGTGGTCACCTGGCGTCTGGTCAAAGCGTTGTAGAGACGCAGCGAACGTGCGTGCGTAAGCGCATCGGCAAACACATCCCCTCACAACTCTTCCGCAACCCCATCAAGGAGGAAGGCTGAACCATGGCCACCCCAAATGTACGTCCTGGGCCGAAGAACCCCGCAGGAAGCACTCGGGGCTCAACCAAACCTGACGCGTCAGGCCAGGTGCTGCCCGTGACCAATCCGCTTGACCTCTGGTATCTGTGCGAGAAGGCGCGCTATGCCAGCGCTAATCCTTACAGGCGCGCCAACGATGATGCGCCCATGTATCAACGCACGGTCGCGCTGATGATTCGGGCGGATAACGAGCTCTTTGAGTATCGCTGGCCCTATTGCGCCGAAGTGGGCTACGACATGACCAAGACGCCGCCGGCGCCGATCATGAGCAAAAAGCAGCCGCATCGGCCGAGTTCGTTTCCGTTGTCTCAATACAAGCGGATCAGCAGCCGGCAGTTTCCGCAGTACAGCAGCGTGGAAGTTGTGGTGGACATCTTGGGGCTGGATGAGCTCGAGGAGATGATTCCGGTGCCGCTGCCTCCAGATGTCGAAAACGGAATTTGGCAGGATATCCAGGTAGTCCAGAAACGCCCATTGCGGATCCCTGATGTTGTGCGTGTCATCGACCACACGATGGGGGGTGTGCCTCAATACAGTCAGCCTAATCTCGCTGGTGTGATTGAAATGAAGTTTGGAAGAGATGCCCTGTCAACAGAGCAAAAGGCAGCTTATGAGGACATCGCCGGGAAAAGCGACAGATTTCGCCTGCTCAATACCGATCGGTGCGACAGAGCAGATCGGCGCCAACGTCGAGAGTGGATGACAGCGGCGCAGAGCGAACCAGTCTACAAACCCGTGTCCCAAGTCATGTCGCTGCCCTCGCGCGCTTCGGCCGATCCACACGGGTTGGTGGTTGGACTAATTGATGCCGAGCATCAGGCTGCCCGACGAGTCCTCGAAGTCGGGCCTCGCTCTACCGGAACCCCTGTATTGACCGCTGGCGCCGCGATGCGAGAGGCTGATGCAGACGCTGCACGGGTGCGCGCACAGGTTGGACTGTCGCTTGCGGGTCCCTTTGTTCTCATTGGCGCCACAGGCCTCGGTGCTGGCATGGCGAGCCTTGCAGGAAGCAATGCTGTGCTCTCCGGTTCAACGTTGGCAGCACGAGCCGGCCCGCGTTTCGTGCACTTCACCCGCCTCGTTACGTGGGGCGGCGCTGGTTCGGCTGGAGCCGCAGTCGCTTATGCCCAGTCAGAAGACGGAAGCTCCGTACCTGTGTCCTCTTCCGAACGGCAACGCCAATGGGAAGCCTATCAAGAGTGGGAAGCCAGCCAGCGCGAGCAACCCCGCACGGAACAGCTGTACCTGTTCTGGGCTGATGCACCGGAGACGAAGCAATGACTAATTTTTTTAAAGAGTTCGATGCCGAACGCTGGTACTTCACCTTTGCAGATGAAGACGACAACACACTCATCGTTCAACAGGTCGGGATCGTTGCAGTTTTTCATCTTGTCGACGCCTATCTACCGGTTCGCCGCAAAGGCATCGCGGAGGCGTTTTCTCTCTACCATGAACTTTATGGCGACAAGCTCAAGGGTGGATACCGCGCAGATAAGCGCATGATCGTCCGACCCTTCTCCAAGATGGGCTTCGAATCTTATCGGGACTACGTCGTAGATACCAGCCCGATGGATGTCATTGAGTTCGACTGCATGTCCACGCTCAGCTTGGGGCACGCGAGCGATTACATGTTTGGCGTTTTCTCTCCCGCCGGCTGGTATGAGCAAGTCCATAAAAGGCTTACGACTGTACGGGCCTACCTACCGGTGGAAGAACTTGTTGGCGAAGGGAGAGCACGGTTCGAGAGCTTTCTATTGAAGTGCTGCGCGTTGCTTCGCCCACTCCATGGCGCAGCCGGCCTCGGAATTCAGGAATGTCACGATTGGGAGGACTATCAAACCCTTGAACACGAGACTGCCTGGGCATACAGAGGAGTAGATCTTTGTGGACCGTCCGAAAAGAAGAACCTGCGCGACGGCTACAAAAATCTCAACTGGTACACCTTCCTGGCCCATCACTGGATTGCCACCCTAGGCACACCCGAGGACCTGAAGGCCAAGCTCAACGACGATCGCATCGAACTCCTCCCCTACAAATGGGGCACCGCCATCCGCGCTGGTGATTGGCCAGCACTCGGCAAAGCCGAGACAGACCCCACGCCCGAACTGTACGTAAAGGTCAACAACGCCATCCGTTCATTACGCGTGCAAGACGTCGAATCACTGCACTACGGCTCCATCGCCGGTGAAGTCCGTTTCAACCCGCTGACCAGCAATCTCTGGCTGCGCCGCTTCGACACGCTGCAGGAAATCAAGGCCGTGATCGACGAATCGGGCAACGTCAAAACAGACGAACGTCACTTTCTTCGCATGTCCTCTGGCACACCTTGCCCATGGCCCGGCATCTGGATCTGTGAGGAGGAGCCGTCACAGGGGAGAAGGACGTTCATGCACAACGAACTATTGCCGGACGTGAACGGGCAAGTGGTCACCTGGCGTCTGGTCAAGGCGTTGTAGAGACGCAGCGAACGTCCGTGCGTAAGCGCACCGACAAACACATCCCCTCTCAACTCATCCGCAACCTGATCAAGGAGGAAGGCTGAACCATGGCCACCCAAAACGTACGTACCGGGTCAAAGAAGCCCGCTGGCAGTGCTCGGGGCTCAACCAAACCTGACGCGTCAGGTCAGGTGCTGCCCGTGACCAATCCGCTTGACCTCTGGTATCTGTGCGAGAAGGCGCGCTATGCCAGCGCTAATCCTTACAGGCGCGCCAACGATGATGCGCCCTTGTATCAACGCACCGTGGCGCTGATGATCCGGGCGGATAACGAGCTTTTTGAGTATCGCTGGCCTTACTGCGCCGAGGTTGGTTACGACATGACGAAGACGCCGCCGGCGCCGATCATGAGCAAGAAGCAGCCGCATCGGCCGAGTTCATTTCCGCTTTCTCAGTACAAGCGGATCAGCAGCCGGCAGTTTCCGCAGTACAGCAGTCTTGAAGTTGTGGTGGACGTGTTGAGCTTGGATGAGCTTGAGGAGATGGTTCCGATCCCGTTGCCGTCGAACATCGAAGAGGGTATCTGGCAGGATATTCAACGGGGAGAACCAGGACAGTTTCGAATTCCCGATGTCGTGAGGGTCATTGACCATACGATTGGGGGCAAAGCTCAATACAGCTCTCCGAATCTCGCTGGCGTCATTGAGATGAAATTTGGCGGGGATGCACTCTCCAGGGAGCAGAAGAAGGCCTACGAGCGAATCGGAGGCGATAACTTCAAATTTCGATTGCTTCATACCGAGCGGTGCGACAGAGCTGATAAGCGCCAGCGTCGCGAATGGATGACGGCTGCCCAGCACGAACCGGTCTATAAGCCCGTGTCGCAAGTCATGTCGCTCCCAATGAGAGCTTCGGCCAATCCTCACGGTTTGGTGGTCGGGCTGATTGATGCCGAGCATCAAGCTGCTCGACAAGCCCTTGAAGTCAGTCCGCCGCCTCTGGGAACCTCAGTGATGATCGCCAGCCCCGACATGCGGGAGGCCGATGCGCGGACCGCTCAGGCCCGAGCGCAAATTGAAGTTTCGCTGGTCGCCCCGTTCTTACTTGTAGGGGCGGCAGGTATCGGCGCCGGCATGGCAACAATTGCTGGAGGCAGTGCAGCGATCCCCGGTTCAACGCTGACCGCACGAGCCGGCCCACAAGTCGTGCACTTCGGCCGGCTTATTAACTGGAGCCGTGTCACTGGTGTTGCCGGCACGGCAGGATCGACCGTGGTCTATGCCCAATCGAAAGACGGAAGCTCCGCCCCGGTGCTGTCTCCCGAACTCCGACGCCAATGGGAGGCCTATCTGGAGTGGGAGGCCAGCCAACGCCATCAGCCGCGCACGGAACAGCTGTACCTGTTCTGGCCCGACGTACCCGAGACCAAACAATGACCGATTTCTTCAGCGAGTTCGACGCCGAACGTTGGTACTTCACGTTCATGGATGAAGACGACCATACGCTCCCTGTCCAGCAGGTAGGAATTGTCGCCATCTTTCAATTGATGGACGCCTACCAGCCAGATCGCCGCAAAGGCATCGCTGAGGCGTTCTCGCTATTCCACGATCTGTACGGCGACAAGCTGAAGGGCGGATATCGTGAGGACAAGCGAATGATCGTCCGCCCTTTCTCGAAAATGAGCTTTGAAGATTATCGAGACCACATCGTAGACACGAGCCCCATGAGGGTCGTCGAGTTCGACTGCATGTCCAGATTGAGTTTGGGGCACGTAAGTGATTATTCGTTCAGCGTTTACTCGCCAGCAGGCTGGTTCGAACAAATTCACAAGACATTCACCACCGTGCGAATCTACCTGCCAATAGAAGAGATTCGCGGAGAGGGAAGAGACCGATTCGAGAGCATGCTGTTGAAGTGCTGCTCGTTGCTTCGCCCACTCCACGGCGCTGCCGGGCTAGGAATTCAGGAGTGCCATAACTGGGAGGACTACCAGACTATGGAATACGAGACAGCCTGGGCCTACAGAGGCGTTGATGTGTGCATTCCTACCGGAAATGAAGCATGGCGTGACGGCTATTCCAATCTCAACTGGTACACCTTCCTGGCCCATCACTGGATTGCCACCTTGGGCACGCCCGAGGAGCTGAAGGCCAAGCTGAGCGACGAACGGATCGCTCTCCTTCCCTACAAGTGGGGAACCGCCATCCGCGCAGGCGAATGGCCTGCACTCGGCAAAGCCGAAACAGATCCAAAGCCCGAACTCTATGTGAAGGTCAACAACGCCATCCGTTCATTGCGCGTGCAAGACATCGGCTCACTGCACTACGGCTCCATCGCCGGTGAGGTCCGCTTCAATCCGCTCACCAGCAATCTCTGGCTGCGCCGCTTCGATACGCCGCAGGAAATCAAGGCCGTGATCGACGAGTCAGGCAATGTCAAAGCAGACGAGCGTCACTTTCTTCGCATGCCCTCTGGCACTCCTTGCCCATGGCCCGGCATCTGGATCTGCGAGGAGGAGCCGTCACAGGGAAGGAAGACGTTCATGCACAACGAACTATTGCCGGACGTGAACGGGCAGGTGGTCACCTGGCGTCTGGTCAAGGCGTTGTAGAGACGCGGCGAACGTCCGTGCGAAAGCGCACCGGCAAACACATCCCCTCTCGACTCATCCGCAACCCCATCAAGGAGGAAAGCTGAACCATGGCCACTCAAAACGTACGTACCGGGTCAAAGAAGCCCGCAGGAAGTGCTCGGGGCTCCACCAAACCTGACGTGTCAGGCCAGGTGCTACCCGTGACCAATCCGCCCGACCTTTGGTATCTGTGCGAGAAGGCACGTTATGCCAGCGCTAATCCGTACAGGCGTGCCAGTGATGAAGCGCCCATGTATCAACGCACAGTCGCGCTGATGATCCGGGCGGATAACGAGCTCTTTGAGTATCGCTGGCCTTACTGCGCCGAGGTCGGCTACGACATGACGAAGACGCCGCCGGCGCCGATCATGAGCAAGAAGCAGCCGCATCGGCCGAGTTCTTTTCCGTTGTCTCAATACAAGCGGATCAGCAGCCGGCAGTTTCCGCAGTACAGCAGTGTTGAAGTTGTGGTGGATCTGTTGAGACTTGATGAGCTTGAGGAAATTATTCCGGTGCCGCTGCCATCGAACGTCGAAAAAGGGATTTGGCAGGATGTTCAGTCGGAGGAGTTAGGGCACCTGCGAATCCCTGATGTTGTGAGGGTCACCGATCACACGATGGGGGGAACGCCGCAATACAGCCAACCTAATCTAGCAAGCGTAATTGAAATGAAGTTTGGCGGTGATGCGTTATCTGATAGACAGCAGAAGGCCTACGAGAGAATCGCGGGCGACCGACTCAAGTTTCGATTGCTACACAACGACCGATGTGACAGAGCGGACAGGCGTCAGCGTCGCGAGTGGATGACCGCTGCGCAGCAAGAACCCGTTTACAAACCCGTTTCGCAGGTCATGTCCCTTCCCCTGCGAGCTTCGGCCGATCCGCACGGCTTGGTCGTTGGCCTGATTGACGCCGAGCATCAGGCGGCCCGGCAAATTCTTGAAGTCAGGCCGCCACCGCCGGGGACCCCTGTTGTAAGCGCCAGCCCGGACATTCGAGCGGCTGACGCGCAGGCTGCGCGGGCGCGCGCACAGATTGAGATGTCGCTTTTGGGCCCGTTCGTCATCGTGGGCGCCGCAGGTGTCGGCGCGGGCATGGCAACCGTTGCTGGCGGCAGCGCCGCAGTATCCGGAACAACCTTGGCCGCACGCGCCGGCCCTCGTGTCGTGCATTACGGTCGCCTTGTTTCCTGGGCGCGTTTCACGGGCGGGGCAGGTGCGGCAGGGGCGACAGCGGCCTATGCGAAATCGGAAGACGGAAGCTCAGCGCCCGTGCTTTCTCTCGAACTTCAACGCCAATGGAAGGCTTATCAGGAGTGGGAGGCCAGCCAACGTCATCAACCGCACACAGAGCAACTGTATCTGTTCTGGCCCGATGCGCCGGAGACAAAACAATGACCGATTTCTTTAGCGCGTTCGACGCCGAACGCTGGACCTTCACCTTAATGGATGAGGACGACACGACCCTCCCGGTACAACAGGTGGGAATTGTTGCTGTCTTTCATCTTATCGATGCGTACATCCCGGTTCGTCGCAAAGGCATCGCGGAAGCTTTCTCCCTTTACCACGAGCTCTACGGCGAAAAGCTGAAGGGGGGATATAGAGAAGACAAGCGGATGATCGTTCGCCCCTTCTCCAAGATGAACTTTGAAGCGTATCGCGACTACATTGTAAAGACCGCCCCAATGAACGCTGTCGAATTCAAGTGCATGTCTCATCTAAGTTTGGGGCATGCCAGTGACTATATGTTTGGCGTTTTTTCTCCAGAAGGCTGGTTCGAACGGATTCACAAGACATTCACCACTGTCAGGTTCTACCTACCTGTAGAAGAAATCAGTGGCGACGGGAAGGCCCGGTTTGAGAGCTTCTTGTTGAAGTGCTGCTCGTTGCTTCGCCCACTCCACGGCGCTGCCGGGCTAGGAATTCAGGAGTGCCATAACTGGGAGGACTACCAGACTATGGAATACGAAACAGCCTGGGCCTACAGAGGCGTTGATGTGTGCATTCCTACCGGAAACGAAGCATGGCGCGACGGCTATTCCAATCTCAACTGGTACACCTTCCTCGCCCACCACTGGATTGCCACGTTGGGCACGCCGGAAGAATTGAAGACCAAGCTCAACGACGAGCGCATCGCGCTTCTCCCCTACGAATGGGGCACCGCCATCCGCGCTGGTGATTGGCCAGCACTCGGCAAAGCCGAGACAGACCCCACGCCCGAACTGTACGTAAAGGTCAACAACGCCATCCGTTCATTGCGCGTGCAAGACATCGGCTCACTGCACTACGGCTCCATCGCCGGCGAAATCCGCTTCAACCCGCTGACCAGCAACCTCTGGCTGCGCCGCTTCGATAGGCAGGAGGAGATCAAGGCTGTTATTGACGAATCGGGCAAGGTCAAGGCCAGTGAACGTCACGTTCTACGTATGCTCTCCGGCTCACCTTGCCCATGGCCCGGCATCTGGATCTGCGAAGAGGAGCCTTCACAAGGCAGGCAGACCTTCATGCACAACGATCTCTTGCCGGAAGTAAACGGCCAAATAGTCACCTGGCGTCTGGTCAAAGCGCTATAGCGGAGGCAACAAGCTAATGCCAGAAATCATCCGCAAAGACGACAGCACGGACCACGGCGGGTCGGTGTTGGAAGGTTTCCCGCACACCAACCTCAATGGCAGACCCATGGCCGGCGTTGGCCATCAGGTCTCCTGCCCCAAGTGCGAGGGCGTCTTTCCCATCGTGCAGGGCAGCGCCACATTCAAGGTCAATGGCATCCCGGTTGCGCTGCACGGCATGACGACGGCCTGTGGCGCCCGCCTGATCGCCAGCAGCTCAAAAGCACGTGTCGAAGGCCACGCGGTCCGGGATCATCGGCCTGCGTAACCCTCAGCCGCGCTCAACCTTCCATCCCATCTCGGCCGAAATCCCCGCAGCCGCGCCCTGCACCACCGGCACCATCTCGCGCATGCGCTCCAGCGACATATAGGGCACGGTGCTCGACACACTGATGGCGGCGACGATGCCGCTGGAGGCATCGCGCACGGGTGCTGCCACGCAGCGGATCGAAGGCTCGTTGTCCTCCAGGTCGAACGCGTAACCCTGCGACGCGTAATCGCGCATGCGATCACGGAACGCCTCCCAGCCTTGCTGTCCGCCGGGCGCGCGCGACGACACCGGTGCGCCGACGCGATGCAGCGCCTTCCACTGCGGCTCGTCCGCGTCCAGCAGCAATGCCTTGCCGACGCCGGTCGCGGCGAGCGGCATGCGATGGCCTACGCGCGAACGCATTTCCAATCCCTTCTTGCCCGGAATCTTCTCCAGGTACAGCACGTCGTTGCTGTCGCGCACCGCCAGGTGAATCGTGTCGCCGGTCATGTCGGCCAGGCTGTCCAGATAAGGACGCGCCAGCGTCGCCAGCGGAAACGCCTCGCGCGCCTGAAAGCCCAGCTCGATCAGCTTGGGACCCAGCACATAGCCGACGCCCGGCAGCGCACGCAGGTAGCGCTCCTGCACCAGACAGCTTGCCAGCCGGTGCGTCGTGCTGCGCGCCACGCCGATGCGCGCGCAGATTTCCTTAAGGTCGCGTGCGCCATCGGCCACGGCCTGCACCACGGCAAGACCGCGCATCAGCGTCTGCGTGCCGGCGGGCGCGGCGGCATCGGGGTCAAGCGTGGCGGATTGCGCGGAGGTCAGCGTGGTGGCGGTCATGGTGCGAAGGCAGTGTTGCGGGGCGTCGGGAAAGATCGGCAAGCATACCCGGTGCTCCGGCACGGATATATGCGCATTCCCTGTATGTGGGATTTAATTCTATATTTTGAGATTTTTCAAGCGCTGAACTAGAATTTTTGCCATCGTGCGCTGCGCGTCTCCCGCGCGCGCACGGCAGATTTCAGACAACAAGGTCCGCGCCATCTCCGCCCTCCCGCGCGCCATCACGGCGCCACGACGGCAGCCCGATGCGCGGACAGAGACGAGACAGACTCTGATGAATACCGGATCGCCCGCCCGTGCGGCTCTCATCGCGCTGGATTGGGGCACCTCTTCACTTCGCGCCTATCGCCTGGACGCCACGGGCCGCACGCTCGATACGCGCCATCTACCCTGGGGCATCATGCGCCTGCCGCAACCGTTGCAGGACGGCGCGGCCACCACGGCACTGTCCGGCTTTGAACTGGCTTTTGAACAGGCATGCGGCGACTGGCTGCGCGCCGAGCCCGCCCTGCCCGTCATCGCCTGCGGCATGGTCGGCAGCGCGCAAGGCTGGAAGGAAGCGGCATACCTGGACGTGCCCGTCGACCTGGATCGCATCGGCACGCTGCTGACGGTGGTGGAGCGCCCCGACGGCACCCCTGTCCACATCGTGCCCGGCCTCATCCAGCGCCACGGCCTGCCCAACGTGATGCGCGGCGAAGAGACCCAGGTCTTCGGCGTGATGGCCGATGAAGCCAGCGCCAACGCCGACAGCGTGCTCATCGGATTGCCCGGCACGCACTCCAAATGGGTCAACGCGCGCCGCGGCCGCGTCACCCACTTCGACACCTTCATGACCGGCGAGGTCTACGCGGCGCTGCGCGGCCACACCATTCTGGGCCGCACCATGGCCGACGCCCCCAGCGCCGACATGGCCGCCTTTGAGCGCGGCGTGAAGGTCGCGGGCGCGCCGGCCGGCCGGGCGGGCGTGATGTCCACCATCTTCAGCACGCGCGCGCTGGGCTTGACCGGCGAACTCGCGCCCGAGTCGCAGGCCGACTACCTGTCGGGTCTCTTGATCGGCCATGAAGTCGCCGCGCTGGCCGAGATGCTGCGCCAGCAGGGCGAACTGCCCCGCATCGTGCTGTGCGGCGAGCCCGCGCTGTGCAAGCGCTACATCCTGGCCATGCAGCATTACGGCCTGGGCGCGCCCGAGCAGGCGCAGAACGCCACCGAGCGCGGCCTGTGGCACCTGGCCATCTGCGCCGGGCTCGTCTCCCCTTCCACTCAGCTCTCCGCCTAGGAACCTCCGATGAACCATCCCGGTCTGCAAACCGCCATGGCCCACTGCGGCCTGATCGCCATCCTGCGCGGCATCACGCCCGCCGAAGCCGAGCCCGTCGGACAGGCGCTGTACGAGGCGGGCTTTCGGCTGATCGAAGTGCCGCTGAATTCGCCGGATCCGCTGGACAGCATTCGCGCCATGCGCGCCGCGCTGCCCACCGACTGCCTCATCGGCGCCGGCACCGTCCTCAATCCCGACGACTGCGCTCGCATCCAGCAGGCCGGCGGCGAACTCATCGTCATGCCGCACAGCGACCCGGCCGTCATCCGCCAGGCCAAGAAGCTGGGCATGGCGTCCTGCCCCGGCGTCGCCACGCCCACCGAAGCCTTCGCGGCGCTGGCCGCCGGCGCCGACGTGCTGAAGATGTTCCCGGCCGAACAGCTCGGTCCGGCCGTGCTCAAGGCCTGGCGCGCGGTGATGCGCCCGCCGATCGCGCTGGTTCCCGTGGGCGGCATCACGCCCGACAACCTTTCGAATTACGCCCAGGCGGGCGCCAGCGGCTTCGGCCTGGGCTCCGCCTTGTACAAACCCGGCCTGTCGGCCGAAGCAACCGGCCAGAACGCACGCGCTTTCGTCGCGGCCTGGCAACGCGCCTATCCTGCCCAGGAGACACAAGCATGAAGATCACCAAGCTCACCACCTACATCGTGCCGCCCCGGTGGTGCTTCCTGAAGATTGAAACGGACGAAGGCATCGTCGGCTGGGGCGAGCCCGTCGTCGAAGGCCGCGCGCACTCCGTTGCCGCCGCCGTCGAAGAACTGTCCGACTACCTGATCGGCAAGGATCCCCGCAACATCGAAGACCACTGGACGGTCCTGTACCGCGGCGGCTTCTACCGCGGCGGCGCCATCCACATGAGCGCGCTGGCCGGCATCGACCAGGCGCTGTGGGACATCAAGGGCAAGCACCTTGGCGTGCCCGTGTCGCAACTTCTGGGCGGCAACGTGCGCGACCGCATCCGCGTGTACTCGTGGATCGGCGGCGACCGTCCCGCCGACACCGCGGCGGCCGCCAAGAGCGCCGTCGAGCGCGGCTTCACCGCCGTCAAGATGAACGGCACCGAAGAGCTGCAATACATCGACTCGTTCGACAAGGTCGAAAAGTGCCTGGAGAACGTGGCCGCCGTGCGCGACGCCGTCGGTCCCAACGTGGGCATCGGCGTGGACTTCCACGGCCGCGTCCACAAGCCCATGGCCAAGGTGCTGATGAAGGAACTTGATCCGTTCAAGCTCATGTTCATCGAAGAGCCCGTGCTGAGCGAACACTACGAAGCGCTGAAGGAGCTGGCGCCGCTGACGTCCACGCCGATCGCGCTGGGCGAGCGCCTGTTCTCGCGCTGGGACTTCAAGCGCGTGCTGTCCGAAGGCTACGTCGACATCATCCAGCCCGACCCGTCGCACGCCGGCGGCATCACCGAAACGCGCAAGATCGCCGCGATGGCCGAAGCCTATGACGTCGCGCTGGCCCTGCACTGCCCGCTCGGCCCCATCGCGCTGGCCACCTGCCTGCAGATCGACGCCGGCTGCTACAACGCGTTCATCCAGGAACAGAGCCTGGGCATCCACTACAACGCCGCCAACGACCTGCTCGACTACGTCAGCAACCGCGAAGTCTTCGCGTACGAGGACGGCATGGTCGCGATCCCGCAAGGGCCGGGCCTGGGCATCGAAGTGAACGAGGAATACGTCAAGGAACGCGCCGCAGTGGGCCACCGCTGGCGCAACCCCATCTGGCGTCACGCCGACGGCAGCTTCGCCGAGTGGTAAGCCGATAAAAGAGAGAGGAGACTCCATTGTCCACCGCCGCCCAAGCCGGCCTGCAAGGCGCCCAGCGCCCGACCCGCAGCCGCTACATCATCATGGTGATGCTGTTCATCACCGTCGTCATCAACTACCTGGACCGCAGCAACCTGTCCATCGCCGCCCCCGCCCTCAAGGACGAGTTCGGCCTGGACACCTGGCATGAAGGCCTGATCCTGTCGGCCTTCGGCTGGACCTACGCCGCCATGCAGATTCCCGGCGGCTGGCTGGTGGACCGCGTGTCCCCGCGCGTGCTGTACGCCGCCGCGCTGATCCTGTGGTCCGCGGCCACGTTCTTCATGGGTTTTGCCGGCAGCTTCGTCATCCTGTTCGTCCTGCGCCTGGCCGTGGGCGCGCTGGAAGCCCCGGCCTACCCCATCAACAACCGCGTCGTCACGACCTGGTTCCCGGAACGCGAACGCGCCACCGCCATCGGCTTCTACACGTCGGGCCAGTTCGTCGGCCTGGCGTTCCTGACGCCGGTGCTGGCCTGGCTGCAGCACCACTACGGCTGGCACATGGTGTTCGTCAGCACTGGCCTGCTGGGCATCATCTGGGGCGTGCTGTGGTTCATGATCTACCGCGAACCACGCCAGTTCAAGGGCGCCAACGCGGCGGAGATCGAGCTGATCCAGCAAGGCGGCGGTGTCGTCGACCTGGACACACGCGTGCGCGAGAAGAAGGCGCCGTTCAACTGGAACGACCTGGGTCTGGTCATGAGCAAGCGCAAGCTGTGGGGCGTGTACCTCGGCCAGTTCTGCCTGACCTCCACGCTGTGGTTCTTCCTGACCTGGTTCCCCACGTATCTGGTCAAGTACCGCGGCATGGACTTCATCAAGTCCGGCTTCCTGGCGTCGGTGCCGTTCCTGGCCGCCTTCATCGGCGTGCTGTGCTCGGGCGTGCTGTCCGACTTCCTGATCCGCCGCGGCGCCACGGTCGGCATGGCGCGCAAGCTGCCCATCATCCTGGGCCTCCTGATCTCCACGTCCATGATCGGCGCGAACTTCACGGACTCCACGCCGTGGGTCATCTTCTTCCTCGCCGTGGCGTTCTTTGGCAACGGCCTGGCGTCGATTACGTGGTCGCTTGTTTCCACGCTGGCGCCGGTGCGCCTCCTGGGCCTGACCGGCGGCGTGTTCAACTTCGTCGGCAACCTGTCGTCGATCTGCACGCCCATCGTGATTGGCTTGCTGGTGTCCAAGGACAGTTTCGCCCCGGCGATCGTGTACGTGTCGTCGCTGGCGTTGCTGGGCGCGCTGTCGTACATCCTGCTGGTTGGGAAGGTGGAGCGGATCGAGGCTTGATCGGCATGCCGGGGATTCACCTCCCCGGCCACTCCTGACCAAAAGGGCGTCCAATGGGACGCCCTTTTTTATTTGCGACGCGTCCGACACCGCAAGTCCAAGCGGACCAGGTCAACCCTAGGGTGCGATGCGGCGCCGTCCTTGCACCAAGGCTCTCGTCATTGGGCCGCTCCCGCACGCCGCACCGTTCTCAACGGTGTCAAAACTATCACCGTTGGCGGTTGTTTCCCTTCAACCATTCCCGGAGTATCCGTCTCCGAACGCTGCGCCAGCCTCGGCGACGAAACGATTCATGGCGGCCGCCCTTCCGGGCTTTTCGACGGCTTGACAAGATTTCGTCTATAAACGAATATCCGCATGTACGAAATCGAACACTACTTGGCCGCAAATGGTCGCACAAATCCCTATCTCGATTGGTTGAAAGGCCTGCGAGACAATCAGATCAAAGTTGCCGTCATACGACGCATCTCGCGAATTGAATCGGGCAATTTTGGGGATCACCGGTTTTGCCGCGATGGCGTCTGGGAATTGAGGATTGACGCCGGCCCCGGCTATCGCGTGTATTACGCCCCATGTGGCAAGCGCGTCGTACTGCTGCTTTGTGGCGGCGACAAGAAAACACAGGCATCGGATATCGACAGGGCTGTGAATTACCGGAAAGACTGGGAGCAAAGATCATGAGAAGCAGACCCCATGACGAAGCGATGGCAGCGCTGTACCGGGATGATCCAGGTCTGGCCGCAGACCTGATCAACAGCGTGCTGGAAGACGGCGACCAGGCCGAGCTGCTTATCGCACTACGCCAGCTTACGCTGGCCTTCGGAGGCGTTCAGTCTGTGGCCACGCAGGCAAGCCTGAATCCGACGCAGCTATATCGCACATTGTCGCCAAGCGGCAACCCAGCGCTCAGCAGTCTGACGGCCATCCTGAAGGCGATGGGATTGCGGCTGGCGGTGCAGCCGCTGGACCAACGGCACGCCGGCTAGCGGCTTCGGTGTCACGGCTTCCTACTGCAGAACCGCCTCCGCCGGCCTGAACCGCTTGAAATCCCAGTGCCTGCCCGGGGCCGCCTCCAGCAACTGGCGCGTGTAGCCGTCCCTCGGCTGAGTCAGCACCGCTGCCGCATCCCCGGCCTCGACAATCTGCCCCGACTTCATCACCACAATGGAATCGCAGATCTGCGCCGCCACGCGCAGGTCGTGGGTGATGAACAGCACCGCGGTATCGGTGCGCGCGCGTATGTCTTCGATCAGCTCCAGCACCTGCGCTTGAACCGATACGTCTAGCGCCGACACGGCTTCGTCTGCGATCAGGATGTCGGGCCGCAGGGCCAAGGCCCGCGCGATGCAGATGCGCTGGCGTTGCCCGCCCGAGAACTGATGCGGGTAGCGATCCATGGTTTCCGCGCCCAACCCGACGATGTCCAGCAGCTCGATGGCCCGCGTCCGCGCTTCGGCTTCCCGCACGCCAAAATTGCGCATGCCTTCGACGATGGAATCGCCCACGCGGATGCGCGCATTGAGCGACCGGTAAGGATCCTGGAACACGACCTGGATGCGCTTGCGCACCGGGTGGAACTCGCGCTTGGTGGCGGTGGCGATTTCCGTGCCATCGAGCCGCACGCTGCCGGCGCTCGGATCGATCAGCCGCGCGATGCAGCGCGCCAGCGTGGACTTCCCTGACCCCGACTCGCCTACGACGCCAACGATTTCCTTCTTGCGCAACGTGAAGCTGACGTCTCTGACCGCATGCACCGTGCGCTTGGCCTTGAAGAAACCGCGCTCGGCATAGGTCTTCTGCAGTCCTTTCACCACCAACACCGGCGCGCCTTCCGGCGCCTGCCTTGCCTGCGGCGCCAACCCCGGCACCGATGACACCAGCATGCGGGTATAGGCCTCTTTGGGACGCGCCAGGATTTCGTCGCGCGTACCCACTTCCACCAGACGCCCGCGGTTCATCACCGCGATGCGGTCGGCAATTTCCGCCACCACGCCGAAGTCGTGCGTGATGAATAGCACCGCGGTGTTGTGCGACTGCTGCAGCTCCAGGATCAACGCCAGGATCTGCTTTTGCGTCGTCACATCAAGCGCGGTGGTCGGCTCATCGGCGATGAGCAGCTTGGGATTCAGGATCAGCGCCATGCAAATTACGATGCGCTGGCGCTGCCCGCCCGACAACTGGTGCGGGTACGACTGGTAGATGCGTTCGACGTCCGGCAGACGCACCGATTCCAGCATGGCCAGAATCTTGCGCTTGCGCGACGCCGCATCCATGTCGCTGTGGGTGCGCAGCACCTCGTCGATCTGCCAGCCCACCGTGCGCACAGGGTTGAGCGCCGTCATCGGCTCTTGAAAGACCATTGACATGCGCGTGGCGCGCAGTTCGCGCAGGCGTTCCGGCGTGCAAGTCAGCACGTCTTCGCCATCCAGCAAAATGCGGCCCGCGCTGGGCTTGAGCGCATCGGGCGCCAGAAGGCCCATCACCGAAAACGACGTGACCGACTTGCCCGACCCGGACTCGCCGACGACGCACAAGGTTTCGCCGGCGTGAATGTCGAAGCTGATGCCTTCCACCACGTGGCGCGGCTCCTCTTGCGGCGCGCCCACCAACTGGACCGACAGGTTCTGCACTTGCAGCACGGGCATTGTGGATTCGTTCATGTCAGACCCTCCGCGCCATCTTGGGATCGAGGGCGTCGCGCATCGCGTCGCCCAGCATGTTGACGCTGAGCACCGTCAGCGCCAGGAACAGGCCCGGCAGCAGGATCAGCTCGGGACGGACCTGGAAGTACATGCGGCCCTCGGCGATGACGTTGCCCCAGGACGGAAACTCCGGCGGCATGCCCACGCCCAGAAAGCTCATGACCGCCTCGGACAGCATGGCGGACGCAAAGATGAAGGTGCCCTGCACTATCAGCGGCGCCACCGTGTTGGGCACCAGATGGCGCATCATCAACACCCGCGTCGGCGTGCCAAGCGAGATGGCGGCCTCCACATAGGGCTCATCACGCAGGCTCAGAATCAGTCCGCGCACCAGGCGCACCACCCGCGGAAACTCGGGCACGGCAATCGCGATCAGCACCGTCAGCAGGCTGGCGCCCGTGACGGCGACCAGCGCGATGGCCAGCAGGATGCTGGGTACGGACATGATGCCGTCCATGACTCGCATGATGACCATGTCCGCCGCCCGGAAGTAGCCGGCGATCACGCCCAACACCAGTCCGGGTATCAACGCCGCGACGGCCGTTCCCGCGCCGATCATCAGCGAGATGCGCGCGCCGTGGATCACGCGCGACAGCACGTCTCGCCCGTAGGCGTCGGTGCCGAACCAATGCTCGGCGGAAAAGCCTTTCAGGCGCTGCATGGGGTTGATGGCCATCGGGTCGGCCAGCCCCAGCAGATTGGCCGAGACAGCGGCCAGCACGATGACCGCCAGCATGACCAGCGCAGCCATGACCGGCCAGGTGGTCAGCGTACGAACCAGCGCCGACCGGGGCGGCTTTCGGGCGGCAGGGGCGTGGCCCGCCCCACCCGAGATCGAGTGTATGGAAGTGGACATGCGGATTCCTTCAGTAACGGATGCGCGGATCGAACACCGAATACAGAACGTCGATGGTCAGGTTCACGCCGATATAGACCAGCGAAAACAGCAGGATCAGCCCCTGGATCAGCGGATAATCCCGGGCCAGCACGGACTCGACCACCAACCGTCCCAGCCCGGGCAGGTTGAACACCGATTCCGTGACGACCACGCCGCTGATCAAGAGGGCGATGCTGACGCCAATGACGGTGATGATCGGCACGGCCGCGTTGCGCAGCGCGTGCGCCATCATCACGGCGCGCTCGGTAATGCCCTTGGCACGGGCGGTGCGGATGAAGTCTTCACCCATCACCTCCAGCACGCTACTGCGGGCGATGCGCGCGATAAGCGCCACAAATCCGGTGCTTAGCGCGATCGTGGGCAGCAACAGGTGCATGCCGAACGCGACGAGGCCGGCTGAGGGCGACTTGTAGCCCTGCACCGGCAGCCAGCCCAGCTTCATGGCGAACAGCAGGATCAGCGCGTAGCCGGTGACGAAGATCGGCACCGAAAAACCCAGCACCGAAAACGCCATCACCGCCCGGTCCGCGCGGGTGCCGCGCCGCCAGGCCGAGAAAACGCCCAGCGGCACCGCGATCAGCGTCGACAGCAGGATGGTCGACAAAGCCAGGGCCAGCGATGGCCCCACCCGGCTGCCGATCATCGTCGTCACCGGCGTGCCGGAATGCAGCGACGTGCCCAGATCGCCTTGCAGCACCTGTCCGCCCCACAGCATGAACTGGGTAGCCAGCGACCGGTCCAGTCCCATGTGCTCGCGGATCTGCGCCAGTTGCGTCTCGGTGGCCGCGTCGCCCGCCAGGATCAGCGCCGGATCGCCGGGTGTCAGCCGCAGCAGGCAGAACACCAGCACGGCCACCGTCAGCACCACGGGGACCGTAGCCAGGACGCGTCTGAGGATGTAGCTGATCATGGCTTAGTTGCTGGCTTTCTTGATGTTCCAGAACACCGGCGCCGGCGATTCCAGCACGCCCGACAGCTTCTTGTTATAAGCCGCCGCCGTCTCGATCTGGCCCAGCGTGATCGCCACGCCCTCGTCCAGCATGACGTCCTGCAGTTGCTCGGCAATCTGCTTGCGTTCCGGTTCCGTGCCCGCCACCAGGAACTTGTCGCGCAGCGCTTCCACCTGCGGCACCGTCGGCCAGCCAAACCACGCCTTCTCGCCATTGGCCGACACGCCGTAATTGCGCAGCGGATCCATGATCTCGCTGACGTGCCACGTGGTCACGAAGATGCTCCAGCCGCCCTTGGCCGGCACGTCGCGATTGGCGCGGCGCGACAGCATGGTCATGAAGTCCATGGCCTGCAGTTGCACGTTGAAGCCCGCCTGACGCAACTGCTGCGCCATCACCACCGGGATGGCCGAGGCCATCGCAATGTCGGTGGCGTGCAGGATCACCACGGGAGTGCCGTCATACTTGGCTTCCTTCAGCAGCGCTTTGGCCTTCTCGATGTTGGACGGCACGATCATGTCGGCGCGCGTGTTGCTGGAGTACGGCAGATCGCAGCCGAACACCGCGCCGCACGTCTTGAAGAACTCCGGGTCGCCCACCTGCGCCTTCAGGATGTCGTCCTGGCCCACCGCGTACATGGCGGCCTGACGCACCAGCTTGTTGTCGAACGGCGCATGCAGCTGGTTGAAGCGGTACATGGGCTGGTAGCCCATCTTGTCCAGAATGCGCAGCGTCAGGTCCGGCGAGCTCTTCACCATCGGCACCAGATCGAACGGCACAGTCTCGATGTAATCGACCTCGCCGCCCAGCAACGCATTCACCGTCGTCATCGGGTCGGCCATCGCGACCCATTCCACGCGGTCCACGTTGACCACCTTGCCGCCTGCTGTCCAACTGGGCGCTTCCTTGCGCGGCACGTAGTCGGTGTTCTTCTCATAGACCGTCTTCACGCCCGGCTGAAATTCCTTCTGCACGAACTTGAAGGGACCGGACCCGGTGTAATCGGTGATGGCCTGCGCCACCGGCGTCTGCGCCACGCGCTTTGGCATCATGAAACTGGGCAGTCCGCTGGGCTTGCCCAGCGCCGACAGGACGTCGGCGGGCGCCTTCAACACGATCTTGAACGTCTTGTCGTCGACGACGTCCATCGAGGCCACCAGCGGCATGAGTTGGCGGCCGGTCTTGTCCGACTGCGCCCAGCGCTGGATCGACGCCACGCAGTCTTCGGCCTTGACCGGCATGCCGTCGTGCCACTTCAGGCCATCGCGCAGCGTGAACGTGTAGGTCTTGCCGTCGGGCGATATCTCCCACTTATCCGCCATCTGGGGCTGGATCTTGTTGTCCGCGTCCGTGGCCAGCAACGTGTCGTAAATCATGTAGGCATGGTTGCGCGTCTGATGCGACGCTGTCAGCACCGGGTCAAGCACCGTCAGCTTGCTGGCCATCACCACGGTCAGCGTTTCAGCCTGTGCAGGCGCCCAGGCCAATGCGCCGGCGCAAGCCAGCGCGGCGCCCAGACGGGCAAGACCGAAGCGGGTTTCAAGTCTTTCAGCGTTCAGATAAGCCATGTCGTTCCCTTGAAGTTCTTATGGATGAACGGGGCCTGTGGCCGGCCCCTGGAGTCGAATTGCGATCGGATCAGACGATGTCGAATGACAGCGGCGACATCTGTTCGGCGCTGCGGCCAGCCACCAGGTCGCGTGACGGCACCAGCGCCTCGGCGCGGCGCTGGGCCTCGTCCACCTGTTCAGCGGCCTTGCGATAGTCCAGGGAATGCACCTGACCTTCATGCACCACCCGCTTGCCGTCGACGTACACCGTGTGCACGGCGCGGTCGGCGGCGGCGTAGACCAGGCTGCGCACCGGATCCCGCGACGGACGCATCAGGTGGTGGGTCATGTCCACCATCACCAGGTCGGCGCGCGCGCCCACCGCGATGCGGCCCAGGTCTTCCCGGCCCAGCGCCGTGGCGCCGCCGACGGTTGCAGCGTGAAAGACTTCGCCGGTGGTGACGGCGCGCGGCGTCTGCGCCATCAGACGGGCCAGATACCCCACGTGGCGCATTTCCTCGATCATGTTGTGCGGATAGGTATCCGTGCCGATGCCCAGGTTGATGCCCGCGCGGCGATAGCGCCCGAAGTCGCGCAGCGCCATGCCGCGGCGCATGAACACCGTGGGGCAATGCGCCACGCTGGCGCCTGTTTCGGACAGGATGGACAGGTCGGTGGCCGTGTTCCAATGCGTATTCGGATGATCGTCTACGAAGATGCCGTGGCCCACGATGCTGCCCGGATCCAGAACGCCCAAGCTGTGCAGCCACTGCACAGGCGTCAGGCCGTGCCGGCGCGTGATCTCGTGAAACTCCGGCAACGACTGCGCGGCGTGCGTCTGCCAGCCGATGCCGCGGCGCTTGGCCTCCTGGTGGCTGGACTTCAGCAGTTCCGGCGTGCAGGTATCGATCTGCGCCGGCACCAGCATGCCCGTCAGCCGGCCGCACTCATGCGCCTCGGCTTTGTCGATCAGCGCCAGCGCGCGCTCCATGCCGGCCTCGCCCGCCTTCTCGTTCCAGTCGTACTCCACGACATGGCCATTTTTCGTGTACCAGCGCGCCGACCGGAACATGGGCGCAATGTAGGCACGCAGGCCGCTTTGCACCATGATGTCGATCCAGTGCTCGTGCGCCACCGACATGTCCACCACGGTCGTCACGCCGGACATCAGCAGCTCGGCGGCGGCCAGCGTCAGTTGCGCCGGTGCGGCCTCGTCGTCGCCTTCCATCGTGGGCATGTACTCGTACAGATTCGAGTTGTACAGGCCCGCCGAGCCGGTCTCGTCCGTGTACCCCTTGTTGATGGGCTCATGCACCAGGTGGCTGTGGATGTCCACCAGCCCCGGCATGACCATCATGCCGGGGCCACTGACGATGTCCGCATCCGGCGCCGCCTGCGCACCCGGTCCGACGTGCGTGATGTGCCCGTCCGCGAATGCCACGTCGGCGTTCTTCATGTAGACATGCCGCTGGCGCGCCTCGTCCCAGGCAACCACAACCTCGGCGTTCTTGATCAGGGTAGTTTTCAACGCAATATCCTCCGAAATGATTAATGGGTATCCGGGGCTGCTAACGCCAGGCCGGCTGCGCACCCTTGCGGGCGCTGGGTGGCGCCAGGCTCGGCAGCCCGCGCGGCAGAAATTTTCCCTGGCCCGGCGAGCCCGCAAAATTTGCACCGTCCCATACGATCTGACCGCGCAGCAGCGTCATCGCGGGCCACGCCCGCAGTTGCATCCCGGCATAGGGGGTGTAGTCCACCGCGTGGTGCAGATGTTCGTTGCTCAGCGTGAAGTCACGCTCTTCCCAGATCACCAGGTCAGCGTCGCTGCCGATAGCCAGCGTGCCCTTTTGCGGATACAGGCCATAGGCGCGCG
This sequence comes from Achromobacter spanius, assembly GCF_002966795.1. Taxonomy (GTDB): domain Bacteria; phylum Pseudomonadota; class Gammaproteobacteria; order Burkholderiales; family Burkholderiaceae_B; genus Achromobacter; species Achromobacter spanius_D. Next base: position 5,591,950 of record NZ_CP023270.1, read on the forward strand.
CGGGCTGGGTCGCGGTCAGCTCCACAAAGCGGTTCAAGCTGATGCGCCCGCCCAGCACACCTTCCGAATACAGCAGCGGCATGCGGGTCTCGATGCCGGGAATGCCGTTCGGGATATGGCGGAATGCCACTTCCTTGCCGCCTGGCGTCTTGCCGTCTTCGCCGGTCAGATTGAACGGCGAGTGATCGGACGAGAACACCGTGAACAGTCCATCCGCCAGCCCCTGCCAGATATCTTCCTGGCTGGACGCGTCACGCGGCGGCGGACTGCACACGCAGCGCGCGCCGAAATAGCTGTCGTCCGTGCCCAGGTCTTTTGCAGTCAGCAGGATGTATTGCGGACAGGTCTCCGCGTAGATGTTGAGCCCTTTGGCGCGCGCCTCGCGGATCTGCTGCACCGCCTCGCCGCCCGAGATATGCACCAGCAGGATCGGTACGTCGATCAGTTCGGACAGCGCAATCGCGCGGTGGGCTCCCTCGCGTTCCACCAGCGTGGGCCGCGACACCGCATGAAAGCGCGGCGCCGTGCGGCCAGCGGCTTCCAGGCGGCGCGTCAGCCACGCGATGCAGTCGGAGTTTTCGGCATGGATCATCGCCATGCCCCCGTGCGTGCGCGCCACGTCCAGCACGTCCAGAATCTGGCCGTCGGACAGCTTGAGCGCGTCGTACGTCATGTACAGCTTGAATGAGGTGTAGCCAGCCTTGATCAGGCGCGGCAGTTCCTCGTTCAGCACCGCGGGCGCGGGGTCGGTCAGGATCAGATGGAAGGCATAGTCCACGCATGCGCGGCCTTCGGCGCGCTGGTGGTAGTCGTCGATGGCTGCCTGCACCGTGCCGCCCTTGCGCTGCGCCGCAAACGGAATCACGGTGGTCGTGCCACCGCAGGCGGCTGAGCGCGTGCCCGTGAAAAAGTCGTCGGCCAGCTTCACGGGCGGCGCCATGGGCTGATCCAGGTGACAGTGCGCATCGACGCCGCCCGGCGTCACCACGCGACCCGCCACGTCGATTTCGCACAGACCCGGCGCGAGACCACGGCCGATCTGCACGATGCGGCCGTCGGAAATCGCCAGATCGGCGCGGCAGGTGTCGCCGGCAGTCGCCAACACCGCGTCGCGCAGCACCAGATCAAAACCCTGCTTCGTCATATGCGTCAGCCCGTCTGATCCGCCCTTGTCCTGGCAGCGAAAGCGCAGCCGGATAGGCATGTTGTGAGCGGATTCTAGGCCGAATACAAAAATGATTACGCTAGTGATTACCCTGAAATATACATTTCAGCGCCAGATTGTTAACATTATTTTTTACAGCACTAGTCCGCAGTTCACAACGACGGCGTCCGATCGAGTATCTTCACGTTCACCCGTCAGGTTGCAGACAACGTGACGTCTACAAGCGGCAAAGAACCGCTCATCACCCCTGGCGGCGATCCCGTCCAGGCATCAACCGCGCAAATCAACAACGAGCCCATGGCATCAGACAAACGCGAAACCTCGGTCACCGGCATCTACGAACGCATCTATCGCGCCATCCTGGACAACCGGCTCAAGCCCGGCACCAAGCTGGTCGAAGAGCGCCTGGCGGAAATCTTCGAAGTCAGCCGCCCTCGCATCCGGGAGGTCCTTGCACGCCTGGCCCACGAACAGATCGTCGAACTGTTCCCCCAACGCGGCGCGTACGTGGCCAAGCCTTCCATCGAAAAGGCGCGCGATGTTTTCGAGGCACGCAGGCTCATCGAACCGGCTGTGGTCCGGCGTCTGACGCAGAACCTGACGCCCGACAAGCTGGCGCGCTTGCGCGAACATGTCGTGCTGGAACACGACGCCCGCAAGCGCGACGACAAGCGCGCCATCATCCGGCTGGCTGGCGAGTTTCATATCCTCTTGAGCGAACTGGCCGGCAATGGCGAGTTGGCGCGGACCATGCGCGAACTCTCCACGCTCACATGCCTGGTCATCTTCCTGTACAACCTGCCCACCGCCACCAGTTGCCGGGACGACGAACATGAACTCATCACCGAGGCCATCGCCGCCCGCGATTCGCAACGTGCCGAAGAACTGACCCTGCATCACCTGGAACACATCGAACAAAGCGTGAAGCTGGAGTCCGTGGAAGAATCGGTGGACCTGGAAGACGTCTTCAAATTCTGAAGGCCACACATGCAAAAAAGCCCCGGTGGATCGATTTCCACCGGGGCTTTTTGTTGGACGGCCGGAAGGCCGGCCCTCAGCAGCCCTGCACCGCCAACTTGCGACGCCGTACGTTCCCAGCGCGCTGCACCAGCACCAGCACCAAACCCGCCGTCGCGATCACCGCGCCGGCAATCGGCACCGCTGCGTAACCCATGCCCGCCGAGATCACCGCGCCCCCGGCCGCCGCGCCCACCGCGTTGCCCAGGTTGAACGCGCCCACGTTCATCGACGAGGCCAGCCCCGGCGCATCCGTCGCCGCACGCATCACGCCCATCTGCAGGGGCGGCACCACCGCGAACGTCGCGATGCCGAAGATCAGGAGTGCCACTGCCGCGCCGACCGGCGTGGACGCCAGCCACGGGAACGCCAGCAGATCCACGATGACCAGCACCAGGAAGAAAATCAGCGTGCCATCGAGCGAGCGGTCGGCCATGCGCCCGCCCACGCCATTGCCCAGCGTGAAGCCCAGGCCGATCAGCACCAGCATGCCCGTCACGAACGCCGGGGACGCACCGGTAATCTCCGCCAGCGTCGGCGCGATGTACGTGTACAGCGTGAACATCGCTCCCGCGCCCAGCACCGTGGTCAACAGCGCGAGCAGCACCACGGGGCTGCGCAGCACGGCCAATTCATGACGCACATTGGGACGCCGGCCTGCCTCGCCCGCCGGCAGCGCGAACCACAGCGACAGCATCGCAATCAGGCCCAGCACCGCCGTCGCGAAAAACGACATCCGCCAGCCGATCGTCTGCCCCAGCCACGTCGCGGCCGGCACGCCGCCCACGTTGGCAATGGTCAGGCCCATGAACATCGTCGCCACCGCGCTGGCCTGCTTGTGACGCGGCACCACGCTGGCGGCCACCAGCGAACCCAGGCCGAAGAACGCGCCATGGTTCAAACTGGTCACCAGGCGGGCCAGCAGCAGCGTCGTGTAGTTGGGCGACAGCGCCGACAGGATATTGCCGATGGTGAAGATCGCCATCAGCAGGATCAGCGCCTTGCGCCGCGACCAGCGCGAGAACGCCAGCGTCATCAGCGGCGCGCCGATCATCACGCCAATGGCGTACGCGCTGATCAGCATGCCCGCGCTGGGGATCGATACGTTCACCCCCTCGGCGATGACAGGCAACAGGCCCATGGGAGAAAACTCGGTCACGCCGATGCCAAATGCACCGACGGCGAGCGCCAACAACGGCGGGCCGGCCTTCACCGGCTGGGTTTCTTGGGGATTCATGCAGGTTCCTTGGGTTCGACGGCGCCGGCAGGGAGTTCCCGGGGCGCGCCCGGCCTGAATTGGCCGGCGCATCGGATAGACAGGCGTGCAGTATGACGGCCGGATACTTGCGGAAAAAGCCGTCTGGCGGGCAAACACTTTTGACTTCAGGTCATGAATCCATTGGGGCACAATCCGCCCCCGGACCCGTCTTCAGGTTTGCAGTCCCCAGCGCTTTGCGTGCTTGCGCGTGTTCGACGTGATCCACTGCGTCAGACGCTCTACAAGCGTCCGTTCGGTTCCCGACCGTGCCTCGTCCCACAAACTGGTCTTCACCTGCGCCATCGCATCCGGCAATGCTCCCACGAGGGATTGCGCCACCGTAGCGACATAGCGTGGATTGAAACCCAGCTCGGTCGCCATGGCATCCAGTTGACCCTTGCCGATGGCGCCCGGTTTGTCTTCGCAGCCAATGGCGAAAGCGAACCGCGCACTCAACCCCGGGTAGATCGCCGTGCACATCAAATCGTAGAACGGCGCCAGGACGTATTTCCCGTCGTCATTCAGGAGCACGGAAAGATTCTTTGCGTGGCTATCGTTGTTGCCCACCAGCAGATTGAACAGAATCCACTGCAGAAAACGCTTTACGTCCGGGCCCCCGACACCCGTGGCTGCCAGCAGCTTGCGGCAATCCGCCAACGTCGGACCACCATCCGATTCGTACTTCACGTTCGAAGGCTTGCCCGCGAGCTGACATAGATCCAATTGATGCAACCGTTGCAATCCGCCTTGTCCATCCGGTACACGGTCATAGCGCTGAATCAGACATGCGCGTGTATCCGGTTGATACCCGGCTTGCGCCACCCCCAATCCAAGTCGTGCGGCCAGTTGCATGACCAGCGTCTCGTTCAGCGCCGATGCCCACACACCATCCAGCCCGCGGATATCCGGCTTGAGGATGTGCGTGGACGGCGCCGCGCCTTCGGGCAGCGCGGGCGATCCGTCGGGCAATACGGTCAGCAGAAGCTTGTCCTGCGCGCCGGCCAGCGAAATCCGGGTTCCATCCTCGTTCTCGGCTACCAGCGCCGGCACGCCCGTTTGCTTCAGGCGCGCGGCAATGTCCGCCCAAGTGACCGGCCGGTAATGAGCGGGCTTGGGCGCCTCCCCTAGCGGCAATATCGTCAATCCGCTGGCGGTGTCGCCGCCCACGCTGCGCAGCAGTCCGAACACCGTCGTCGCATGCCGGCTGGCCTGCAGGAACTTGCGCACGTGACCTTCGGGCAGCAGGTTTTCGAAGAAGGCGTGAACGGCCTCGCTTGATTGGTCGCCGTGCAGAAGCGGTATCGATGGCGAAATCGGACGCGCGTCCCGATGGCTCAGCCACGCGTCGTCATAGACAAAGCGCAACGGCTGCTCATCGAACAGCCGCCCGACTTTTTGACCATCCTGGTAGAGATCGAGTGCGTCCGCTTTGATCATGGGAGCCTCGCGCGCTTGGGCACGATCTGCACTTCCAGGCCTAGCAGGTCCAGCGTATCCAGCACCTTTTGCAATTGCAGCGTGGGCTTGCCCCGCTCCAGATCCACCACGAAGCGATTGCCCGTTCCGGATAGCCCGGCCAGATCCGCTTGCAGCAACCCTTGAGAACGCCGGACGGTTTTCACCAATTCGCCCAACTCGGCCGAAGATTGCACCGTCACGGGGAAGGTGGCGACTTTTGCACCCATAGCGACCTCCGTTTTTACCGTTCGGGAAGTTTAGCCAGAATTTGGGAGATTGACGTTGAAATTTTCCCGATCGGGAATTTTTCGGCAAATATTGGAACAAAATTAGGAAATATTACCGATCGGTAATAATTTGGCTTTCGACGCATCATTTGCTGGAATAAATTACCGCTCGGGAATCCGGGAGCCCACGAAAAAAAAGGGCGTCCTCCCGGACGCCCCTCTCTCACACCAGCCCGCCGCTTACTTCAGCAGCAGCGCATTCAACCGCTTCACAAACGCGGCCGGGTCCGCAATCTGCGCCCCTTCTGCCAGCAACGCCTGATCCAGCAGCAGACGCGCCCACTGGTCGAACTCGCCATCTTCGGCCGCACGAATGCGGGCGAGCAGCGGATGCTCGGGGTTGATCTCCAGCACCGGCTTGACGTTCGGCGCTTCCTGGCCGGCGGCCTTCAGCATGCGCAGCAGGTGCGGGCTGAGTTCGTTCTGGCCCACCACCACGCATGCCGGCGAATCCACCAGGCGCAGCGTCACGCGCACTTCCTTGACCTGGTCTTCCAGCGTCTTCTGCAGGCGCTCGACCAGCGGCTTGAAGTCCTCGGCCACTTCGGCCTGATGCTTCTTTTCTTCCTCGTCGGCCAGTTCCGCCAGATCGAGGCCACCCTTGGCCACCGACACCAGCGACTTGCCATCGAATTCGCGCAGGTACGACAGCATCCACTCGTCGACGCGATCGGACAGCAGCAGGACCTCGATGCCCTTCTTGCGGAAGATCTCAAGGTGCGGGCTGTTGCTGGCCGCGGCGAACGTGTCCGCCGTGACGTAGTAGATCTTGTCCTGGCCTTCCTTCATGCGCGACACGTAGTCGGCAAACGACACCGTCTGCGCCTGATCGCCCGAGTTCGTCGACGCAAAACGCATCAGCTTGGCGATGCGCTCAAGATTGGCCGAGTCCTCGCCCGCGCCTTCCTTCAGCACCTGGCCGAATTCCGACCAGAACGTCGCGTAGTCTTCCGGCTTGTTCTCGGCCAGGTCTTCCAGCAGCGACAGGATGCGCTTGGCCGAACCCTCGCGGATGGCGCGCACGTCGCGGCTTTCCTGCAGGATTTCGCGCGATACGTTCAGCGGCAGGTCCGCCGAATCGATCACGCCGCGCACGAAGCGCAGGTACGACGGCAGGAGCTGGTCGGCGTCGTCCATGATGAAGACGCGCTTGACGTACAGCTTCACGCCATGGCGGCCGTCGCGGTCCCACATGTCCATGGGCGCGTGCTTGGGCACGTACAGCAGCTGCGTGTACTCGCTGCGGCCTTCGACGCGATTGTGCGTCCAGGCCAGCGGATCGTCGTAATCGTGCGAGACCGTCTTGTAGAACTCGCGGTACTGCTCTTCCGTCACCTCGGACTTGTTGCGGGCCCACAGCGCGTTCGCCTGGTTCACCGTTTCCAGTTCTTCGGTCTTGATTTGCTCGCCCTTCTCTTGATCCCACTCTTCCTTGGCCATGCGGATCGGCAGCGAGATGTGGTCCGAATAGCGACGCAGAATCTCGCGCAGCTTCCAGCCGTTCAGCAGTTCGTCCTCGTCGGCGCGCAGGTGCAGCGTGACGTCCGTGCCGCGGCTGGCCTTTTCAGCGGCGGCAATCGTGAACTCGCCTTGGCCGTCGGATTCCCATTGGATCGCGTCCGTGGACCCGGCGCGGCGGCTGACCACCGTCACCTTGTCCGCCACGATGAACGACGAGTAAAAGCCCACGCCGAACTGGCCGATGAGCTGCGCATCCTTCTGCTTGTCGCCGGTCAGTTGCGAGAAGAACTCGCGCGTGCCCGAGCGGGCGATCGTGCCCAGGTTGGCCACCGCCTCGTCGCGCGACAGGCCGATGCCGTTGTCGGAGATCGTGATGGTGCGGGCGGCCTTGTCGTAGCTGACCGTGATGGCCAGTTCGCCGTTGCCTTCCAGCAATTCCGGCTGGTCGATGGCTTCGAAGCGCAGCTTGTCGCAAGCGTCCGACGCGTTGGACACCAGCTCGCGCAGGAAGATTTCCTTGTTGCTGTACAGCGAATGGATCATCAGATGAAGCAGTTGCTTCACCTCGGCCTGGAACCCCAGGGTTTCGGACGCGGAATTCGTGGCGGTTTGGCTCATGGTTCTACGTAGCTCGGAAAAGAAATTAGGGACAAGTATCGGTCGGCTGGGGCAATGCCCGCGCGGCCGCCGGGAAACCCTACTGATGTGGGGGCCAATGGGAACTTTTCAAGGCCGGGTGGCGGCGGAGCAACCTGACAGGCGGCTGTCCCCGGTAAAATCCCGCACTTTTCTCACCTACCCCCTCCCCGGCCGGCCCTCCCGCCATGCAACCCGCCTCCCTGACCCAACCCGCTCCCCACGGCACGTCCGATGACGCCGACACCAGCCACGACCTGGTCTACGGCCCCGACGACCGCCCCGCGCCCCCCGTCGCCTTCGTCGCCGCCCTGCAGCACCTGCTGGCCATCCTGGTCCCCATCGTCACCCCCGGCCTGCTCATCTGCCAGGCCCTGGGCGTCAGCAGCCGCGACACCACCCTGATCGTCTCCATGTCGCTGGTGATCTCCGGCATCGCCACCTACGTCCAGTGCAAGCGCTTCGGCCCCCTGGGCGCGGGGTTGCTCATCGTGCAGGGCACGAGCTTTAACTTCGTCGGCCCGCTGATCGCCGGCGGCTCGGTCATGGTCAAGCAAGGCACCCCGGTCGAAGCCGTCATGGCCGCGATCTTCGGCGTCGTCATCGCCGGCTCCTTTGTCGAGATGGGCATCAGCCGCATCCTGCCCTTCGTCAAACGCCTCATCACCCCGCTCGTCACCGGCATCGTCGTGCTGCTGATCGGCCTGACGCTCATCAAGGTCGGCCTCATCAGCATGGGCGGCGGCTTCGGCGCCATGGCCAACGGCACCTTCGCCAGCGCCGAGAACCTGACCCTGTCCGGCCTCGTCCTGGGCACCATCATCCTGCTGAACCGCGTGCCAGTCGTCTGGATCCGCAGCACCGCCCTGGTGCTGGCGCTGGCGGTCGGCTACATCGCCGCCGCCTACATGGGCCGCCTGGACTTCACCGGCGCCCGCGAAGCCGCCGTCTTCCAGGTTCCGGTTCCGCTGCACTTTGGTCTGGGTTTCTCGTGGGCCTTGTTCGTGCCGATGCTGATCATCTATCTGGTCACGTCCCTGGAAGCCATTGGCGACGTCACCGCCACCAGCAAGGTGTCCAAGCAGCCGGTTGAAGGTCCGCTCTGGATGCAGCGCATCAAGGGCGGCGTGCTGGTCAACGGTGCGAATTCCCTTTTGGCTGGCGTGTTCAATACGTTCCCCAGCTCGGTGTTTGCGCAGAACAACGGCGTCATTCAACTGACCGGCATCGCCAGCCGTCATGTGGGCGTGTGGATTGCCGGGATGCTGATTCTGTTGGGACTGTTCCCGGTTGTGGCCGGTGTCCTGCAAGCCGTGCCTGAGCCCGTTCTGGGTGGCGCTGCGATGGTGATGTTTGGCGCGGTGGCCGCGTCGGGGATCAATATCCTGGCGGGCATCCAGCTGGATCGCCGGGCGCTGCTGATCATCGCCGTGTCTTTGGCGCTGGGATTGGGTGTGTCGCAGGTGCCGGAAATTCTGTCGCACCTGCCGCACTCGGTGAAGAGCGTGCTGGAATCGGGCGTGGCCACCGGCGGGATTTGTGCGCTGGTGATGAACTGGTTTTTGCCTGAGAAGAAGTGAGGATTGCCGGGGTGCGGTCGGGGTTCAGCAGCCCCGGCCTGCCCCTGTGACGGCAGGTTCGTCCGGCCGTCGCCTGACAAGATGAGAAAGACCGCATATAATCGCGGTCTTCGCATCTCCCGCAGCCGTCATCTGGACGCGCTCGCGACCTCCTAGCCCGGGTGGTGAAATTGGTAGACGCAGGGGACTCAAAATCCCCCGCCGCAAGGCGTGCCGGTTCGATTCCGGCCCCGGGCACCATCAATAAATTCAATGACTTAAAGCTGACGAGACCGAGTCGGCCCGTTAAGTGTTCCGCATTGATTCCGCATCGCGTTCCGCAAAGCCTCCATACTCATTCGAGTACGGCCGCCGGTCTACGGAGTTCTCCAGCCTGTCGGGCGAAAAATACAGTCGAGCAAAGTACTAAGGTGTGCAGGCTTAGTGAGCCAAGCGTCAACGCCATTCGGCAAATGGAGCGGGTCAGATCCCTGCACGCTTCCGCTGAAGATAATGATGCGTGGCACGCGCCCTGGAACAAAGCTCTTAAGCTTCGGGGCCAGATCGAGACCTGACGCATCGGGTAATTCGACATCCAGCAGCACGACATCAGGCATGAATTCGGCCATGGCCAGCAGTGCGCCAGCACCGTCGCCCGTAGTGCGGACCGAAACCCCTGGATCCATCATCAAACACTCAGCGGTCAGTTCGGCCGTCGTTGAATCATCGTCAACGATGAGAACTCGCATACTCGTGAATCCATTGCTCGCTTGAATCATGACGCCCCCCCCGGGACAATGCCGTGGGTGGCTACGAGCTTTGAACTTTGCGACAAATCCAGCTCACGGTCAATCGTGCCGAGAAGATCGTCCCGACGCTGCTCATCCATCGCTATCCAGAGACAACGCTGTTGGCATCTCTGGCCTAGCCCGCACCGGCCAGAGGATCGATAGTCGGCTGGTCACGCTTAGGCCGACAATTCTAGGCATGAAGTCGGCGCAGTGCCCATCACATACCCCGTAGGGGCAAGAAAGGAGGGCGGATTATGCCCGCTGATTCTCGACTGTCCGATGTGATTCTCGAGCTCCCTGACAACTCGACGTGTCGCGTCGAACGACGCTTGGTTGTCGCGCAAAGTCGCCGCGGCGCTCTGCATACGCAGTTCATCTGTAGCTTACCTACTGGCGAACTCGTTACGTGGCTTTCGGGGAAGAAGTATCGATTGCCCGACGGTAAAGTGGGTATCGCTATAGCGGTGAGCCCATCTCGCGTTCAGAGCCGCAAGCAGGATATTTGATTCCGACTGGGTCAGAGATCCTGGCGCACGAACACTATGTCCCTATCTCAAATGAGGTGATATGGTCTAACGCTTGCGAAGCTCCAACAGGAGGGATGGAATGCCCGGTTCATTGGATGCCCAGATAAGCAGTGTAGTGCGTAGCGAGGTAGGCACACTGACGGGCACTACAGATGCAGTAATCATCCGCATCGAAGTCGTTCCACTGGCAGACGAACATCCGAGCGACAGACCAAGCGTTGAAGTGCTCATCCTTGATAAAGCGAAAGCCACTCGTCTGCATACCCAATTGCTCGACGCTCTCAGCCGATTCACCTCGGCTCCAGCTTGTGTTGCACACTGAAAGCCTGCTCGCTGACAGCAAGCGGCCGACCCGGTGTATCAACCGCCGCAACCCTTGTCGCCACGTCAAGCAAATGGCCCCGGCCAAATAGCGGATATCTTTTGCTCGCTTTCAAAGCCAACAATGGTCTGCCGCGATTGGTAGTAAATTACCGATCTACCAACTTCATCCCCCCGCAGGATCAATCGGGGGAAGTGAGGAGGAGCACAAATGGCTGGCGGAACGAGGTTATCTGACGTAATCGTCAAACTGCCTGACAGGTCCACATGCCGCGTGGAACGTAGGCTGATCATCAAGCGTAGTCCCGGAGTCGCACCGGTTGCCCAACACGTATGCACCCTTCCCTCTGGCGAATCCGTCACATGGCTTATGGGAGGGAAGTATCGGATGCCAGATGGCTCGGTGGGGATCGCGGTGGCGCATAAGCGGCCGGAGCCATAGCAAGGAAAACGCTGGCGCAGGGGTGCGCATGAATCACTGAAATAGTGCCGAATTACCATTGCGGTGCGCGCTTCGTTGCACCATACTCACGTCCCCAAATCGTCGGACGGAAGTGCACAATGCTGGAAGAGATCCAGGCACGCGGCGCCCAAGCCGCTCGAAATGGATGGACATTGTTTGACTGTCCATTCTTTCGAGCAGACCAAATGCCCGGCCACACCGGCGAAGCGATTTCAGACTGGCGTCAAAAAGTGGACGCCTGGGAAACGGGCTGGACAAGGGAAGTGGCTAGCTGGCACGGCGCGACGACCATACCGCCGAGCGGCCAAGCTCATTAGGACTATGGCCTACCTATCAGGTTGGAGCGTCCTTTACCCTACAGCCCCTCGTCATAATCCTTCCGCCGCCTGCGTCGTCTACGCATTACGAGTTGCTGTAATCCGACCCCGAGACCTTCAGCTAACCTCTCCCTTGTGGCCGGTGATAGCCGAGCAAACTCCAATTCCATCGTCACATAGTCCGAAACGCTTACACCAACCCTCTCAGCCATGGTTGCTTGATTGAGGCTCAAATATTCCCGCCAAGCACGAGCGAGCGACCAGTGGTTATGCACGGCGGCAACAACCACATCGTGAGGGATTAGGTTGTCGTCCGGAATAAGCGACTCAGGGGGTGCTTGGACCGCATGAAGCGCCGCCAGGTCAGTGGTGGGTGTAAGCAGATCATCATCGACATTGGAGTCAATCGTCCCAGCGGGAGACCAATCCGCTGCGGCGGACTTTATCGCGGAGGCTGAGGCCATCGCTATCAAGCGCTGGTACTCGTCATAACGCAACACCACAAATGCGGGAACGCCGTTGAACTCAAGGATTTTGGGCCCGATTTCCTTCATGGCTGATCTTTACTCAATTGAACATCCCGCACCTCAACGCCATCTTGTCGCGCGGTGAATAAAACGTCATATCCGCTAGCAGTAATGCAGTGCTCTTCACCCACTTTAAATGCCTCAGCGTCTTGTTCAAGGCACCATCGAAACTCCCCCACTGCATCAACGATGCGACGCTGATCTGCCGTCGCCAACCCGAGCACCATCCTCGTTGCATGCGGACTCCAACTTAACTTGACCATCAGGCGGATCCCTCCCGCGGGTCACCATCAACCCATATTCTTAACCTAAACCCCAATTTAGTCATCTTGTACGACGGGTGATGTTACCCAGTCAACAACCATAGAGTTCTCCGAGATGCGACGCGTGACTGCCGCAACAACAACGCGGTGTGATCACCGGCCATCAAGATCGCAACATGTCTCCCCGAGTCGGAGCGCACTTTTCATCCGTACGCTTCGACCCGGGAAGCCACAGCTCAACTCCTGGCCGTTCGGCATAACAACACCGTTCGCAGTTATGGGACCTGCTGATTGGTGTCGGGAGTGCCTACGGGTTCTTCCGGCTCGAGATCCTCCAATTCCTCCTCTTTCTCATCGTCCTTACGAATGGGACGCGACGTGTCGCCAGACTGATCCGGCAAATCTGTCGGCCCTGACTCCCCCGGCCGCGTAGGTGAGGAGGCGGGGGGATTGTTAGTGGGATGCGGTTCGTTCATATGCTTCACCCTGACCGGCCACATGGCCGCGACCCTGATCTGCAAGAATCGATCCCAAACAGCCTGCCCTCGGAACACTTAGCCTTCACACAGAGTCCGCCAGACATTGTTCCCATCCAGTATCTGACGACGGATGGCTGCGGGCGTAGCGCCGACCTGCGTAGATGAATCGAAGAAGATGGGTCGAGCGTGGTCGCAATACTCAACGCCCACGCGTATCGGCATTGCGCACCCAATCCCGCTCAAGCTCAGCGACAACAGCATCATCGCCCATACGGGCCGTTTCCAATTGCACATCACGTACCTCCTTGCGGGCCTGCGCGGCCTGTTCGTTTACCTCTGCTGCGCGCCGCTCACGCTCCGCGCCCTTGCCCGCGCTGCGCCCCCGCAGATACGCACCGAGAGCCAGCGCCAGGGCGGCTCCTACGGCCACCAGATACCCTCGGAATCTCTCAACCAATCCCAGCATGACCAACCTCCCTGGTCGCCGCGTCGTAGCTCACGGACCATTTGGCGCGAAGCGCTGCTTGCTTATCGGGCGTGCCGCGAACGTAAGCACCAGGTCGCCAAGTGCGCAGGTAGAGCGCCCAGGCAGCCTCCTCATCACCCATGCCGGGCAACGGCCGCGGATCTGACCAAAGCAGCAGCCGAGCTAAGCCAGCTGCAAGCACGTCGTCAAACTCGATGGCGTTCCAGATCGCGGTATCGTTCGCCTCCACGTTTCGCGCGCGGTACAGCCGCGCGGCGAGGGTGCGCGTGGCGGCGTGGAGACGCACGCCATGCACCATGCCGCCCCCCTCCTCACCCTGCCAATAGCTCTTCGCCGGGCCGATGGGGCTGGGCGGCTTGCCGACCAGTTGCCGGCGGTGCAGGAAGAGGCTTTCCTGCAGGCCGGTCGCCAACAACTGGACTCGCGCAGCTGCGCTGTCCATTCTGGCCGGCAGCAGCGCCAGCGCCGGGCTGATCGCTGTATGAATGACGGTCATCAGGTCCACGCTCACCCCTCCCCGCCAGGCCGGCGCCACGGCAAACGCGCCAGCACCTCATCTAGCCATGGCAGCACGCCCTGATCGCGCATACGCGACATCCACCGCATGTACGCGCCCAACACCCACCATGCAGGAAGACCTGCCAGCAACATGCTCGGCCCCAACACGTAGAATTTCGCCAGTAGCGCGTCGTCGCTGCCGGCGCCATGATGGGCCAGCCACGTCATCGCATCCATCAGCCCCGGCTTCCAGGCGATCACCGCTCCGGCAAGCGCTGGCCCAAACATGAAGGAACACGCAACGGTCGAAATCGTGCGGACAGTGAACTCTCGCGCAGTCCGCGGAGGCATGATGAGCAGGCCGAGCATCGCGGCGATCGCCGCGGGAATGCCGTACGCCATCGCGACCTTCAAAGCCGCGAGGCCTCCCAGCCCCGTAGAACCTGGTTCCATAGTCGAACTGCTCCTGTAAACGGTGCGCATGATTGCCTCCCGTATGGACGAAAAAAAGCCCGCCGAAGCGGGAATGAAGGCGCTGTCCGAAGACTGCGCGAGAATGTCATCTGCTGATCACGCTCAAAAGCCGGTTACGTCCACGACCATCATAGGTCCCTGCGAATTGAAGAAGCTCCAACCGCAATTGGTGCCGGGGCATACTGAAGTGCCGGCGTTTATCGTGATGGAGTTGCCTTGAATCACGTTGCCGTTGACGCTGTGCCCGTAGAACGTGGTCTGATTCGCGAACGGTACGTTTGGCGGTGGCTGCGCACCTATGGGAGCATTGACGCTCAGGAAGAGCGGATGCGGAGCGGCAACAGCGTATGCCCGCCCAGCCGGCAGCGCCCAGCTCCGAGTGCTCATACTGGTTAGATGCTCCAGCAAAGCAAGACGGAAGTACTTCAGGTTGCTGTCAAACACCAGCTGCCCCGCTCCATTGAATAGCTGAACCAGACCGTTGGCGGAAGGTACTGCGTGAGGCAGGTGAAAAATGTAGTACTCCACCGAGGCCGCCGGATCATTAAGCGCCTTGTATGCGGTGAACCGATACGTTCCCGCGTTCGGCCTGGTCACCGACCCGAGAGCCACCGGCGAACTTGACCGAAACGCAATAAGCGGTAGGTCGCCGCTCCCCTGTGCGTAATCGATGGTTGCGACATTGCCCACAAAAGGCGCCCAGCTTTTGGCAGCGAGGACAAGGTTCGAGTACTCGTCATCGATAAGCACCGTGTTGCTGTTGTTGATGATCTCGATGAATGCCATCAGTACACCCCGTAGACCAACGTCGCCCCGATTGCGGCAGAGGAGCGCGCTGGCCACGAAAGCGTGCGACCACTGCGCGTGACACGAGGGAAGTCTCCACGATATTGTGGATCTATCGTGCGCGGCACGACGTAGTACCAGATATCGGAAGCGGCAGGGCCTCCTACAACTATTGATCCTGCCGCCGTACCGATATCGATCTGGTCGAGCTGCTTGGGAATCCGATTGGACAAGTCGATATGGAGTGTCCCATCGGGGTTGTAGAGTTCGAAAACAGCCATTTCAAACCGCCATCCGAATTCGAAGTACGCTGTTGCCGTCGTACCATAGGCTCTGCGTATTGGTCTCTATTCGACGCCCGCCACCGCCGGTCCCGTTGTTCTGGTACGTCCCATTCTTGTCCAGACGCCACCCCGTCGTGTTCGGCACGTAGTTGTTCGACTGGAGGTAATCGCCGATCTTGGCGTTCGTAATGGTGCCGTCCTGGATAAAGGCAGAGCGGATGAACGTCTGCCCGTTCTCGATCGCGAAGGGCGTCGAGATCACGCCGTTCACCAGGTTGATCAGCGCCAACCGGTCTGCCAGGAACAGTACCTGGGTCTGCATCCCTGCAGGCGTGTTCTCGACGCTGACGCCCATACCGGCGCCGTAGTACTGCCCATTTGCAGTGACCCCTGCCTTAATGCTGATCATCGCGTTCAGGCCGTCCTGCACCTCCTTAATCTCAGTCGCCGCCCCGCCCCCGGACTCAATCTCCGCAACCAGATCCTGGCCGAGCATGCTCTTCTCGATCTTCCCAGCAATCTGATCGAGGATCGGGCCGGCGTCGTCGCTTGCCATCCCTCGCACGCCCATGCCGACCGGATAGAAGTCCCCCTTCACGCCGTTCTTGTCCACGAGCCGAGCCCAGAACCAGAGTTCCTTGCCCGCGCGAAGGCCAAATAGCGTGTGCGTGTTCTGCGGATAGGCGAAGTTGCCCAGCGATATGGCGTTGGCCAGGTTGGGCGTCTCCGCGTAATACAGCTCCGTTTGCTCAATGATCGACGGGCCGGAAGGCAATCCCCAATCCAGTTGAATGCTAAACAGCAGGCCAGTCGCCACCAGGCTTGTAATGACCGGTGGCGGGCCGAGGATGCCGTCCAGTTGGGTCAAAACGGACGATGCCCAGATCGACGGGATATCCAGCGCATTAAGCGCTCGAACGCGGCACATGAAGCCGCCGGCGAAGATGTTGGGCACCTCCACACTGGTCGAACCAGTGCGCGGCATGTTGATCCACTCCGAATTGTCCCGTCGCCACTGGACTTCGTAGGCAACGGCGTTTGCTGCCGCCGTCCACTTGAAGACTGCCGTGTGACTGGCATAGCCCTGGTCGATAACCGAGTAGGATTCGATCACAACATCGGTCGGCGGAGGCTGCACTCCAGGCGGAATGACAGTGATAGGCGCAGGCTCCAGCCGGGTGCCGAAATCGACATTGGCGAACTTACCCGGTTGGTGCTGGATCGCAGAAATTTCGGCGATCAGCCCGTTGCCCCGCTTGATGCCGAGCACCCTGAACCGCTGCGCAGAAAGCTCCTCGGATTCGAGCGTCCACACACACTCCGCCTCGGGCAATTCCGAGAACGGTGCCGTTACCGTGATGTTCAAGACGGTCCCGGGCAATCCAATCATGTCCGCCGTCAACTCAGTGGAATCGACAGTGAAGCGGGTCATGTCTGCTGTTAGGCCTTCGCCAACCGCTGAACTGATGATTCGGGTTTCCGCCACCCCACTGGGCAAGTTCACCACCAGGCGGTCGCCCGGCCGGACGCCCAGCTCCGCGTCTACGGTGACAACAGTGCGCGTAGCCGCGCGGATGCGTCCGCCGATACGCCGGCCCGCCAGGTGCTGGTCCGCCACGCGGATAATGCTCCCGGGGCGGACTCGGCAAGCATCTAGGCCGACAGAGAATGACACCGAGCGCGTTTCCATGCGAGAGGTCAGCAATAGCCACTTTCCGACCCGATTGGCTTGGCCGCGAGAAGTGCAACCGAACGCGCTCACTTCGATCTGTTTTAGGCCGTAGCGCGCCAGGCTTTGCCGGTCTTCCACATACTCAACCTTCTGCCGGCCGAGGTCTGACAGGTCGTTCCACGAGACCAGCGCGACCGTGTACCGGGTGTTGAGGGCCGACCCGACATAGTTGAACTTTCCATCAATGACGTTGGCCGATGTGAACGTATAGACCGGGTCTGCAGGCATGTCCGCGACGGCGAGGACTGACGAGCTGGCCCAGTACGCCATGCCACGGAAGACCGAGGCGAGATCCTGAAGAACGCGGTACGCATCGGCAGCGGATTGCAGATAGCAGTTGCACGTGAATCGCGGTTCCAGTCCTCCGAATCCGTCTGGCACAAGCTCGTCGCAGTAACGACCGATCTGGTACAGCCCCCACTTGTCCAACCAGCCCGCCGGGATGCGCTCGCCCAAGCCATACCGGTCATTGCTGACCAGGTCATAGAAGATCCACGCCGGGTTGTCCGTCCAGGCCAGCTTGAACGTACCATCCCATGTCCCCGAGTACGAACGACTGTCGACGTTGTAGTTCGAAGGCACGCGAATAATGCGCCCTTTCCAGTCGTAGGCACGCGTCGGGATGGTTTGAAACTGCGCCGCGTCGATCTTGATGCCCACGACCGCGGACATGGGATAGCGCAGCTTCGCATCCACGATTTCGGTCAGGCTGTCGATGTAGGTTCGATCCGAAATCGTGCTGCTACTGGCGTTGACAGTCAGACGGCGCACCCGAATCGACCATCCTGTCCGCGCGGCCGGGAGTTCGATACGGTGGGACCGCGCGTAGCGCTGTGTGGTCTTGCCGTCGAACGCGCTGGACAGCACCTGCTGATACGTGCCCCCATCGGTGCTAAGTTCGATCAGGTAATCGACGCGATATCCACCGATGTCCCCATTGCTGGTATTGGCCTTTGTCAGCCCAGCGACGGCAAGCGTTAAACGAACGGCGGACAGGGTTACATTCGTAAGAGTTCGCACCCAGGGCACGGCCGACGTAAGCTCCACACCCACGCCGGAAGTGGCCTCAGATGCGGGGAACCCGGGCAGCGGGTCTTGTGTTTGCGTCCCCGTACGAAAGTCGATGGAGATGCCCGGAAAGTTCAGGGATCCATCTTCGTTTGCAGCGGGCGTCCCATCCAGAATCACATCGCGCAGGGCTCCGGCAAGACCGTGCGTGGGTCCAAAGACTTCGCCTTCACTGATCAGGTCGATGACGCGCGCGAACGCGGTGCTGTGCAAGCTGTCGGGAGCCTCGCGAGGCGAACGTCCGCCCCCGCCGCCCTTCCCACCGCCGAAACCCGAAATCGGCATCCGGCGAGGTTGCTTCTCCCCAGAAACAACAAGGGCGCCCGAAGGCGCCCTGTTGGCTGGTCGATAATCCAAATTCATACCTGATCCTCAGCAAAAATCCCCGCGGAGATCACCGAACTGCCCACGATCATCCGCCCGTACAGAAGCGGCACCGGGTTGCCTTGCGCCGACGTGTTCACCGGCCCGTTGAAGTTGTACGAAGCCCCGTTTTCTGGGCTGTCGGCGGCGCTCAGTCCCTTCTGCTGAGGCGAGAGCATTTGAACGACGCCCCCCATCGCCATGGCAACGCCCATGGACAGCATCATGGGCGCGACGATTGCCCCCTGCGTTCCAAGAGCGGCAAGGCCTGCTGCTGGGGGAAAGTAAATCGCGGCGACGATTAGGATCGCCCCCATGATCACCTGGAAAAGCCCGCCCTGCTTCGCTCCCGCGAGGATGGGCGCGATTCGTATCGCCTCGCCGCCCACCGGGTGACACACCTCGCCTTCCCCGATATTCCGCTTACCAATGAAGCACGCGTAGCGAACGCCATGAGCCTCGCTGTCCCCGAGTTCCTTTTCGAACCCAGGAACAAGCACGCACAGCGCCCGAATGGCTTCCGCTGTGCTGCTGACGGCCAGTCGGTGAAGCCGACCGAATCGCGCGCCAAGACGGCCATACAGCCGCACTTCCCGTAGCGCTTCGCTCATGTCAAACCCTCGTATCGCAGCACCAGGCGAGTCGCCTCGCGCCAGTAACCCCCGTACACCACCCGCTCCGAATCCCGGCCGTAAAGGTGCTGCAGCATTGCATCGGGCACCGGAAACAGGTCCGGCGCCTCAGCCAAGGGCTCCGTGTCGATGAAAATCCCGGCATGGTTCGCCCGGTCTGAGCGGATCTGCATCAACACAACGTCACCGGCGCCAATACGTTCACCGGCAGCCAGCGGCCGGAATCCCGCCTCGGCGTAGTGGTCCATGTACAGGTCGCCTTCTTTCCCCGGCTCCCACCAGCCGTCCTGCCGCTGGAAGTCAGGCAGCACGATTCCCCGCTGGCGCGCATACCAATCGCGCACAAGGCTGTAGCAATCAAGGACACCGTGAGCAAACGGGCGGCCCAGCAGTGGCGCCTGATACCCCTCCGGCGCGAACCCAAACAATTCACCTGTCACTACCTGGTCAGCGTCATCCTTCGCCGCTTCCACGATGAACCAAGGCAAGCCCGAGGCCTCGCACGCAACCCGGTCTGCCTCGCTGGGCGTCGCAGGCGTGTCCGGATGCGAATGCACGACGGCAGTGATGCGGCCGGCATCTTCCGCGGCGGCGTAGTCCTGCGGATCCAAGATGAAGTGGTCAGTCCCATCCGCCAAGTTGCGGCAGGGCCGATAGGATTCGCGCCGCCCTAGCATCACGACCAGGCCGCAGCACTCGCGCGGGTACTCGGCCACCGCGTGAGCGCGAATGGCTTCAATTGTCTTCTTGCGCATGGTTATCCTCTGATGCGGTCCGCCGAGGGGAAGCCGCCGAAATTGATGACTTCGTATTCGCCGAAGCGCTTCTTGCAGTCGGTCAGCAGCCCAGAACAACGGTCCAGCGCCGGATCGGTCACGGGGCGGCCCTCGATGTCGAACATGCGCGCCCCCGTGTATCCGCAGTACGTGCCGCGGTAGCCGCCCTTGGTCAGCCAGCCACACACGCCGGCGATGATCTGGCGAGCGGGAAGCATCTGGCCGTTGAAGTCCAGCGCACTCGATAGTTCGAACTCTACGATCTCGGCCGTCTCGGCGGTCTTCTGCTGGATGATCCAGACCTCGGGCGGCAACTCTTCGTCCGGCGCTGCCGTGGGGTTGCCGCCTTCATAGTTGCGAGCGTCCAGATATTTGCCAAGCGTACGGCGGACCACGACTCGCGCGTCCACCAGATCGTCCAGGTAGATGCACAGCGCAGAAATCACGCCGGCAATCGGATTGCCTTCCCCATCCTGACCGATGTTCCCGACAGACAGCGTGGGAGTCGGCTGCTGGCCCTCCCCGACTTGTTCGAAGCCCTCGGCCTTGATCGGCCACGGGTCGTACTGGTTCCCCTGCCACCAGATAGGGCCGACCTGTGTGTATCCGTGGAAGCGCTGCAGTGTCCCGCCAATGCCGCTCGCATCCAGCTCGTAAAGGTCGACCAATTCGCCAACTTCAAGTTTTTGCACATCGGCATAAATTCGCATGGTGCTACGCCCTCAGTGTGCCGGCGAACAGGAACAGCGTGCGAAGGTCACTTTCCGCAAGCCCGAGCTCGTCGGCGATGGCAGCAAGCATCGGGCTCTCCGGGTCAAACACTTGAAGCTCCTCCCAAGCCGACCGGTAATACGCCGGCGTTTCGGGCCTGGCCAGGAGAACCTCAGTTGCATCGAACAGCGACACGCCATTCAGCGGGTCGCCGTGTGCTGTGAGGCGCATGGCCTCGCGCCCCTGCCACCGGGACACTGGATACGGCTCTGGCACAAGTTCCTCCAGCGGCGGAAGCCACGCGGGAACTAGTGTCACCGGCACAGAAAGCTGCTCTCCGTTTGGGGCGATAAACATCCTGTGCCCATCGGCGCCCTCCACCACCACATCGTCATCGAACTGCCAGAACTGCCCAGTTTCGGGATCCTTAAAGGTTTGCATTTATCGGTACTCCCACCATGCTGCGATAGCGCCCGCCACCGGCACCACCCGGTAAGTAGACCCAGCAGGGACAACAATCTGCCCCCCGAGGGTGGCGGACGCGCTGGGGTTAAAAGCATCCTGAGTCACTCTGCCGTCTACGTAGATAATGCAACGGCCATTTGCACCGGATAGGCTCACCGCCACGGACAGAACAATGGGGCGCGCCGTCGAGTTTGTGAAATTGGTGTCCGGAGCGCGGGACGCCCCCACATTCTGCCAAGACTGTCCGATACCAAAAGCCTGTGCGATCAGCGCATTGATAGCGTCCATGTCCGCGATGCGCGCCATTTCCTGCCACAGCCCCCACGTGCCGGCCGTGCCGAAGCGCACACGCTTGAACGTGCGGATAACGCCGCCAGTCCCGTTGCGAGTGGTGTACGTCTGCGTCACCTGCATGTTTCCCGAAACTACGGCCTCTACGCTCAGCGTGCCGGCGAGTTGCAACGGCCAATTGAGCGCGGCGGTGGCCTGGGCATCGGAATTTATATGCCACACGCCTGGCGTGGCGAGCGTATTTGCATCCGTTCCGGCAGGCAGGATTGCGCTGTACGGCGACTGCCCGACAGGCTGGCGTCCGTTCGCATCCAGGGATCCCACACCGCTGACCGCGCCCAGCAGCGAGGAGCGGATAACCTCCTCCCACGCGGACCACGCGCCGCCGACCAGCGAGCGGAAAAATTGCCGGTTTGTGTTGCTGCCGATGTAGACCTGATTGACGTTCGTACCCGCAGCAGCGCCCGCGGCCGACTCGCAGTAAACGAGGAGCCAACCAGAGTTCGCAACAGGAAAGTTTGTGCCGCCGGCGGCCACGGACGAGGCGGCGATTGCCCACATGCCCCGGTTGGCGTAGTTGTTCAGATCCGCGCCGGCTTCCACGCGGCCCAGGTAGGGCAGCGCATTACCGGCAGTATGGACTTCCTGCCACGGCGACCAAGACGCATTGATGGCGAAGCGCCAATACTGGCGCGCCCCACTGGTGGGCGAGACGCTCCCGGTGGAGGCCACCGTATAGCGTTGGACCGTCTGGCCCGGCGAGCCCGTACCGCAAACTTCCAGGAGGCCGCCGGTAGCCTGCGGGTAATTGGTGCCCGCCTGCGCGCCAGCCGTGGACGCTTGCCGATACATTCCGGGCATCTGGTACGTGTTCAGATCGTGCACCGTGGTGGGCAACGTCTGAACCGCAGGAATCTGGCCAGGCAGGAGGCGGCCGTCCGCGCCCAGAGTGGCGAGCCCGAGAGCTGCGCCAATAGCTGCGGTCAGCGTGTCCACGTTCTGGTTGAGCTTGATAAATGCACCCCGGAGAGGGTCTCCCTTTCCATCGTTGGGGCTCGCGCCAACATTTACTTTTACAAGCGGTTCCACGCTTCCCCCTATGGTCTAAAAACTTGTTGGAACGTGGCGGACACGGTGTAAACGTCCCCGCCAATAGGATTTAGGCTGTACGTCGGAGCTTCGTAGTAGCCCTCCGCACCCATTGGCGGAGTCCAGAGAAATGAGGCAATGCCGGCGTGCCTCTCCAGGAACGCCACGACCTCCAGCATTTCCTGCTCGCTGCCAGAAAACGTGAGCGGCCATGACTGCACTTTGTTGTTGATACCGTCTCCGGCCACCTGGCGATACCCATCCCCAAACTGGGCCGTCAGACGGCGGAACGTCACTGCGCCGTTGGGTTGGCCTGTAGCCCGCCATGTGAATCGCTCTGCCATCAGGACCTCCCATTCCGAGCATTCCACGCTGCGCCCCCGGGCTTGTGCGACCGCGCAATTTCGCTGCGCACCAGCGCCACCACACCATCGGCGAGCCTGTTCCCCATTTCGTTATCACCGCCTCCCTTCCGCTCTTCAGTACCGTCGCTCTTGACGTTGACTTGAATCGAAATGGACGGCGATGCGCCGCCGCCTGCGCCGCCGCCCGATACACTGCTTTTCAGGGGTGTGACGTAGCCACCGTTTTCTCCACTCATCAGGTAGGTCTTGCCGTCTTCCGAGTACAGCTCCGGGCCCAGTTCGTTGACGCGATATAGGGAATTGGCAGCAGTCGGGCCACCAGACGCTCTCGCACCTGCGACCGAACTCCAGGCCGACATAGTCATTCCATCGGTGCTACCGATCGCGGCCATGCCGGTGCCCTGGTAGCTCCCGCCGCTCGTCACCCCGGCAGAGGTGGCCGCGCCCGCGAGCGATCCGACGATGCTGCCCACCATCCCGACAATTGCCTGGCGCGCCGCGATTCGCGCGAGATCGGAGATCACGGAAGTCGCGAAATCCTTGAACGACAGCTTGCCCGTTGTCGCAAATCGAACGATTGCATCCTCCATTCCCTGAAACGCATTGGAAAAAAGCGCCTTCGACTGTGCCGCTACGTTGGATGCTGAATCCAGGTAATTGGCAAGCGCCGATGTGGCTCCGTTCTTCCAGCTGGTCTGCGCATCCCGCACCTGGTCGAAATACTGCTGCTGCATCGACAGGCGTAGATTCAGGTGTTCCTGCAGAAGAGCGGTTTGGCTCTGGTAGGTCTCCTGCGAGATCTGACCCGACGCCATCGAGCGGTCAAACTGCGACTGCTGTCGCTGGTAGTCCCGCAAGATCGCCTGGCGTGCCCGAAGCTCCTCCTGCGCGCGGTCGCCCAACCCCACGCCGGCAACCTGGTCGGCATACTGCTGCTGCTCCAGATCCCGAGTCGCGGCCAAGCTGGCGCGCAGGGCTTCGACTTTGGCAGTCTCCTGCTTGGTGCGTAGCTCTTTCTCTGCGGCCATATTCAAATCAAGCTGGCGGCGCAGCAGGTCTTGCTGGGCGAGCAGGCTTTTTTGATCCGCCGTCAGGACCTTCTTGTCCTTCAGGTCCGCAATCTGCTGCTCGAACTCGGCACGCTTTTGCCCCCAGGTGGCCAGCTTGCCCTCACTGGTGATCTGGGCCTGCAAGGAGGCTTCAGCCTCGCGGTACTGCTGCAGGAGCTTGGTCGCGGCGTCCTCCGTATACGCCTTGACCGCCGGGTCCTTGTACTTGTCGTTGATCTGGTCGATCAGCTTCTTCTGCGTCTCAAGGGACGCGCCGGTGATATCGGCGTCCTTCTTGACCTGGGCAATCTCGCGTTCGCGCTTTTGCCGATTGGTCTCGGTCTCCTTCGCGAGAGATGACAGGCGGGCCGCGGCGGCGATCTTCTCGGCTTCCTGGCGCTTCTGCAGGCCCACGATCGCCGCTTGATCGGCCTGCTGCTGAAGCATTGCTGCTTCAGCTGTCAGTCGGCGGCTCTCCTGCTCCAGCGGCCGGGCGCGCCGGCGCGCACCGCGACCGCCATCTCCGAAGAACGCCTGCGACTCGTCCGTCTGCGGAGTCGCGTTAGCGCGCATCTGGACCAGCTCGGCGTTGACGGCGCGCAGCTTACTGGTGAGGTCGTCAAAGCTCGGAGCGCGCCCCAGGCTCTTCATCGCCTCCCAGGCGTTGCTGGCGCCCTGCTTGACCGCGTCCCACGCCGTCTCCAGCGTCCCCAGGTTCTCCCGCACTTCCGCAGCTTGCTGCTTCACGGCGTCCGCATAGGTGCGCTGCGCCAGCGCCGCTGCTTCCTGGCTGCGCCCCTGCCGCTCCAGGCTTGCGATCTGCTGATAGATCTCCAGCGTCAGGAAATGCTGCTGCTCGTTCAGCGCGGCGATGGCCTCCGCCGGCTTACCGCGCAGCGTTTCGAACTCCTGCACCGTGTCGGAAATGGCTTTTCCGGTGACGCGGTTCATCGCAACAGCTGCTTCTCCGACCACCGCGAAGTTCTGCCCGGCAATCTTGCCCGAAGCTGCGATCAGGTTGAGCGCATCAACGGCCTTCCCGCGAGACCCCGCCACGTCCGCGATGCGCGTGGCCAGGTTGGACATACCTGCGGCAGTCTGCCCGGCTGCGTTGCCGCTCAGAATCAGCGTCTTGGTGAACTCCGGCAGCTCGCCTTTGCCCGACACGAGAGCAGTTGAGAAGACGGCGACCGCTGCTGCGGCGACCGTCCAGGGATTCACCAGTCCCAGGATCGTGCTGCCGAGAGCCCGCGCCGCCGGCACGATGCCGCCAAACATGTCCTTCAACTGGCCGCCCTGCTGCAGCAACACCGTGAGGGGCTGCTGACCGCCCTGTAACGAAACCACAATGTCGGTGATCTGCGCAGGAACGCCGCGAAGCGCTGCAGCCTGCTGTGCGGCGCTCACCCCGTACTGATTCAACTGCTTGGTGGCGCCGACTGCGGCGGTCCCCGTCGCCGACAGCTTGGTCTTAAGCTCGTCCAAGATCGAAGTCGGCACACCTCGCAGGGCGGCGTTGTAAAGGATCTGCTCCTTGCGCGTCATGCCGATGGTGTCGGCCTGCTTCACCAGCGCATCAACACGTCGACGCTCAGCGGCTGCCAGCTTCGAGTAGTCCGCCTGCGCGGACTGAGACATGTCGCTCGTTCCGCGCTTGGCCGAAGCAATCGCGGCGTCGAACTGCGAGGTGTCGACAACGATGTCTAGCCGCGCGGTGCCAATGCTTTCCTGTGCCATATTTCAACTCTTGTGTAGATACTCCAGGGCGGCGCGCTCGATCATTCGGAGCATGTCCATAACTTCGCACCGTCGCTTGCGCTGAATCCCGTGCAGCTGCAGGTCTGCATACAAGGCCATGTAATCTAGGCCAATGGGTCCGCCAGCTCCCATCCGCCATTGCGTATGGTTGCGTTCAAAGAGAGCGAACGCATCCGCCAGTTCTGGCGGCACCTCCACCGCCGGCCGCTTGAAGAACGCGGGACGCGACCGAATTCCCGCGAGTGCGAGCGCTTTTACTGATGGCGGCGTCCAGTAGAACGCCGCCACCGCCGCCCTCAGCCTTTTCCCAGTTCGACCTGCAACGCTCGGTTGTACGCCTGAACGATGGCCAGGTCGGCGCCTGGCTGGTGTTGGCGCAGCGCCGCCACGCCGGATTCGTCCAGCGGCATGTCCGCATTCCAGCGCTCGATCAGTTCCAGCAGCAGGCTATCGGTGCTGAGCTTGCCCTTTTCCACCTTCGACATGAGTGCCCGGTACTCGTCGCCGGTCTTGTGACGAAACGCCAGTTCCAGAGCCTGCGTCCGGCCCTGGCCGGTGATCGTCACCTTGGCCTCAATGACGGGGTTTCCTTTGATGATGAACGTCATGCTTAGGCCTCGTCGTAGGTCACGGTGTCGGCAACCAGCGACAGCGTGAAGGTGTTCTGCAGGTTGACGTTCTGGCCGCCGGTGGCTTCCTTGCGGAAAGAGGGATAGCCGTAGTAGTACGTGACGCTGCCATCCGGATAGGTCGTTTCCAGAACCACCGGCTCGCGCAGACGGTCGGCATTGATGAGCGCCTTGTACCAGGGCTTCTTGCGGTCGTAATCGACCGTGTAGGTCAGCACCGTCGGGGTTTTGACCGTCGGCTTCTGCTGTTGCTTACCCGTCGGGTCCTCGGTGTACTGGTACGTGTGGTACTGCTGCTCGCCCCCGGTGATCTGTACGTCGGTGATTTGGTCCAGGCTGACCCAGTCATTTACCTTGCGGAACGTGCCGGCGCCCTGTCCCGCCGGATAAAGGCGCAAGTCTTCGGTGTCGGCACCTTCAATCTTGAATCCATCGGCCGTCACGTCCGAGGCGCGGAACACCGAGTTGGCGAGCGCCGGCCAACCCGAGGCTAATACCAGCACGTCGCCGGAAGTGGGCGGGGTGGCGGTCGTCGCCGTCGGGTCTACCCCGTTCGTTACAGCGCTCATCGCCACTGCCTGCGCGAGCGTCTTCGAGACGCGGAATTGAGACCCGTTGATAAAAATGGAAGACATAGGTTTTCCTCAAATGGAAAAGCCCGGCGCAAGGCCGGGCTCGATGTGAAAGCGGGGAGAAGTCAGATTGGAAGGAACCAGATACCGAAGTCTTGGCGGGTGCCGTACTTCTTGATTGCCTCTTCGTAGAGGCTCGTGGGCGAGCCATACGGCTCAACAGCAGGAAAGTCGCTTTCGCACAAGGCGGTGCCGATTTGGTCAGCAATGTCGCTCGCCTGCGCCCGCGTGGCGGCCCATACGAAAACCTGCACGCGCTGATGCCGCTTCTCGCGCCGTTTGCGCTCCACGTACCACTGTTCTTGCCCGCCGGCGCCTTGGTAGACGATGAGCGGGAACACAGGCTTGTCAGGCGTGACATCCGGATACGCGCGTCCTTCGACCAGCGGCCCCAGCAGCGCTTTCAACTTGGCCTCAAGTGTCATCGTTCACTCCCTGCCCCGCCAGAAGCTCAGGCAGGCGCTGCCGCCCGCGCTGGATCATTGCCGCTTGCGCACGAGGCGAAGCGGCTTCGTACGCCGGCCGGAGGAATGGCGAGGCCGGTACCCATTTCGGAGTTGCAAGCTTGCGGCGCTTGTCGGTCACATAGGTTCCGTCGGCCTTCTTGATCACCGGATAGATCTGCCAGTGCCCGAACTCCACAAGGTGCCCGTGCGGCGCCTTGCTTTTGTTCCAGGTGACGGCATACTTGACCTCCTTGTCGCCCGAGTACCTTTCGCGGAAGGCCAGATAGATCGTCTCTGCCAAAGGGATTCTCGGCCCGAACTCCCCGACGGCTCCCTGACCGCTGCGGGGTGCCCGTTCCTTGGCCTCATCCCGCAGCACCTCGCCGCCAGCAACCGCCATCGAGCGCGCCAGGCTGACCCGTGCGGGCCCCAGCAGCCGATCCAAGCCCGCCGCCCAGCCGGATGTGTCGAAACTTGCTTGAAGCCCCTTAGCCATCACTGCCCCCCTGCTCGCAGATCAAGTCCGTCCACTGCCGTCGCGCAAGGTCCATCCGCACATTTTTGATGTCGAAGGGTTCGCCCACCGGCTGCCCGTCGTACAGCTCAAGGACGCGCATCCCCTGGTCGATGCCGCGGCGGAACCGGATCCGGAAACTGTATGCGTTGATGGACGCGCCAATGTTTTCCTGATTGCGTGTAATGGCGCCCATACCGGTCTGACCGCGAGGATCTGCCGGTACTGTTGCAACTTCCACCCAGGGTCCATTCGGCTGCCCCGCGTCGTCTTGCCCATCTTCCCGCCGTTCGATCCGAATTCTGGTGCGCAGCGTCCCGGCCCTCATGGCATCATCTCCCGCCTGTCTGCGCGCAGGAGTTCCGGCACCCCTTGGGGAAGCCGAGCCGCGCTTGCACCGACAACCACCTCTTCGCGGTTGGCATACAGATTGCCGAGCGTCAGCCGCACCGCGGCCCTGACACGGGGTGACGCCACCACGCCGAACAGCACGCGCTGAAAGCCGATCTTCGCTTCCTTCAACCGCTCCGTCGCAAGTGCGGTTGCCATTTGGCGCGCAGCCGGGTTGACAAGATCCGCCGCGGCCGCCATGGCTGCCTCATACGCGTCCTGCGCGTCGCCGGCGGCCTTCGGCAGCGCGTCCTGCGCGGCAATGAGGTCGGCTTGCGCCGAAAAGAATGCGCGGTTGAGATGGCCTGCCACTGCGCTTTCGGCAGCGGCGAGCAAGTCGGCCAGCAATGACGCGTCCGCCGGATCGGCGTTGCAATGAGCAATGCACTCTTCAGGCGTCAGCAGCGGCATGATCAGTCCTTCTGGCCTTCGGCCAGCGCTGCACGGAGCTTGTCGACGCCCCAGCGCTTGTCATACTTGATCTGCGCCACGTCCAACTGCGCCATCAGGTCTTTCTTCTCGTCCGAATCGTCCGCACTCGCTTCCAGCGCGCCCAAATCACGCGCGCCGGCCTCAAGTTCGGGAGGGCATTCCTCACCGGCCGCAAATTTGACCGGGTAGATAGCGCCCTTCGGCACACCCCGAAACGCCTTTATCAGCTTCGCCATATAACTCTCCTGAGATGGGGAAGGACGCCGGCTGGCGCCTTCCCCAGATGTTTAGCCCGCAGCGATCGTCATGGCACGCATCGGCTCGGGGTTATGCACTCCGCCGCCGACACGCTTGGTCGTATAGAAGAGAACGTAGGGCTTGTTCGTGTACGGATCGCGCAACACCCGTACGCCCACGCGGTCGAAGATGGTGTACGTGCGCTTGAAGTCGCCGAACAGCACCGGCGTTGCTCCGGCCACCGCATCCGGCATGTCGGGCACTTCGGTCAGAGGGAAGCCACCCACGGTGGCGGGTTGACCGGCGACGAAGGACGGCTGCCACAGGTAGTTGCCTTGACCATCCTTCAACTTGCGGACCTGGCCCTGGGTTTTGCGGTTCATGGCAAAGCGTGCGTTGCCCGTGAATGCCGAGGGCAGGTCGTAGATGAGATCAATGATGCCGTCCGACGTGATGGCTGCCGCCGCGCCGCTGTTCACCACCTTGATCGCGCCGAACGGATGCTTGGCCGCGTTGGCGCCGCCTTCGACATAGGTCAGGATCCCGAAGGGCTTGTTGGTGCCGTTGCCCGAAACGAAAGCCAGGCCCTCCTGCTTGGAAAACTCGGTTTCCACTTCACCTGCGAGCCAGCTTTCCAGATTGATCGCCGAATCGTCGAGCAGTTGCTGCGTCGCGGCGGGGTTGGCGTAGATTTCGCCCCAACCAAAGCCGAGCGAAGCGAAACCAGCCGTGTTGGTCTGCGGACGCGCCGCAGTCTCGCCCACCCAGCCAGATGCCGTACCGCCCATGTTGAAGAGCTTGGTCAGGCCGGCGCCGGATACCGGTTGTACGGTCGCCAGTTGCCGCATGGGCGAAACCAGCACCAGCTTGTCGGTAATGGTGCGATCCCACTCCACCGGAGCGAGATAGCCGCCTTCTTCTGCGGCCCCCTTGTTCAGCGCCGCCTGCACGTCTCCCTTTTTGAAGTGCGCGTTGAAGGCGTCGCTGTATTCGGAGTCCTTCAGGCGCTGGCCGGCGCCGTCGCCCATCTGCGCCGACGCGATTTTCATATTGGCGTCGTCGATGGCCGATTGAAGCCGGGAGATGTCCGCGTTGATCTTTTCGACCTTGAAGGCCTGAAGTGCATCATGCGTGCCCTTCTTGACCTCATCCAGCTGCTTGGAGTGTTCGTCTTTGAACGTGGCGAACGCTTGGTTCAGCTGTTCGATGAGGGCCTTCACCTCACCCGGGCTGCCGGCGTCGGCGCGTACGGAAACCAGCCCGCGGGGGACGCGGGCATTGGATTGTTGCTTCATGTTTAACCTCGCAGGGTTGTAAGTGTGGTTTGCAGCAGGGCTGCTACGTCGTCACCAGCGCACGGCGTGGTGGTTGTGGCAGCGCTCGGCTTGCCGGAGAAAAGTGCTTTGAAGGTGTCGCGGCGAGACGAGCGGCTGTATCCGGCGCGAGCCATGGCCGCCTCCACCTGGGCCAGGGCCCGCCGTTCGCCGCTCGATTGCGGCTGCTCGGTGACTGCGGTGCCATCCAGCAGCCCTGTGGCGAAGCCATCCTCGACCGCCTGATCCGCGCCGATCCAGGTTTCTTTGTCCATGAGGGCTGCGGCCTGTTTCGGCGTCATGCCCGTTCGAGCCGCATAAACCTGTGCCATCGCCTCGTCAAACGGCTCCAGCTTCGCGGCTGCGTCGATCAGGTCGTGGCGGTTCCCGATGGCTACTGCCCAGGCGTTATGGATCATCAGGAACGATCCCTGACCCATCAGGATTTCATCGCCCGCCATCGCAATTACCGACGCCGCTGACGCAGCCAAGCCCAACACCTTGACCGTGACCTTGGCCTTGTGCTCGCGCAGCGCGTTATAGATCGCCACTCCTTCAAAGAAATTGCCGCCAGGCGAGTTGACATTCACCGTCACGTCTCGGGCGCCGACGGAACGCAACGCGGCCTGAATGCGCTTGACCGTCACGCCGCTGCCATCCCAGGTATCTCCGATGGCGTCGTAGATCGAAATGGTGGCGTCTTCGTCCGCCGCTGCGGCGCGGACTTGCGGCGCCCACCGCTCCAGTGCGTCTGGACGCAGATCGAAGTCGGCAGCACCAAGGCGGGCATCCGCCTTGATCTCAGGCAGTTGCAGCAGGCTCATTGGGTTTTCCTTTTTGGGTGATGGGGTCGCGCAGCTTGTTTGCCTGCGGGTCATCGCTCGCCGCGAGGTCAGACAGCTCCCGGATCTCGTTCTGCCACATCCACGGAGCATGGCCGCCAGCGCCTGACGCTTTGGCGAAATAGTCGGCCTGGTCCTTCAACGTGCCGCGCATCAGCGCCCGCTCGTTGAACTTGTAGGCAAACTCGTCCAGTTCCTCATCGGTCAGGAAGGTGCGCATCGCCGCTTGTTCCCACGCCGTAAACCAGAACTGCAGCCCGTACTGCACGAAGAAGATCCCAAGCTGCTCAATGCCCGACCCCCAACTGGTGTCGTCCATCATCAAGAGCGGCCGCGGCACGCCAAAGGCACGCGCTACTTCTTCGATTTGCGTATTTCGGTTCTCGTTATGCTGCGCTTCGGCTGCCGTGGCCTTGAACTTGTTCGCCTTGGCGCCTTCCTCCAGCAGCATCCAGCGCTCTGCGTTGTCGGCTCCGGCAAAGTCCGTATCCAGCGAGCTGCGCATTCGACCATAGGCCGTATCAGAAAGCGCCTTGGGGACCTCCACCGCGCCGCCGGCCAGGTTGCCCGTCCGAAACACGCGGCCAGCGGCGCGCTCGGCGTCACGCGCCAGTGCGATGGCATCGCGCGCGAGCTTCATGCGGCCTAGCCCCTCCACCCCATCAATGGTGATATCCCGCAGGTGGAACACCTCCTTCTGGGATAGCTTTATCTGCTGGCCATCCGGCCGGGTGTACGTGTAACGCATCTCCCAACCCACAAGCTCGGCCTTGACGGACCCGAGCGCCATTGGCACCAGGGCGATCGGTCTGCCAGCTGACCAGATAACCCTGGCGTAGGCATTGCCTTGCTGCAGGACATGCAGCTGCATCATGCTTTTGAATTCGAAGGGCGTTTGCCACCCATTCGGCTTGAGCTTCATCAGCCGATATCCCGGGTGGTCTTTCGCTGGCGCCTTGGATGCGTCGTTTCGAATCAGGTTGAGCGGCAACATGCCAAGTGAAGTGACGATCAGCGACACGCACCGCAGTGCGGCCATGTTCCGTAGCGACTCGACCCGGCTGTTGTAGTCGCCGCTGCGGATGTATTCCAGCAGCGCTGGATCATCCAAGCCTCGGAACGCCTGCCCCCTGGGCTGCGCCGACGCCTGCGCGCTTTCTAGCGCAATGGTGGGCTCAAGGCGTGGGCCGGCTTCAGGCGCCGACTCGTCCGCCGAGCCGCCCAGAAAGCGGTCCAGTAATTTCATGAGTTCTCTCAGATAAATCGAATCCCGCGGGACTCGTATACCGACCGGCCGGAGGCCTCGGGATTAAGGACCATCAATTGCGCCGCATCGAATGTCGCCATCAAGGGATCAATCTTTGCGGTGCCGCTGGCCTGCT
The DNA here is from genome assembly GCF_002966795.1 of Achromobacter spanius. GTDB lineage: Bacteria > Pseudomonadota > Gammaproteobacteria > Burkholderiales > Burkholderiaceae_B > Achromobacter > Achromobacter spanius_D. The sequence goes on from NZ_CP023270.1 coordinate 5,624,124, forward strand.
TGGTAATCAAGATGCCGTTGGCGCGCAGTTCGATACGAGCATTGCCCACAGACCAAGCCATCAGAGCCTGATCGCCATGTACGAAGGTGCCTTCGGCAAGCTTGCGCTCCACTGTCTTGATGATGCCGCCCAGCTTCCAGCCCTGCGACACACCGACGATCAATTCCTCGGGGATTTCAGCCTCTACCAGCGCGTCATTGAAGGTCACGCCGTTTTGGTCGGCACCGATTCCACATTTCTCGGGGAACAAACCCGCGTCATACACCTGGCGGATGAGGGCCGCCAGTTCTGCGGTGTCATCGCCGATCTGCTTGACTATGACCAACTCGCCAGCCCGTTCGAAATCGCGCAACCTGGGCTCAATCTCTTTGCGGCGCTCCAGAACAGACGGGTGTGCCCAGGCTCGCGCCCAATGCAGCCAGTTTCCCGTCCCACGCTCGCGCCCTAGAAATGCCAGGCCCAGCAGGTCATCCAGGCCGCCGCCGTCGATACCGGCCGTGACAACTTCGGAACGCTCCATCAGCGCGCGAAGTGTCAGTACGCGCTTCCCCCGCTTTAGCCAGTGATCAGCACCCGCCCAACGGTCAGAACGCAGGTTCAGCCCAATCTCGACATTCAGATGCTTGGCAAGGAATTGTTGGAATGCTCCGTCCGTTCTGGCCTGCAATAGCTTGAGCTGATCCCCCAACCATTCGGCGCTGACCGAGCGGCCGAGGTTCGGATTGGTGATGTAGAAGTTGGCCGGGTCGAGATAGGCTTTTGCCTCGACCATTTCTTCCGGAAACTCGTACAGGATGCCCAGCGTCTTCGGATCGACCACCCGCCCGTCTCGCACGTCGCGCCAGTAGGCGAGCTTTTCTTTGAAGACACCCGCCGGCGGATCGTCGCTCTGTGTGGTCAGGTAGATTACCCAGCCTTCATCACGCGATATTTGGCCGCCGAGCGCCTCCAGGAACATCGCCACCGCGTTAGCGCGCTTGCCGAATAGCCACAATTCATCGACCAAGATGCGACCGGACTTCTTGCCCGATACCGTATCGGTGTCGGCGGCCACCACCTTGAGGCTATTGCGCGTCGTCCGGTGAGTGATGGTGCGGATGTGGTCCTGAACGTGGAACATGTCGGACAGTTCCTCGTCCGCCCGAATCATCGCGGCTGCTGGCTTGAAGCTGTTGTCTGCGACTTCCTTGGTCGGGGCCAGGATCAAGTGTTCCTCTTCCTGGCGCCAGCAGATGATTACCGCCGTCAGCATGATGCCGGCGGCAATAGTCGATTTCGTGTTCTTCTTGCTGATCAACAGGCCATATTCCCGGATCCGTTGCTTGCCGGTGGCGGCGTCATATCCGCCGAAGATCGCCCGCACAAAGTCGAATACCCATTCTTCGGAGCACTCCCCGAAGGTCTGGTGTCGGTACGCCCCGATGGCCTCGTCGTAGACCTGCGCCAGATCTACGACCTTGAGCTGCTTGAAGATGCCGAGCGCATATTCGGCCTGGTCGGGGTAGATCGGCGGCGGAATGATCGACTGTCGCGCGCGCAGGCGTTCCGCCCAATCAGGGCACGCGGTTGTCCAGGCCATGGTTTACCCCTTCCCGACAACGCGTAGATGCGTGGGAGGCGGTGGCGGCGCGAATCGCCCACCGGTAGCAGCCTTGTTTGCCGCCTCCTGCTTCGCGCCCTTCTTGCCCTGTTCCGCAATTTTCCCGTGCGTGAACGGCATGAGCGCTTTGGCCGCCTCCAGCCGAAGTTTCGGCTCTTCCCCCGCGTCGTTCATGATCGCCACGAGAACAGCCCGCGGATCTGAGGTAAGCCCGAGAGCTTTCAAGCCGATTCCGTCGATGAGATCAGTGTCGGCGGCTGTGGCTTGCGGTCCGCTTGCCGGAGAATCCGGCTCCTTGGGATTCGGTGATTCGGCCTTTTTGTTAATCCGATTTTTGTTAACTGATTTGTTAACCTCGGCAATGCGCCCCACGGCGGCCAGAACATGCTTGTCACGCATCAGGCGGGCGGCTGCTTGGGCCGCCCCGTTTTCGCTGTAACCCGCATGGATAGCGGCTTTCGCACCGGTTAGACCCGACAGCAGCGCATCGACGAAGCGGCGCTTTTTGTCGGTTAATGCCATAGGTTTTGGTTAACAAGATTGGGTTAACAATTTTCCGAAACGGGGAAATTTTCTGTGCGTGAGGGAACAGGTGGTTTCCAAGGTCGAGCCGCCCTAGACTTTCGACCCGCCCCACTGCCTGCCGCGCGACCACCGGCGCTGCCCCCCTTCTGCCGATGCCCCAGGGATCCGCGCAGAGGCCCTACAGGACGCGACGATGGACCGGGCGCGCCTCGGACCCGACCTCCAAGCAGAGGCGCCCTACGGCTTCCTGCTGGCGGGGACGGACAGGCCGCGCCTGATCCACCGTTCCACCTTGGTCATGTCCGGCGTTGCGCCCGTCAAGCGTGCCGCGATGACGACGCCGACCAGGTACCAGCGCACCCACCACGCGACGCGAAGGGAAAGCTTGACTGTGATCTGTGCCATTAGGTGCGGCTCCTGTATCCCATGTCCTGACGCGTCTTGGCGTCGTGGCATCCGACCTTGCGACCGTGCGGATCGCGCGAGACGCACAGCACCTGCGAGTTCTCGTCGGTATCCGCGCCGCCATCGTTCAGGCTGACCTTGTGGTCCAGCTCGAACCCCTCGGGGTACACGGTCAGAGCGCCGCAGTGGGCGCAATGTGGATCAGCAGACCAGACACGCAACCGGCGGTTTTGCAGCTTGCGGCCCGTCATGCGCTTTGTGCTGGGCGTGGGCGCAACGGCCAGCCTGGAGGCGGCCATTGCAATGCGCGGCTTGAGTGTCGTGAGCTTCATGCCGATTCCCTATGTCATCTTCCCGGGTGCTTTCCACTGAGCCTCCAAATTAAAAGCCCCGACCGGAGAATCCGTATCGGGGCTTTGGCGCCTAGCGAATGCTAGCAATATTACTTTTCCTCTATAGCGTTTTTGGTGTCTCCGCTTTCGGCTTCAACTTCTTGTGCTTAAGAAGGTACCAAGTATCGCTATTGTTCCACCCCCAGTATTCATCGATACCGGTCACAATAAACCTGCCATTCGGGAGTGAGGTACGCAAGTCCTCTGCTAATTCTTTAGCAGAGGAGGTGGAAATCAGATAGAACGAGTTCGGCATATCGTATCGCCAGGTTTTAACCTTCTTACTCTGCTCCACTACAGCCTTGACTTCCTGCTGGGTTCCCACCTCGGGTTCGAATACAAGAAGAAAAGCTTTCACTTGGGATCCCCGCCCATTTGACCGTTTTCAATAAAAGCGTCCGGAGTAATCACAGACGCGTTCGCTAGCGGCATAGGACTTGTCATTCCCTTGTCTTGCTGCATAAGTTCCAAAGTGCGCTTTCGAATTTGGTAGTCCTCAGACTGAAGTTTGTCCCGATCGAAGATCAGCAGGAAACAAAAGCCGACTACCGTGGCAACGACAGGAACTACCACCAGTACTTGCAGCCACCACAAATCTCTTGGTGACAGCCCCAGAGCTATCGCGGAAGGGGCTGACACGATTGCGCATAACCACAGCATCGGATTTAGGGCGCTACGAACCGTGAGGCGTCCGCCCGCATCGGTCATGCGCCCCGCGATCATCTCTCGAATATCCATCCCGTGCCCTAGTCATTTTCGGATCGCGACATTGTACTTAGGTCTTACTCGGGAACTTGGCACTCAAACAAAAAGCCCGCGCATTCGCAGACGGGCTTCTTTTAGGCGGACTTATTCAAATTGACTAAACGGGACGAACTTTATCAGAGAAAATTCAACCTTGCAAGCGTCAGTCGCACAAGCCTTTTGCCGCCAGAAGGTCGGCCGCATAGTCCATCGCGTGCGCTTCGACGCCCTTCTGGCCCGCGCCACGCTCACCACCCTTCCGCTTCGTGGTGCGCGTCCCATAGAGCCAGAGCTTGATCTTGCCGTTGTGATTGGTAGCCGTCGCCGCGCTTACGCCGGCCCGCTCGGCGGCATCGGAGAGTTTCACATCCTTCCCGAAGTAGCGCGCCACGATTGCATCGCGCAGGACACGAGGCGTCGGATGCGCGGACAGGGCATCGCACGCCGCCGCGTCGGATATCTCGCGCACGGCCGCCAGCCAATCATGTCGATCGACAGTGCCCTGGCAGCACTTGCAACGGTCGGTGCGCGGCGCGAAGCGTGCGACCAGGATTGAACGGTAAAGTCGGGGCAGCTTATCCAGCGCGCCCAGGACGAACGCAGCCTGTCCCGCTCCATCCGTGCCACCCAAGCCCTTTCCTTCGGCACCAGCCTGGGATTGAGCTTGTGCGAGGCGCGCCATCATGGGCTTGTCATACACTTGGTCCGTATGGTTGTAGGCAAAGGTCAGCGCCGCGTGAGCGGTGGCGAACAGTCGGCTCGGTTGCACTTCGACGACGGGGGTCGAAGGAAAGCGCGAAAGGGTCAAAGTAGTCATCAGATAATCCCCGGGGAGTAAGTCACTTTCGCGGGCAGCATTTCCCGCATCCATTGCATAGCTGCTTCCCATCCGAACGAGACGGCATGCCGCCCTCGGACAGGAAAAGTCTTCGGATTTATGTGGTGGGCGTCCACCATCACGCATTCACCGCGCGCCCCCGTTTGCCTGTAGATCAGCACCGGCACGCCGTCTTCGCCGGCCTGCGCTTGCGCCTGTCGCCACCAAGCCGGCAGGCAAAGGACGTTCGCGTGCTTGCATTCGATGCTGATGCGCGCGAACGCGGGATCGTCCGCCACCACGTCGCTATCGCCGGCCCGGTTGCGCACACGTCGGCGCCAGGTCGTGCCGGTCGCATCGGTCAGCAGGTTGGCCACCTTGCGTTCAAAGGCCGCGCCCTTGGTTCTTTGCATCGCGCTCATGCGGCGCCCCCGACGTCCACCGGCGAATCAACGGCGGCCTGGGCCATCCGCAACACCGCAGGCGACGGAAGCCGCCCGCCCTTCCGCTGCGCCTCTTCCAGGATGCGCTTTGCCCAGCGGCGCGGATCTCTGTCTGTCGGATTTACGATGCCCTGCGCCCCCATTTTCGCCATTGCTTTTGCGGCATCTTCACGCGTGGCAAGCGTGCCACCCGGAGCAGGCAAAGCCGGGGCGGGCGCCGGAACCGCGTCCCACTGCCCACGGGCAAACTCATCCCGCAATGCGCGCTCCCATCGCAGCTTCATCACGCCATAGCCACAGTTCAACAGGTCGTGCGAGCCCACGGCGCGAGTGGCATGGAAAATCGCCGGATGTGACCACATGCCGACTTCTCCACGCTTGCGGGCAGCCACACCGGCAACCGCCTCATGAAACGCCGTTTCCGGGTCCATCCACGGTCGGCAAAGACGCATGAACTCCGGCAGCGTCGGCGGCCAGTCTCGGCCCAGGCACGCGACCAAACCGACACGGGCCTCCGCTTCCGTGAAGCCCGCCAGTTTCTGGTTGAAACTATCCTTCACCTCGCGTGGGGTCAGACCTTCCCACGCCTGGGCGAACTTCGCTCCGTAGAGCAGACGCAATTCGGAAACCACCATGTCCCCCAGGGTGCGCACTTCCAGCGCGTCAGTGCGTTGTTGCATCGATTACTCCCATGTTGATTTCGCGGGGAGCACCGGGCGCCCCGACCGCCGCCCCCATCTCCTCGTTCCACGATGCCCGCCGCTGTGCCGCGCTCAGCGGGCGTGAAGGCCGGGCCGCTCCCGAGCGCAAGACGCGCTGCAGGTACCCCACGGGCTCAATTGCCTGGTCGTCCACGCATTGCTGGATGGCCCGGACGATGTCCGCGTCATCGTGATTCTTGCGGAACATGCCCAGCATTGAGCGGGCTTGCTTTTCCGGCTGTCCGGCAGCGATGAGCAAGGGCAGGCCCAGGGCAAAAATTTGATCGACAGCCGAAGGCGGCTCCGGCGGCGCGCCGCCCGTTCCATTAGGAACGGAATATTTATTGGTTCTTGGTTCTTGGTTAGGGTTACGACTGGGTTTCTCCTGGGCCCCGTCTGGGTTTCCCGTGGCATCCGCTTGGGTTTCTTCTGGCAACCCACCAGAAACCGACTGGGTTTCGTTGGGTTTCTTCTTCGGCCTCCCGCCAGCCTTCCCATTAACCCGGTTGGTTTTCGCCTTCTCCTGATACGCGGCGATTTCGCTATCCGCCCGCTTATTGCGCCAAGCGCCGTCCGTAAGCTCGAAGAACTCCTTCAGGATCATGGGAACAGCCGCACGATCTTCCTCGGTGCGCGCCCCCACCCACCGGCAGATCAGCTGCAGATCGTCCTTGATCGGCTGTTCTTCCGCGTAGTAGCGGCGCAGCAGGCGGCTGTAGATGGCGTCTTCCACCAGGCTCAGATGCATCGTGGCCTGGGCGTAGTCGCCGATGTTGTGGCTGTAGTAATTCATTCGGTGACTCCGTAGAGCGCCTGATAACCGCGCTCGGCTTCCTCGGGCCACTTGCCCAAGGCGATGATGCGCAAGCGCGTAAGGCGCAAGCCGGGGATGAAATAGGTGAGCTTCTGTTCCAGCGGTGCTGGCGATTGGTCAATGAACCAGTGGCAGGGACCGCAGCCAAACGCAATGGCCCAATCGTGCGCCTTGATGCCCTTCCCCTTGCCGTCGCGCAGCAGGTTGGAATGGCAGGCCACCGTGGTATCCGTGTCGCCCTGGCAATACCTGGGCACGCGCAGCAGACATTCCTCGCCCTTGGCAAGGTCAAGCAGCGCCTGATTGCGGTAGACCGTCTTGGGCGGCTTCTTGCCCTTCTTGCGCGCCTTCATGGCCGCACGTGGTGGCGGCATTGGCGTTGCGCGCATCATCGGCGCACCACGCTTCAGCGGTGTCTTCTGCTTGAGGGGCGTCTTGCGTGTCAGCGACATGCCGCCCCCGGCTGCTTCTTGACGCGCCACCAGGCCGGGAACTTCCAGCCGTTCATATGTCGCGTGACCAGGCCGGCCCGCGCCGCGTCGAACAGGAACGAGTCGACAGCGCACGCGGCGGCGTCAGCCCGCGACGTGCTGGACCAAGGATCGACGGCCTTCATGGCCGGCCGCACGATGGCCCGCAACTCATCGAGGTTCACGCGGCCACGCGTATCGATGATGGCCTGTTTGACCTGCTCCACCGTCTCAGGCGGCACGCGGTAGCCCCGGAACATGTGCAGGCAGTCAGCCATAGATGCCGCTCCACTGCACGAAGGGTTTGCGCACGGCCTCATGGAACAAGCTGGCTGCCTTCGCGTTGTGGTCCAACTGCGCGCGGCTGGTGATACCGCACACGTCGCGCACGTACTGCGCCGCGTGCTGGCTAGCAGACACGCCATCGGGGGCGGCGCCGATGCGGGACTCAACCCACCGATGGAACTTCGCGCCGTTGCACATCATTGCAGCCGCGCGCGATAGCGCCGCCCCCTTGCGCTCCGTGGACGGCACACGCGGCCGCACGGGTACACCAGACGTTCCGCGATGGATCATTGCTCGGCCATCCCGCTGAGCCGGCGCGCGACGCCCGCGACTGCTTCCATCAGGGCGCGGCCCGCAGCATCCACACGCTGCATTTCCTGCTGGTCAACACCGCCATCAGCCAGGGCGTCGTACACCTCATGACCGAACCGGCCATGCGCGATCATCAGCGCCGCGACCTGCTCCAGCACTGACATGTCGCTCTCGCCGCAGGACTCGGGCGCCTTGACCAGCAGATAGCCGTTGCCATGCGCGAAGGCGGCCAGGATGCGCACATCCCCCGTCATTCGCACAATGCGGTCGGCCTCAGCCAGCGTCAGGTGATGCGTGGTGTTGTTGGGGTTGACCTTGTTGCGCAGCACGGCCGGCGACATGCCGATAACCGCCCCCAGCGCCTCGCTGCCGCCCTTGTAGTCATGCACCGTCAAATCGGCCGCAGTGGTGATGTTCATCTGTGAATTTCCTGAACGTATCTATTGCTGAGCAGCGGCCTTACGATGCGCTGCATGGAAAGACGAATTGCGCCCTACACGTCCAACGGCCCGATCTGGACCTTGTCGCTAGGCTTTGCCGGTGCCGCCGGCTGCGGTGCCGGCTGGGCCGGCGTCGTAGCGCTATCCATGCACTCCCTCCTGAAAATGGGTGGTCAGCCCCTTAGAATGGTTGCTCTCACACAAGACACCCGCCCCAGTAAGGAGGGGGCCGACCATGACTTTGAAGTTTGTATCCATCGTGCAGCCCACCGAAGATTCGGAGTTTGTCGACGTGAAGTTCATGCTCGAGTCGGATTTCACGGCTGTTCCACCCCACTTCATCGGAAAGGCGCAGATCTCGATTCCTCTTCGGGAAGCATCGGAAATGACGCTCGCAAAAATCATCGAATCCGCTCGCGCTCAACTCGCGTCGAAGTTGATCGATTGCGCCAAATAGCGCCGCCAGGCTGCATTGCCGCGGCGATACGCTCGTCGGCAATGCGCTCAGCAGCGGCACGAATCAGCCACAGCACGAAGCGGATGTAGAGGCTATGCATTGGGGGGCTCCTGTCGAGCGACAGCCGAACGCAAACCGAGGCGGTGCATTGATGTCATGCCGCCCTCGCCACTTCGGCCGGCGCGCGCTTTGCCGCCCAGATCCGAAAGACCTTCGGTTTTGCAAGGCGCAGGACCTCCTTCCAAGCCTTCGGAATGCCGTTGGTGCGCCATTGGGAAACAGCCCCGGTTGTGAGTCCACATAGGGCTGCTACCTTGCTGGTCCCGCCGTAGGCGTCTATGAGATCGGAGTCGTTTGTGTGGTCGCTCATGGCACGTATCTTAGTTGTCTAAGATTTTAAACGCAAGCCATCTAAGAGAATTTTTGTTTAGCATCCTAAGATGACCTTTCAGGAAAGAATTAAGCAGGCCTTCGAAGAAGAAGCGGCCCGTCGCGCGGACGCGGGCGAGCCACGCCTGACGAAAACGGACATATGGAAGGCTGCTGACGCATCGTCTGGCGCCGCGACCCATTGGTTCAACGGGTCGAACGGCATGGATATGGCGACGTGCATGAAGGTCGCGCCGCTGCTGAAAGTCAACGCGCAGTGGTTGTACGACGGCACCGGCCCCAAGCGAAACCGCCCAGACGGATCCGCCGAGGTTCCAGCCATCCCGCCCACGGCGCCGTGGCCCTTTCCGGAAATTTCAGAACAGGACGTCCGCGCCTTGCCCCCTGCTCAGCTGAACGCGCTGCAGGGCGCTTTGGCGTTGGCCATCGCGCAGCTGAAGCTCGGGATCAAGGTTTCGCATCAGGCACCGGTCACTGCCAACGTCATTCCTTTGCGGGCTCACAAGCCTGGCGGCCTGGTCGACATGGACCATGCTGATGACCCCTTCCCTATGCGAATTGCGGGCTTGCCGCCCGCTCCGTGGGAAGGCGGCCACACCACGTTCCAGGCCGAGCGCAATCCGAAGATCAGAATCAGCACGCAAACGGGCGTGACGGCGAACGCCGGACCGGGCGAGCCTCACGCCGCCAATGACAGATTCGAGAAAGTGCCGGAGCTGGCTGAGGTGCGTCTGGCCGCGGGCGACGGCATCGAGAACCACAGCGAAGACCAGACCGGCATGATCCAGTTCCGCCGCTCATTCCTCAAGGCGGTGGGCGCCGACAACGGAAAGGCCCGTGTGGTGTATGCGAAAGGCGACAGCATGGAGCCAGTCATTCGTGACGGCGCCGCCCTACTCGTCGTCCCCAACGAAAACCTGACGCTGCAGGACGTGGCCAGCGGCGGCGTGTACGCCATCAACTACGACGGCAAGATGCTAGTCAAGACTGTGACACGAGACAAGCTCACTGGGCGCTGGGTCGCGCGCTCGTTCAATCCGGCCTACTACGACATTCCGTTGGAGAACGGCCACCCTGTGCGCGTGCTTGGGCAGGTGGTGTGGGCTGGTGCCAAGCTGCGGGACGACGAGGCTGGACAGTGGGTGCGGTCGTGAAGGTTCTAGCAGACTGCAGAGCGTAGTAGGCGAGAAGTTAGATGTAGCGCATCGAACTATCAGCAGAAAATTCCCAACCAAAGGAACCGCTTGATGTCAAATCTCGACACCCATATCGGCTACGGACTTAACTACTATGGCGAACAATTAGAGGAAGAGTTCGGTTGCCCCGTTTTGTCATACGTTGGTCAGATTCACCCAGCAATTCAAGGCCGCTTTGTGGAGAGCGTTGAAGCACTGGCGACACGGAGACAGAAACAGGACCGCTTTACAAATCCGGGACGCTTGGTGATTGTCCTTGACACGCCGGGAGGTTTGGTCGAAGCGGTTGAGAAGATGGTGGTGGTAGTTCGTCACAACTTCGACGAGGTCTTCTTCATTGTTCCGCGGGCGGCGATGTCGGCCGGAACTATTTTTTGTATGTCGGGTGACAAGATCTACATGGATTACACGTCCTCCTTGGGGCCGATCGACCCACAGGTCAGCCTCCAGGATGGCAACTGGGTGCCTGCGCTGGGCTACATCGACAAAGTCAAAGAGTTCATCGACAAGTCAATGAATGGTCTCCTTACAGACGCTGAGCTACTAATGCTACAGCGACTTGATTTAGCTACTCTTCGACGGTACGAGCAAGCGCGAGACCTCTCGATCAGCCTGCTGAAGGAATGGTTGGTCAAGTACAAGTTCAAAGACTGGAACGAGCATCAAACGACTAATCCGGGTAGCCCCGTCACTGTGGAACAAAAACAAGAGCGTGCCCAGCAGATTGCAACTGACCTTAGCAACAATCAGCTGTGGCACTCTCACGGGCGGATGATAGGAATAAATAAGCTGCAAACAGGCCTCAAATTGAAAATTGAGGACTACACTCATGATGCTAACCTACGATTGCGGGTGAGGCAGTATGCTGAGCTTTTGCTTGAATTTGCAGACAAGCAATCGACCCCAATTTATTTGCACTACAGTAAGACCTAGGAGCCAACAATGTCCCTAAGCGAACGAACTGCTGACGTCTTGATGAAGGAGCTCGCTGCGCGTGGACCGGAACACCGGGAGAAGCTGCAGCAAGCATCGGAAAAATTTGAACGACTTGTGCAGGCAGGCGTTGTGACGCCTGAGCGATACAACGTTCAGCCCGTAAGTCCCTCCGCCCCTGCAAGCCTTTCTCGACCTTTCCGTTTGGTGTAGATCCGCCCGACACTGCAAGCCACCTCCGGGTGGCTTTTTTGTTGCCTGACTATCTCCAATTGATCATGACTATCCATGTGCTAGGTCACCGAAAAACCTAGGCACAGGAGCAGTCAATGACTCGAATTTTGATCTCGCTCTTAGTGGTGCTACTGGCCCTCTGGGCCACACCAGCCTACTAAGTCTTCCCCACAACCGCCCGCCTCGCGCGGGCTTTTTTTGCGACCATAATCTTAGACAACTAAGTTTTCCTTGACACTTTAAATCTTAGGCGTCTAAGCTTGCGGTCGCGCTGCAAACACAGCGCAGCAAGCCCCCCCCACGGACCCTCCGCCAGCAGTCAGGGCATCGCCTCAAGCGGGAGACGTCACCGCCACAAAGTCGGAATGGGGAAAGGCGAGAACCGCTCTTTAACAACCGAGGCCGCCCGCTCCCCGCGAGGGAGTACGGGCGAAACAGGACAACCAGGCGCCGACGCGCCCCCGGACCCTGTGTGCTTGGGCTTTCATAGCCAGGCAACGCCCAGCCGGGCGTGGCGACGATAACCCCGGCAAGCTTTACTTCTGCGAGGCCCTTTCCTTGGCCCTTTGGTAGCAGGCTCTGTAAACCTCATTTTCAAAGTCCCTAATCGCTCGCTCTTTTGCCTCTTCAGTGGAATACCTGGGGTCTTCAAAGGCCCAATCCACCAATGATCTGCCGAACTCTCCATCGTCCGCCCTGCCGGGCTTAGAAAAGACGTCCATCAGCTCTGACATAGGCATGCCAGCCTGACGAGCCTGCATCACAGTTTTCCCCAGACTGGACGTGACCGAGCATGCCTTCCGGTCCTCGGCGCTGACGGAAGCGCCAAAAACGGCCGAAGTAGCGGCGAGCGCCACCGCCGTTGAAATCAGTCTTAAGTACACATCCGCTCCCCAAAGTTGCTTTCAGGCGGAAGTGTAACCAGCCGCCGAAAAGCGGGTTTCGGCCAGCGCTGCGACTCGACCCTTACCAAAGCGATTCGGCTACTCGGTCGCCCAGCTCAGTAGGGCTTAGTGTCCGCCGACCTATAAGCCTCATGCACCTTTCTTATTACCTCAGCGAGGTAGTTGCCGTGCGTCAGGCCCATGGCCAGGTCGGAAGCTTTAGTCGTCTCGAAATAGTTAAGCCAAAGAGCATCTGACTTAGCTAACTCTATTAGCAATTCGTGCGCCTTGTCGTTTGCTGTCTTATCGCCCATCACGCGCTCCAGGAAGTAATTGAGTGACGACTGAGCATATCCGGAATCGTGTCCGGGCAACGCCAATGCTCCCACCACTAGTTTTCGACCTAAGGAGAAGCAATCATGGAAGAAATCAGCATTCACGAAGCGGGCGCCCTACTCGCTGCGGCCGGCCGCATCATGATGCGCCAAGGGGTCCACTTCGACGTTCTGGTCGGCGAGTTCCGCGACGACGCCAGCGACAGCGACTTGCTGGAGATTATGGGTAACTCAGGGGTGCCCGAAGAGCGCGCCCGCGAGCTGCTGCAGGTCGGCCTTCGTGACTTGGTAGCGATTCCGCTCGCCGAATGACAGCCCCGGCTCATGCCCCGCGTGCGGGGTATCGGCAGGCGCTGTTGTCTGGACACCATGGAGGCACCATGTTCGGCGGTAACGATCCCGAGAACACCATCTTCAATCCAAAGCGCAAGCGGGGCCTCGGCCCCACGGCGGCATAACAGACAGTCCCGACCTGCGCCGCGTTAGCGCGCAGGACCATCATCGGGTCGGTAGCTCAGCGGAAGAGCGCCCGACGCTCGGGAGGTCGGCAATGCAACGGGGTCGCGCCCTGACGCATCCGAAGGCAGGCATGTCGCGCTGGTTCGAATCCAGCCCGACCCGATGATGGTGATCGCGCAGTGCTGATGCGCAGCAGACGTTCAGCGTGGCTGGAAATCGTTCCAGTGCATGTGGCGGTGTAGGGCGATGCCCCACGGCAACCGAGTAAACCGCAAGCCGGGATCAGCTCCGGCCACCATCAACCCATTCGCCCGAAGCTTCGGCATGAGGGGTAGACCGCCGAGAAATCCAGGCAGGCAGTCCGGTGGAAACCCGGCCCAATCCCCCCTTCCAATCCACGGAGCAATGCCATGCTCGAAGCACTCGTACGCTTCATCGAAGAACTGATCGACGTTTTCAATTTCGGAAGCACCATCAACAAGTAGGTTTCCTCTTGGGCCGATGGAAGCGAAGCTGCCTCCCCTGCCCTCCCGCACCAACCCACCTGAAAGCCCGAGCTTTAATGCTGCGAGGTTCGCTCAGGCCACCGCACTTCGGGAACCCCATTCAATGCGGGCTTCGCGAACAGATAGCCTTGGAAACGTTCGAACCCGGCAGCCTGAAGCCAGCACCATTCCTCAATCCGCTCAACGCCCTCGGCAACTGGCGTAATTCCCATTGCGGAGCACGCGCGTGCAATGGCGCAAACGATCGCTTGGCGAGGTCCATCCTGATGAATATTCTGAATGATCTGTCGATCAATCTTGAGTTTGTCTGGCTGGAAGTCTGCAAGAAGGGATAGCCCCGCAAAGCCGGCGCCAAAATCGTCGATTGCCACGCCAATACCGGCTCGGCGGACGCGTTCGATGGCGTCTTTAAACGCTTGAGGGCTTGCTATGGCTTCTTGCTCTGTAACCTCGACTATGACGTCCTGCGGCGACCATCCGCACGCAGAAATCTGATCGACTAAGCGTTCGACAGCCGCAGGATCTTCTATCAACGACATTGGCAAGAGGTTGACCGAGAGCTTCACGTCCGCAAGGTTCAATCGGCGGGCCAGCTCAAATGCGGATGACTTAGATTCGAGGTCGAGGATGTAACGCTCCACAGGATCGAGACTGGAGAACATTTGCTCCGGGGATCCTCCGGTCTTGCTACGGATTAGGAACTCAAATGAAGTTATCTTGCGCCGTAGGGGATCGACGATGGGTTGCAACGCAAAAGGATACGACCGCGCCGGCGCATCGGGGTCTTCATGCGCCAAAGAGGGCCCGCTTGCCACGAATCGCCAGTTATCTGCGTCTTCGCCCTCAACAATATGGTCGGTCCCACTTGCAAGCGCGTACCAGCCAAGAATCTTAACTACTCGGTCATCACTGCTCGCCAACCTGGCTTTCTTGCGCATCTTTTGGAGGATGAGCGAAGACACCCGCTGCGAGTCGAGATTTCGAAGGTCGAGAATTGCCATCGAATCTCCGCCGAAACGTCGATGCGGCCCCTGATCTCGCATCAAAAGCACAACGTTCTTGTGCCTAGGGTCGCGCCTGATGGCAGAAAAAATCTCAGCCACTGCCTCATCCGGGCCTTCTAAGAGCTGCACAAAATGCACACCGTCGAAAAGCAATACGCCTGTCACGTGCAGTGCCACATTCCGCTCGCGGGCTTGCATCAAAAGACCGTTCAGATCTTCCGAACTCATCAATTCAACGACACGGCTCCGGTATATCAATGTCGATAGCATGACGTGCTCTCCTGCAACAGTACGACCAACCTCAAGATTCTAGTACACCGAGAACTCGTCGAAACGTCCCCGGATTCCCATCCTTCCAGCCCCCCGGAAGAACTGATCACCGCGTTTAACAGCGACTCCTCGATCAGCGAACAGTCCCGAGCAAGCCCTGTTCCCAAAAGGGAAACTCTCCGCAAGCCTCGCGCCCCTGCGCATATCCAAATGACCCTGACTGAGACCCTCGCCTGGGGCCTGGGCCTGCTCGCGTTCGCGCGGCTGGTGCTGGCGCCCCTCGGCGACTACTTCACCCGCCGCCACGCCGCGGCCGATCCTTGGAACCCGACATGAACTCCATCAGCGCAAGCGCGCCCCCGGTGCGCCACCGTCACCCCGTCACGATCAAGCAGGCAGCCCGCAAGCTGGGCAGTCTGATCGCACCCCGCGACCACGTCGGCAAAGGCAACTGGAGCAAGGACGCAGACATCCCGCTCTGGGCCTGGCCCGCCAGCTTCGCCCTTGCCGCGCTCTTCCTCTTCGGCCCGCAGATCCTGGGCTGGCTGCTGCGGGCTGTCGTATGAACGGCATCGCCTTCATGGTGCGCGACCGCGCCGGATGGCATCCGCCCGTGCCGCCCCCTCCCCCATACCTGCATCCCGAGTTCGAAACGCCTGTCCCGCCCCCGAAGGGCCAGCCGCTGACTGACGAACACGTGGACTACATCAACGCCATGCGCGGCTTTGTCAGCGTGTACGTCCTCGCAGACCAGTTCCAAGTCTCCCGGGGAACGATCAGCAATATCTGGAAGGGCCTGCCCAACGCTGGCCGCGCCATCAACCACCAGTCTCCCGACCGCCTTCGCGCTGCCTGAGCCTGACTTCCCAAAACCATCCTTTCGAGACCGCCCCATGTGGTTCAAGAACCTCAAGATTTACCGCCTGTCCGCACCGCTCTCCGACTATGCGGAAAAGCTGCAGGCGGGTCTGAAGCGTCACGCCTTCCAATCCAGCACCAACCTCGAAATGCAGTCCATTGGATGGATCGCGCCCCGCGAAGGCGGAGAGCTCGCCCACCCCGTTGCCGGTCGCTTCCTGCTCAGCATGCGCGCCGAGAAGAAGCTCCTGCCCCCCTCCGTGATTGCGCAGGTCGCTAGGGTGCGGGCCGAGGAAATCGAAGAGCAGCAGGGTTACAAGCTCGGCCGCAAGCAAATGAAGGAAATCAAGGAACGCGTGGCCGACGAGCTTCTGCCGCGCGCCTTCAGCGTCTACCGCGATACCCGCGTCTGGATTGACCCGGTGAATCGCTGGCTGGTGATCGACACCGCCTCATCATCCAAAGCGGATGAGGTCGTCGGCCTTCTGGCGAAGACGGTTGACCCCATGCCCCTGGAAAACCTGTATGTCGTGGAGTCGCCCGCTGCGGCCATGACCGGCTGGTTGGCTGAAGATGAAGCCCCAAACAACTTCACCATCGACCAGGACACCGAACTGCGCTCCTCTGGCACCAGCGGCGCGGCGGTCCGCTACCTGAAGCATTCCATCGACGCGGAAGACGCTCGCCGGCATATCCAGTCCGGCAAGCAATGCACCCGCCTCGCCATGACCTGGGCCGACCGCATTTCGTTCGTCCTGACCGAAGGTCTGGATATCCGCCGAGTCTCGCCACTGGACGTGCTGAAGGAAGGCGCGGACTACTCGCAGAACGAAGACGAGAAGTTCGACTCGGACATGGTCCTCATGACCGGCGAACTCGCCAAGATGCGTGCCGAGCTGGTGGAAGCGCTCGGCGGCGAGAAGAAATTTTGATTCCTGGAGTCCCCATGACCGAATCCACCGCCCCCGTTTCCTTCCGGCAGAAGATCCTCTCGAAAGAAATCAAGCGCGCCCACGCAATGCAGGTCCGGTATGAGGATCTGCACATCGAGCCCGGTTTCAACCTGCGCACCCCTATCGAACTATTGGACGGCCAAGAGCGCGAACAGGCCGAGGCGGACGACGAGGCCCTGTTTCAACACATCATGTCCGGTGGCAAGATCCCGCCGCTCGAAGTCCGCCCCCGGCCCGCAGGTGGCGTGTGGCTGGTAGACGGCCACCGTCGCCACGCCCAGATCGGTCGAGCGATTTCCGCCGGCGCGCCACTGCACGACAAAGATGGCGTTGTCTGGATCGACGTGACCGCATTCGAAGGCAACGATGCGGACCGCACCGCCCGCGTCATCAGCAGCGCCCAGGGCCGGCACCTGACCCCGCTGGAAACCGCCTTCGGCTACGCCAAGCTGGCGGGCTTCAAGTGGGACAACGAACGCATCAGCCGCCTGGAACACGTCTCCCCTCAATGGGTCGGCAAGATGATCGCACTGGCCCACGCCAACAGCGATGTGCATGCCCTGGTGCGTTCCGGTGCGGTGAAGGCATCCACCGCCATCGAGGCCGTTGCCAAGCATGGCGAGGGCGCTGGCTTGTTCCTGCAAGACGAGTTTAAGAAAGCCAAGGCCTCCGGCAAGTCCCGCGTGACGCACAGCACCATCCACGGCCGCGCCCTGCCCCGCAAAGTGGTCTCCCCGCTCATCAGCGGCGTGGACACGTTCATGCATGGCCTGGACGCCAACCAGCGCGCGACCCTCTTGGACATCCAGGAAGGCCGCGTAGCCGCCGAAACCATCACTATCCCAGCCGCCGCCCTGCTCGATCTATTCCGGGCCCACGGTGCCGTTGAAACCGCTCGCGCCAAACAGGCGGAGAAGCGGCGCCGCCAGGCAGAGACCGCGGCTTCCGCCAGCCAGGCCGAAATCCCCACCGCAGAGGATGTCCCCGCATGAACGCCCCCCAAAACCTCGACGACATGGACGACGTTGACCTGGCCGCGCTGTCCACCCGTGTGCTGCACGACATGGTCGCAAAGATGACCCCGAAAGAGCGCCAGCGGTATCGCGACGCCCTTGACGCCGCAGACGCTCCCCTCCGCAGTTTCCTGGGCGCAGCCCTGGGTGCGCCCGAAACGTCGCCTTCCGCCCCCGGCAAGAAATGCGCTATCTGTCGCGGCGCCTTCTCCGGCATGTCCTGGGACACGCTCTGCCCCTCCTGCTGGGAAGAAAAGGTGAGGAACGAAACAATGGCCCGCCGCGCGCGGGCTTCTGACGCTGGCGTTGCGCCCACCGACCGCAACGAAGCGTTTGAGGCCGTGCGGAAGAAGCTGTGCGCCCTGCCCCGGTACAGCTTCTTGATCGGTCCTCACGGCGGCGTAAAAAGATACGAGAACCGTTCGGGCACTTGGATTGAGTTTGACGCCGCGCATGATCTGTTCGATCCCGTAGCCGTCGACGCCGTCCTTTCCGCCTCTCGGCAGCAGGAGGGGTGATGGACCCGTATCACATCGATGGTCCGGCCTTAATTCAGTTCAGCGGCGGCCGAACAAGCGCCTATATGCTGCGCCAAATCTTGGACGCGCACCAAGGTGCATTGCCGGATGACGTGCATGTGGCGTTCCAGAACACCGGCAAGGAGCGGGAGGAAACTCTGGCATTCATCGAGGAATGCAGTCAGCGCTGGGGAGTTCCCATCACCTGGATGGAGTGGGATGGCTTCGAGAATGGAAGTCGGTCCCGCTGCATTTTTCGGATCGTCGACTTCAAGAGCGCCAGCAGAGAAGGCGAGCCGTTCGAACGCATGATGGACGCTTTGGGAATGCTTCCAAACCCCGTGGCCAGGTTGTGCACGGCAAACTTGAAAGTGAAGACCTCCCGAGCCTGGGCGCTTTCGCTGGGGTACGACACCTGGGATGCAGTAATGGGAATTCGAGCCGATGAACCTCGCCGCGTGGCCAGACTCGGCGCGCCTGGGCGGGACAACAGCGCAGGCATCCCGTATCTGCCGCTGGCCCGTTCTGGCGTAGCCAAGGCAGACGTGCTGGCGTTCTGGCGTAGGCAGCCGTTTGACCTGCGGCTAGATCCGGCTGGCGATCTAGGAAATTGCGACCTTTGCTTTCTGAAGTCGCGGGCCAAGATCGTTGCTGCCATTCGCCGTGAGCCGACTCGTCATGTCTGGTGGGCAAAGCAGGAATCCCGTCCGAACGGCGCGACGTTCCGATCCGACCGCCCGCGATACACCGAACTGGCCCGCGAGGCTGAATTCCAATCACGCCAGAACATCCTGCCCCACATCGAGAGCGAGGATGAAGCCCTGGCGGACTGCATGTGTGGAGACTGAATCATGACCACCAACATCCCCGCCCCGGCGCAGGAAGTCGAGCAGGCAAACCCCTTGAGCGATGAATACGTCAATGCAGTGATCCAGCGCCACGGCTACGACAGCCCCGAATCCGTCATTGCGCAACTGCATCAATGGATCGGCCTTCACGATGGCGAAGACTCCGTGACGCTGCTCATGTACGAAGCGCACAAGGCGCTGTCCAAGCTGCGCGCCCCTGTAGCCGATGAGCGGACGGCGTTTGAACACTGGCTGCAACATGACGTGGACCCCGCCATCATCAGCTACGACAAGACCGAGTTGACCCTAGCGCGGGCGGCATGGGCCGAACGCGCACGCCGCGACGCCCTGGCAAGCGCCCCTGTAGCCGGGGAGTCGCATAAGGGGTGGCGTCTCGTCCCCGAGAAGCTGACCGAAGAAATGCGCACCGCAGGCGAAGTGGTGAGATCGCCGTCCGGCACGGTGTCGTATGGGCTTTCTCGCCACGCGCTGGCGCTGGCCTGGGAAGCTTTGCTTTCTGCGGCCCCTTCCCCGCCAGCCACACATGCCGCCCCCCAGGCCAGCAAGGCGCAATGCTCTTGCCCTAGCGGCGACGGCTCCCTGCGGTGGCCGTTCGCTGCGCACGCAGCCCGACCGGGAGGCGGCCGCCTCAAGCAGCTCGCCGCAGCCCTCGGTAACCGGGACTGGAAATGGTGGGATTCCTGCTCGTTTCGGCGCCTGACGTTTGAAGACGGGCCACAGCGGCGCGATGGCAGCGCTTTGCACGGCACCATTCAGCAATCCGATGGGCATCCCGACGTGAACATGGCACCTGGCGTCCGTGAGTTCATCGAGGCCGCGAGCCCTCTCGTCGTAGGGCAGCTCGCCGACCAGGCCGCCCGCCTCGCCGTCCAGCTCCGCGAGTGCACCGATACTCTCGGGGCCGCACAGATCGACGAACACCGAGCCATGCGGGCATATGCAGATTCGTGCGCGCTGCTGGCCGAACTTGATAACAAACTCCCCGCGTAGAGCGGGCTTCATCTGGAGGCGATATGGACCCCATCCTGTCCGACGCCGCGCTGCAACGCCTGACCGGCTATGCCCAGGCAGCGGCACAGCAACGCGTCTTAAACGAATACGGCATCCCTTACAAGGTGGTGCGCAAACACAACATCGTCTTGGTAGCCCATGTGGCCGCCTGGGTGGAGGGCCGCCCCACGCCACGCCACTCCGCCCCCAACCTCTCCGCCGTCTCATGACCAATAAGTTCCCGAATCTTCGGTCCCATACGCGGAAGCGGAAAAGCGGGCGAGTGGTCACGTACTATTTCTATGATTGTCGTTCGGACGGGCAACCTGATATCCCACTCGGCACGGACTACGAGCAGGCAGTGGCGAAGTGGGATGAAATTCGCGAGGGTGGGCCACGCATCGTCGGCACGCTCGAGGAAGCCTTTGCAGCCTGGGAATCTGACAAAGAGACCGGCCTGCTTTCCTATCAAAACGCCGAAACCAGAGACGGATACAGCAAATGCCTGCGAAAGCTGCGCCCGGTATTCGCCGCTGCCACGTGGGAATCCATCGAACTTGTCCACCTCACTGGCTATCTGCGGCGACGTACAGCGAAGACCCGCGGCAATCGCGAAATGGCTTTGCTGCAAATCGTTTGGAACTGGGCTCGCAAAGAGGGCTATACAACCGCACACTGGCCCGCTGCAGGCCTGGAAAAGTCTCGCTGGAAAAATCCGGAGAAAGCTCGCGAGTTCGAAGTGACCGACGACCTCTTCGACGCAGTCTACTTTGCGGGCGACCAAGTTCTGCAAGATGCCATGGATATCGCCACCGCAACCGGCATGCGGATCAAAGACGCGATCCTTGTTCCCTTGCCGGACGGTGACCTATTGCGGCTGCGGGCTAACAAAACGGGAAAGAAAGCAGACTTCGATGTCTCGCTTTCAGCAGTCTTGCCCGGCTTGATTAAGCGCCGGCGGTCCATCCGCGCGCATCATCAGATGTTGCTCAGCACCGCGACCGGCCGACCGGTTACGTACACCATGCTGCGCAACCGCTGGGAGTTCGCGCGCGAGCTGGCCGCCTTAAACGTGGAAGCGGCTGGCGAGCCTCGGCTCGCGGAAGAAATCCGGTCCATGATCCTTCGCGATATGCGTAAGCGCGCTGGGGATCTTTCCGAGAGCGACGAAGCAGCTAGTCAACTGCTTCAGCACAGCAGCGTCAACCTCACCAGGAGACACTATCGAACCAAGGTCGCACGCCTCAAGCCTGTCCGCTAAAACGCGTTCCGCATTTGCAGTTGCCCCCTACGATGAATGTATGGGAAAAATGCGGAACAGATCGCCCGGGAACCCGCATGAATACTGGCAACCCGTACAGGACTCAAAATCCCCCGCCGCAAGGCGTGCCGGTTCGATTCCGGCCCCGGGCACCACGAATTCCATGCGTGTGGCGCTGCAAAAGCGTTTATCTCTGCACGCTTCTATTCAAAGCATTGTTCTCCGTCAATGAGCCCAAAGAAGCCTCGGTGAACTCGCGCTCCAATTTCGTCGGACTTGGTCCTATTTTTGGCAACCTCACGTACTGAGAGCCGCCAAACGCTTGACCCCTCCCGACGATAGAGACAACAATCACTGCAATCGCGCCCAAACCTCTGTAGTCGGCTTGTCCGGCTGCATGTTTGGGCCTTCTCATTTCTGAGGCATTGCCCTTGGCTCAGACGGCACCACCAAAACCGCATAAGACATACGTCGAACTCGCGAGCGTGCTTGCAGAGCGCGGCATGGACATTGGTGACGCAGGTCGCACTCAACGCAAGCTCTCCCAGGTCGGCTATTACCGGCTGAGCGGGTACTGGTACCCCTGCCGGAAACCGTGCTTGGATCAACGCGGGAAACAAGTCACCGGCCACGCAGGCCGGCCGTTGCGCGCAGATCGCTTCGCGCCAGGCACTGCATTCCACGATGTCTTCAACCTATATCTTTTCGATAAACGCCTCAGACTTCTCGCACTCGACGCTATCGAGCGGATCGAAGTGCACCTTCGTTCGGTAATTGCCCACGAGGTCGGTTTCCACGATCCAATGGCGTACGAACAGGATCGCTTCATCATGCCCCGAGCCTGTGTCGACTATGCGCACAAAGGTAAGGTACGCAACCAGTGGCGAGAATGGTCTGAACGCCAGCGCACGCAACTCAACCGCTCCCGCGAAGACTGCATCGTATGGCATCGCGCAAATAGTAGAGCGATCCCGTTTTGGGTCGCGGTCGAAGCCTGGGACTTTGGTCTGCTATCCAGGTACTTCGAGATGCTTCGCGGGAAGCACCGACAGCGAATTTCCAATCGATTAGGGATTGCGAACAGTCTGGTTCTGAAAGATTGGTTGCAGCAGATCAATACATTGCGCAATCGATGTGCGCACCACGCGCGAGTCTGGAACCAGTCATCCAGCAACACTCTCGCACACCTGCCCCATCCCTATTTCAATACGCTGACATTATCCGACCACGCGCGCGGCCGCCTTTTCGGCCTTATCGCTGTGATCTGGTTTTTGATCAAGCAGATTGGCCCCAACTCGCAGTGGCTCGACCAAATTGCAGCGCTGATTGATGCGTGGCCGCAGCTTCCTGGTTGCGATCGTTACGCGATGGGTTTCGACCACGGAATGAAGACGCTGCCGCGCGAAGCGTTTGCACAGGCAGGTTTACTGCTTGCGCCGCAGACTGCTTAGCGACGTCAAGCGCAGATACTTGAAGGCCTCTTTCGCCGGCGTTGACCTGATCAGCATAATCAAGTTTCAGCCGCGCGTAAGACTTCAAACAGTGACATCGCCGATCGGCCGCACTCGCCGAAGCCGGTCAAGAAAACACCACCGAACATTCATCATCCCGTCATCCGCCCTACCTAAGCTTCCCGCTTTTTCTGAAGGGCAGCACAGATGGCGAACGACAAGCACGACGGCAAACTTGAGGTTGCAAACAAACTTGCGGCGCTGCCGACCGACGCGGATCCGCGCCGTCGCAGCCTGCTCAAGGCCGGCTTTGGCGCCACGCTGCTGCCCGTGGGTGGATCGCTACTGCTGTCGGCATGCTCCAGCGACGACGATGACGACGACACCACGTCGCCCGAAACGCCCGGTACGCAACCGCAACCGCAGCCCCAACCCGAACCGCAACCCCAACCCGTCAACATCTCCAGCTTCGCTGTAGCCGTGCTGCCGGACACGCAGTTCTACTCGCGCTACGCAACCGACGACGAAAACCAGCAGTTCATGCGCAAGTACGGCAGCGAGCCGTTCAAGGCGCAGACGCAGTGGGTGGCCGATCACTCCAAGTCGCTGGGCATCCCGTTCCTGATCCATCTGGGCGACGTCGTCGATCAGCAAGGCAAGCCCGACCAGTGGAAAGTGGCGGATGCCGCCATGGCAATTCTGGAAGATGCCAAGGTCCCGTACTCGATCCTGGCCGGCAATCACGACGTGATCCTGGACCGCGACTACGTGGACGCCAGCAGCCAGGCCAGCGCCACGGACGCGCAGCGCAATCTGGCCAACGAGCCGTATCTGAAGACCTTCAGCGCCGATCGCGCCAAGAACCAGGCCACGTTTGGCGGCCGCGATCCCAGCGGTTTTCATGAGTATCACGTGTTCGAAGCCGAGGGCCAGAAGATCATGGTCCTGTCGCTGTCGTGGCGCATTTCCGATGACGCGCTGACGTGGGCCAATCAGGTTATTCGCGCGAACCCGACGCTGCCGGTGATTCTGGTCAACCACCAGTTGCTGAACATCGACAAGGACGGCGTCACGCCGCTGGAAGTTCCCTACGGCCTGATGCTGTGGGACAAGCTGATCCGCGACAACGATCAGATCTTCATGACGCTGAACGGCCACTATCACGGCGCCGCGCATCTGACCAAGACCAACGCGTTCGGCAACGCTGTCGAGGAAATGGTGGTGGACTATCAGATGGCCTATCAGGGCGGCAACGGCCTGATGCGTTTGTATGAATTCGATCTCAGCAACAACGAGATCCGAGTGTTGTCGTTCTCGCCGTGGGTCCCGCAAAAGCCGAAGAACACGCTCAACACGTTCGACCAGGCCATCCTGACCGGCGCGAACGAGCAGTTCACCATCAAGATGGATTTTGCGAAGCGTTTTGGCGGGTTCAACAAGGAATTCAAGGCGGCTACGCCGTCGCACACCGCGCTGATCGATCAGGCCCGCGCGTTGATCCTGGCGAACTACACGGATCCGGTCGCGGCCGAGCAGAAGCCTGCCGCCGATGCGGAAGACTATCCGCAGGTGTCGGGCACGCTGGCGCACTGGCGCTTCTTTGGCGGTGCCAATGGGCAGGCCGTGCCGGTGGGCGAAGTGATCGCCGACCGCACCGGGCTGAATCCGATGCGCCGCGCGCCGCTGAACATTGATGGCGTGGCCGGTGCGCAGCTGGGCGACGTGGTCTGGTCCGACGATCACCATTACCTGTCGGCCGCCCCCGGCTCGGTGCGCTTCCTGAACACCGACAAGAACACGGCTCGCATGAGCTACTTCACGACGGACGCGGCGGCCATCATCAACGGTCAAACCTCGCCCAATGGCTACACCGTGGAAGCGTTCATCAAGATCGACCGCGACTGGGTTGCGTCCAAGCACGCGTGGATGAACATCATGACGCGCGACGGCAAGCGCGGCGATCTGGCGGGTTTCTCGGGCGGAGACCCCGAGTCCCCGCCGCTGCTGTTCGCCGTGTCGAGCCTGCGCGAGATCCAGTGGGAAGTGGTGCCGGACGACACGGGAGCTCGCGGTCCCAAGGCGAACTGGTCGGGCGAAATCATCCCCGACAAGTGGATGCACGTCGCCGTGGTGAACGATGACACGACGCACGAAACCATCCTGTACGTGGAAGGCGCGCCGGTGCTGCGCAACACCTCGGGCGCTCGCGGCCTGGCGACGCTGGCGGCCAACATGCCGTGGATCGTCGGCGCCGGGTCGTGGGATGGCGCGCGGGCCGACGGTTTCTTCGGCAGCGTCGGTGAAGTCCGTATCGTCGATCACGCCCTTCAGCCGATCGACTGGCTGACCGCACGCCGGCGTTAAACAGCACACGCGCCGCCGGCCGGTCCGGCGGCGGCGCGTTTGCGCGTGTCAGAAATCAATGCTGGCTGACAGCCGGAACGTACGCGGCGCGCCCAGGTTGACGGCGTTGTCGTTCCAGACGCTTTCCCAGTAGTTCCTGTTGAACACGTTGTCCACACCCGCGCGGAACACCACGCGCTGCCCGGCAAGTTTGGTCGCATAGCGTGCGCCCAGATCCAGCCGTGTCCACGACGGCATCTTCAACGTGTTGTCGCTGTTCACGTACTGTGAGCTGGTATAGATCACGCGACCGTTCAATGCCAGCCCGGGCACGCCCGGCACGTCCCAATCCAGCCCCAGGTTGGCTGCCCACGGCGGCGAGCCGGCCGCCCGGTTTCCATTCTGAAGGCCGTCCTGCGTCTTGGTCAGCGTGCTTTGCATGTAGGTCACCCCACCCAGCATGCGCAGGCCGCGTGTCAGTTCGCCGAAAACCGCCCACTCGACGCCCCGGTTACGCTGCTCGCCGTCCAGGCGCAGCGTGGGCAGCGGCGTGGTGCTGTAGTCGGCCGTCGTGCTGGGCTTGGAGATCTGGAACAGGCTGATGGTGTTGGTGAAGCTGCCCGTCTGTAGCTTGGCGCCCAGTTCGACCTGATCGGTCTTGTAGGGCGGGAAGACCTCGCCCGCGTTTTGGTAGGTGTTGCCGACCGTCGTGCCCGGCGACAAGCCCTGGATGTAATTGGCATACAGCGACAGATCGTTGGTCGGCTTGACCACCAGCCCGGCCATCGGCGTCCAGGCGCTGGAGTCGTAGCTTGAGGTCTCGGCGCCGGTGGTGTCGTCGAAGTTTCTCGACTTCACGTTCTGCCGGCGTATGCCGACAGTCAGCAGAACGCGGTCATCCATAAAGCCCAGCGTGTCGGCCAGGGCAACGCCGCTAAGGGTGCTTTCCGAAGCCTTCGGAGGACTGCCCGGCGCATCAGGCCAGACGAGACGCGACGGATTGTAGATATTGGACGGCTGGTCGAACGGCATGAATGCCAGCGCACTGCCGTTCTCGCGATTCAGATAAGACGCGCTCAAAGCCACGAAATGGCTGACCGGACCCGTGTGGAACTGGCCGCGCAGGCCTGTTTCGGCGCTTTTTGTCTTGGCGAAGGAAGCGCTCTGGTCGGTGGTCACGGTTGCATCGCCATTGGCTTGAATGTCCGTGAGCCATCCATTGATGGGGCCGTCAAACTCGGAGCGCTGTGCGCCGAACTTGGCGAAGCCGGTCCAGTGGTCGTTGAAGTCGTACTCGCCGCCCAGGATGATGGCTTCGGTCGTCTCTTTGCTCTCGGGCGAGCCTGGATACATATTGGTGCGCGCGTCGGGGGGAGACGGCATCGACGTCAGCCCGCTGTCGAACCGGTAGATGGCAATCGTGCCGCCGCCGCGCTGCTTTTCTTCCATGCGGTACGCGTCCAGTGTCAGGCGCAGGCGCTCGCCGCGGTAGTCCAGCGCCAACGCACCGAGGTTGCCCCCGTTGCTCGCGCCGTTGACATACTTGTCGCCATCTTTGTAGCGGCCGTTGAAACGCAAGCCCCACTCATTGTTGGCGCCAAAGCGGCGGCCCGTGTCCACCTGAGCCCTCCACAGCCCCTTACCTTCCACGCCCAGCGTCAAGCGTGTCAGGGGTTCGTCGCCCGCCCGCTTGGGAACGAGATTGACGGAACCGCCCACCGCGCCGCTGGGCGACATGCCGTAGAGCAGAGCGGCCGGACCCTTGATGACCTCTACCCGCTCGGCAAACTCCACCGAGAGGTTTCCCGTATCCGGCGCCATGCCGTGCAACCCGTCGAAGGTTACCGAGCCGGGCGTCAGGCTGAAGCCGCGAATCTTGAAGGACGCCTCGGCCGGATTTCCTGCTGGCGCAGTTTGCCGGATCGAGGGCTCGTTCCTCAAGACATCCAACACCGTCTCCGCCTGCTGATCCTCGATCAATTGAGCCGTGTAGTTGGTAATGTTGAAGGGCGTATCCATCACGTCCTTGTTGCCGAGCATGCCCAGCCGCCCGCCGCGCGCGACCTGCCCGCCTGCATAGACTTCGGGCAGGCCATTGCCGCGCTCTGACTGGGCTACGACCGTCACGGTGTCCAGGGTGGTGACACCGCCGGTGGACTCGGCGGCCTTGATGATGATGCCGCCTGCTTCCTGCACGGCAACCAGTCCGCTGCCGACAAGCATTTGGCCAACCGCCTGCAACGCAGTGAGATTGCCGTTGACCGCGCGTGCCGTCTTGCCCGCGACAAGCGCCGGCGAAAACCCGATGGGCGTGCCGGTGGCCGCCGACAGTTCGTTCAGCGCCGATCCGAGCGGTTGGGCAGCAATGGAGAGGGTGACAGGCTTGGCGCCGCTGGAAGCGGCCTGCGCCAGCGTGATTCCCGGCGCAGCGAGCGCCAAGGCGATAGCCAAGACAAAGGGAGCGGGATGAAAGCGAGCGTGAACCAACCGCATGGAAACGTCCTTTACGAATCGGGTAATGAATAAAAATAAATCTCACTACCCTTAAAGACGCACCAGCCCGCCGAAATCTACACCTCGTCGAACAAACTTTTTTCGGCCCGCAGGTGGGCCTTGCCGGACTTACGGCGCGCGGGCGATCTCTGTCTTGCCGCCGGCGCCTTTTATCAGCTTGACGGGAAGGATCTGTACGACCATCTGGGCAAACGCCTCGGGGCGTCCGATCTGGAAACTGCCGCCGATGGGCATTGCGGCCACGACGGGGTCGCTGATCGTCAGCCCGGTGGCGCCGTAGCGCTCCAGTTCCAGCAACGCATCGCTCAACGACGTGTTTTCGAAATGCACCAGGCCCTTGCGCCACGGCGCGATGCTGCCTGGCGCCACCTTGGAAACCTGCCCGATGGCGCCATCCGCCGACACGGTAAGCCCCTGGCCGGCCACCAGGTCGACTTCGGCCGTCGAACCATCAGGCTGCCGGCTGTGCGCGTCCGCCACCCGGACATGGCCTTTTTCCACCGCCACGTTGACGGTATTCGTATCCATGCCGTCAAGGCGATACCGTACCGAGAACCGCGTGCCCACCACGGTGACGCGTGCAGGTCCTGCCAACACCTGAAAAGGCTTCGCGCTGTCCGGCGCGACGGAAAACATGATCTGCCCCTCGGTGATGCGCACTTCGCGACGGTCGTGATACAGGGCGACTCGCGCCTGCGTTTCCGCGTCGAACGCCAATTCGGAGCCATCGGGCAACGTCACGGTCTGGCGTTGCCCACGCTCGATCACATAGCTGTGAGAGAAGGTGCGCTGGTCCCATTGATGCCAGCCTATGCCTGCCGTCAGAACGGCCGCGCAACAGAAGGCCAGCCAGGCCCGGCGCGGCCGAGGCGCGACGAACGAGGACAAAATGCTGGTCCACCCTTGCGCACGCTTGGGTCCGGCGCCCGGTTTCAGGATCGGTTCTGGCTGCACCATCCCGTCGCGGGATGCTGTCGAAGGGCCCGGGCGAACCCGCGCGGCGTCTTCTGCCGAGATCGCGCGCAGCGCCCCCACGCTGTGATCCAGGTCTTGATAGGCGGCGGCATGGTTGGGGCTCGCGGCCAACCACAGCCGGAATTCTTCCTGCTCGTCAGCGGTCAAGCCCTGTTCCCGGCGAGAGTGCCAATTCACGGCAGCCACATTCACGGGGTCTTGCTGGCGAAAGAACTCGTCAAGCTCGCGCATCTCCGCAGCCTCGTCGAACGAGGCTGAATCAGTGCGGGAGGATGTTGAAGAAAAACGGCTCATCTTATTGGTACAGACGCACGAGAGGGGGCAAAACCACACCTCGGCAAAAAAAGGGATGCCCCGAATATTGCCGGTTTTCATTCCTCATTGCGAAGCGCCTCCCGGCGGGCCATGCAGGCGAGTTTGCCGCGCTTGATGTATCGGTCCACCAGGCTCAGGGATACCCCCATGCGCTCGGCGATTTCCTTGTAGGGCAATTCGTCGAAAAGGTACATGGAATACGCCTCGCGGCATCGCGGGGGTAGCGCCTCAATGGTGTCGAGGTATGCCTGAACGGTCTGATACACGACGTATGCCTCTTCAGGTTGGAGGCACTGGGGAGCAACGGGGTGGTCCGCGTCGCTCAGGGCATCGATGTCGTCGTGCTGGCGAATGGCGGCACGGCGGTCCAAATCGATCTTGGCGTTCAGTGCCACCTGCCGGAGCAAGGCCGCAGGTTCCCGAATGACTCGCCCGGCCTGCTGCATGGACAACACGCGCGCATAACTTTCCTGCGCCAGGTCAGCGGCCGTTTCGCGGTCTCGCACCTTCCGCATGCAGAAGTTCAGCAGGTCTCCGTAGTAGCGGGCTAACACGGTTCAGTCATGGTCTTGAATAAACGACGTTACGCGTCGTGCGCATTTCGGCAAACTTCTGCGTCTGAATCGGTAGCGCAATAGCGGGCGGACGAACGGACAATTGAGAATTATATCGAATAAATGATAACAATTCTCATGTAAAAACGAACCAATGCGCCGTTGAAATGCGGCAAGATTTACCCGCTAGAATCCCAGCGCAACGAGGTCGGTTCTGATCACCGGCCGCACCGTGGATGGCGTCTTTGGCAAGCGGGAGGATCAATGGCAATCAAGGCCGCGGCATTCGACGTATTCGGAACCTTGGTCAACATAGAACGGCCGACCCGACCGTTTCGCAAGTTGGTCAGGCTGCTGCACGAGGCGGGCCGCCCGCGTCAGCGCGACGACGGCATTCGTGCGATGAGCAGCGCGATCGACCTGAGGCAAACCGCCAGTCTGTTTGGCGGAATGATCAGCGACGCAGACCTGAACGCGCTTGAAGACGAACTGCGCGTAGAGATCCAGTCGATCACGCTTTTCGCTGACGCCACGCCGACGCTGCTTGCATTGAGGCAGCGCGGTATCAAGGTCGCGCTTTGCTCGAACCTGGCCGCGCCGTATGGGCCGCCGGTGCTGGATCTGCTGCCCTTCCAACCGGACTTCTGCGCATGGTCGTATGAGGCCGGCGCCGTCAAACCGCAGGCCGAGATCTACCAATATCTTTGCGACGGCATTGCGTGCCAAGCCGATGAAGTCCTGATGATCGGCGACACCATCGAGGCCGACATGATCGGGCCTCGGCGATTTGGCATGCACGGTTATCACCTGGACCGGCACGCCGCGACAGCGGATTCCGCGGAGTCGGTGCGATCGCTGAGCGATGTGCTTACCCTGATGGCCGCGCGCCATTGAGCATAAGACGGCGGTGAGCAAGGCGGCGGCCCTACCCGCCCCGCCGCCGCCACGCCCACCAGACCGCCCCAATCGGCGCAAAGATCGCCAACCACGACACGCCGTCCCAAACGCCGTCGCCCAGCAGCGCCGACACCAGTCCAACCACCGACGCCACGCCAAGCCAGATCGGCACGCGGAACACAACGCCCGCCGACTGCAGATTCTCGGTTCGCGCGCCGTGCGCTTCACTCGTCTTGTTCATTGCGCGGCCCCTTGCCGATCACCCTGACGCAGGGCATTTGCGGTCTCGACGCCATCGTCCGCCTGCGGCTTCGTCGCCGTCGCGGCCTTGGGCTTGCGCAGCCACAAGTACAAGCCGCTGCCCAGCACCACGATCGCGAACAGATCCAGTACCGCCCACAGAATCTTCAACGGCAAACCGCCGTAATCCCCAAAATGCAGCGGCTGCGACAGGAACAGGGTCTTCACGTACCACGGCATATCGCGCGTGTCGGTCAGTTCCCCATTTGTCGCGTCCACCAGTGCGGGCTTGAGCAGCCGCGAGGTCACGGGCGTGTTGCCCTTCATGAAGAACGTGTAATGGTGCGGGCTGGAAAACATCGTCCCCGGAAACGCCACCAGGCTCACCGCCATGTCCGGGACCGCGGCGCGGGCCGTGCGAATGGAGGTTTCCAGATGCGCGGGCTGCGTGACGGGCGGCAGGCCGCGGAACGGTGCGGTCATTTCGGCCATCTGGTCCATCTGCCACAAGCTCAGCACGACGCGGTTCAAGGTGTTGATGCTTCCCGTAATGCCCACGACCAGCAGCCAGACGACGGTGACAATGCCCAGCAGGTTGTGCCAGTCCAGCCATTTGACGCGGGTGCTGCGCTGGGTGCGCAGCGCGCCGAACTTCAGGCGCCGCATGAAGGGGTAGTACAGCACCACGCCGGACACGATGGCGACCACCATCAACAGGCCCATCGCGCCCAGGAACAGCATGCCGGGCAGACCGGCAAACATATCCGTATGCAGCTTGAGCATGACGTACATGAAGCCTTCATCGGTGGCCGGCTCGTCCAGGACCTTGGCCGTGCGCGAGTCGATGACCACGGCGTTGTTTTCCTCGGGCGGCGCGTCGACGGCGCTGGCCATGGACACGTACGTAATGTCGGGATGCTCGTCCTGATCCCAGAACATGTAGCGGATGACTTCGCCCGGGCGGCGTTCCAGCGCGGTCTGGGCGATCTGGTCCATGCTGGCATTGGGCGTGCCGGCGGGCATGGGCGGCGCTTCGACCACGCCTGACAGGTGCTCGATCTCTTCGTGAAAGATCAGGGGCAACCCGGTCAGGCACAGCAGCAGCATGAAGACCGTGCAGACCAGACTGCTCCACTTGTGTATCCAGGACCAGGCTTGCGTGGACATCTTGGCCTCCTTAGAAGGCGATGCTGGTCGAGAGCGTGTAGGTACGCGGCGAGCCTACGAACAGATAACCGGCCGTGGCGGTGCCCCAGTAGTTCCGGTTGAACAGGTTCTCGACGTTGAAGCGGAAGGTGACGGGGGTGCCGCTGATCTTGGTCTCGTAGCGGGCGCCGGCGTCGACGCGGGTCCAGCTTGGCACCGACAGGGAATTGTCGGCGTTGGCGTACGTTCTGTCGGTGTAGATGACACGGCCCAGCACCGTCAAGCCCGGGACGAACGGGGTGTCCCACTCGGCGCCCAGGTTGAATTGCCAGTCGGGCACACCGATGGCCTTGTTGCCCTGCAGATCGGGCGTGGTGGCCTTGTTGATGACGGCGTCGATGTAGCTGATGCCGCCCAACAGGCGCACGCCCTTGGTGACTTCGCCGGCAAAGCTGGCTTCGACGCCGCGGTTGCGCTGTTCGCCGAACTCTCCGAAAGTGTTGCCCGAAATGCCGGAGCTGGGCCGCGTCAGCTCAAACAGCGCGACGGTGGCCAGCATGTCGTCGTTCAGGTTGTACTTGACGCCGATTTCCTTCTGCTTGGACTTGAACGGCGACAGCGTCTCGCCCGGGTTGGTGATGGCCGCGCTGGTGGGCGCGGTGTCGCCTTGCGACAGGCCTTCGACGTAGCTGGCGTAGACCGACAGGTCCGGCCGCACCTTGAAGACGACGCCGGCCAGCGGCGTGGTGGCGCTCTTGTCGTAGCGCGGGCCGCTGGGCTCGCCGTTCGCGAAGTTGTAGTTCTGCCCCTGCACGTTCTGGCGGCGCGCCCCCAGTGTCAGTTGCAGCCGGTCGTCCATGAAACCCAGCGTGTCGGCCAGCGCATAGCTGGTCAGCTTGACGCTCTGATAACGGTTCAGCGGGTTGCTGATACCGGAAATGGACGGCGTGTCGAAGACGTTGCCCGCGTAGATGTTGGAGTTGCCGGGCGGGAAGCCGGTGTTGAAGCCCAGGTCGGACTTCTGGTCCAGCAGCGTGTAGCTGAAGGCGACCTTGTGGCTCACGGGGCCGGTCTTGAAGTTGCTGCGCAGGCCGGCCTCGGTGGACTTGCTGTCCACCGTCATCCGCTGCCAGCCGCCGAAAAAGGAGTAATCGCCCTGCGAATTCTGCAGCACGGGGTTGGCGGCAAAGGCGTCCCAGTCCAGCTTGCGCTGGCCGTAGCCCGCGTAGGCAGTCAGGTAGTCCGTGATGTCGTATTCGATCTTGAAGACGCCGGCGGTATTGCGGCCGTCGCTCCAACCGAGGCCGGGATACGGATTCTTGTTGGCGGGCGCCTCGGGAATCGACGTCAGGTCCGCGCCAAGCTGAAACTGGCGCACGACATTATCGATGCGCTCCTTCTGCCAGATCAGGTCCAGGGACGAACGCAGTTTCTGACCGCGATAGTCCAGCGCAACCGAGCCCAGCGCTTCGCGCGTGGACTGGTCCTTGATCGGCGTGTCGCCATCACGCAGCATCCCATTCACGCGGATGCCGAATGCGTTGCCCTCGCCGAAGCGGCGGCCAACGTCGGCATGCACGCCAAAGACAGAATCCGACATGACCGAGCCGGTGAGACGGGTAATGGGTTCGTCGGTGGCTCGCTTGGGCACCAGGTTGACGACGCCGCCCACACTGCCGCCCGGCGTCATGCCAAACAGCGCGGCCGACGGTCCCTTGATGATCTCCACGCGTTCCAGGGTTTCGACCGGGGCGCGCCAGTACGGCGTCAGCCCGAACATGCCGTTGAACGCGAAATCCGCAGTCGGCACATTGAAACCGCGGATGGTGAGGTCTTCATTGATGTTGGAACGCGCACTGCTCATGCGCACGGACGGATCCATGGTGGCAACGTCGGCCACGGATCGCGCCTGCTCGTTCTCGATGGTCTGCGCGGTATAGCTGGTGACGCTGAAGGGCGTGTCCATGACGGACGTGTTGCCCAGGATGCCCATGCGGGCGCCGCCGCCGATCAGACCGCCGGCGATGGGCGCGGGCGCCTCGCCCAAGGCGACGGGTGCGCTGGTCACCGTGACGGTGGGCAGGACGGTGATCGCGGCGGGCGCGGGGGCCTGCGTCTGTGCCGCTACCGATGCGGCATACAGCGCGGCGCTTCCCGCCAATGCCTGTTTCACGGCCAGGGCGACGCCCTTCAGCCTGCCTTGACAGCCTTTCGATGCTTTGCCCACAGTCCCTTCCCCACGCGTTTTGTTATACAAAACGCGCATGATAAGCATTCTTATTCGATATCGCTATGGGGTTTGTCTGGATGTGGCGCGGGCGCATCAATGTTGCGGCATCCGGATCTCATCCGCCACCGGCAATCGCTTGATGTCCATACCAAAAGTTGTCCATACCAAAGCGCGCGGCGCCGTCAAATAATGGCCGCATCACCGCCCAAAAGGCCTAGTCCGCCGCCAGATCCCGCGGCTTGAAATGCCTGGCAGCCCGCGCATCGGGCGGACTGCCGCGCGTTTCCCCCTTCCTGCGGAA
This sequence comes from Achromobacter spanius, assembly GCF_002966795.1. GTDB lineage: Bacteria > Pseudomonadota > Gammaproteobacteria > Burkholderiales > Burkholderiaceae_B > Achromobacter > Achromobacter spanius_D. The sequence goes on from NZ_CP023270.1 coordinate 5,658,168, forward strand.
CGCGCCGCGGCCGATAGCCGGCGCGCTGCCGCAGCACACGCCGGCGGCGCTGCGTCCAGCCCTGCCGCCACAACTCGGGCCCTTCCCCCGACATCCTTTTCCAGACCCCGATCCGCAGACCGCCAACCGCACGCGCGCTTGCGGACGGGGCTGCTTTTGTCCGGCCAGACCGGTCACTCATCACAAGGAGCCATCGACAGAGCATTTAGTGGCAATCACACGGTTCTAGCTAACGCTTATCCAATCAGTTGGAGGACACTGTCATGTCAGGAAAGAACAACAACACCCCACGGGTGGACAACCCGGGCGAAGAAGACCAAGGCGGGCCGGCTACCGGCAAATCCGCTTCCGGGGCGCCCGAGAACCCGGACTCTGACGCCGCCGGGCTCGAAGCGCTGAGCCAAGAGGCGGAACAACAAGCCGTTTTTGCCGAAGCAGGGGTATCCAACGACCTGCTGGCACTGCGCGACGCGATCGAGGCGCAGTTGATGACCGCGTCCGGCGAATTCCGGACGCTTTCGGATGGTGGCGCTTCCGATGGCATCGTCGGGGTCGGCATAGGGTTGCCGGACCCCACCAATGTCACATTCGGCCCGGGCGGCCCCGGCGAGCCCGTACTGACGATCTTCACCGAGAGCGCCATGCCGCAGGAGACGGTGCTTGGCCAGGTGGCGCAGGCGGCGGGCACACGCGCGCTGTCGAGCGTCCCGGTGCAGCAGGTGCCGGTGGGCGTGGTGGATGCGTATTCGCATCGCGCACGGCACCGGCCCGCGCCTGCCGGCGTGTCGGTTGGTCACGTCAATGTCACGGCAGGTACGCTCGGAAGCCGGGCGATCGGACTGACGGCGCCGTGGAACAATCGCCATCTGATCCTCAGCAACAACCATGTGCTGGCAAATTCCAACGTCGCCAGCGTGAACGACAGCATCATCCAGCCGGGCGCAGCGGACGGTGGCCGGCATCCGGGTGATCAGATCGCGGTGCTGGCGCGTTGGGTTCCCATCGCGTTTGGCGGGGCGGCGAATTTTGTGGACGCCGCGTTCGGCTGGGCGTGGCACGACCGCATCCGTGGCGAGCAATATTATTTATCCGGCGGCAGCGCCGCGTATTACAAAACGGGCACGGCGCCGCTTGCCGCGTCGCTTGGTCTGATCGTCGGCAAAAGCGGCCGCACCACCGGCCTGACCCAAGGCCGCGTGACACAGATTGGCGTGTCGGTTAACGTCAATTACGGCGGCGGCCGCGTCGCGCTGTTCCGTAATCAGATTGCCATTCAATCGGTCAACGCCAATCCGTTCTCGGCGGGCGGCGATTCCGGTTCGCTGATCTGGCATTGGGCCTCGGGCGTGCGGCCAGTCGCCCTGCTGTTTGCGGGCGGCGGCGGCACAACGTTTGCCAATCCGATTGCGTCCGTGCTCTCCGCACTGAATATCAGGCTATTGCCCTGATTGACGTTCCGGCCGCCCTGCCCTCATCGGGGCGGCCGCTTATCAAGCCTTATCCGAAGCACGAGGAGTTGGAGCCATGAGCGACACCAGAAAACCAGGACCTGACTTCTCCGGCGCCGGCCCAGTCGATTACAGCCCGGCCGCAACGCAGCCGGCGGGCGCGGTTGGGCAAACCCTGGCCAGCGAAGAGGCGCGGCTGCTCGCCACGCCGGGCGTCGTCTCCGTGGGCATTACCACGGGACGCCCGGGCGAAGAAGCCCTGGCCGTCGGGGTTACAGACGCCAACGTCGCGGCGCGCCTGCCCCGGGAAATCAATGGCGTTCCCTTGGTGATTACGGTGACCGGGCCGGTGGACGCGCAGGGCAAGCGCTGACGCCCATCCGGTGAAGCTGCTCGCGATTTCCCTTCTCGCCGTATGATCCACACCGTTGCGCGATCTGGGCGCCCGGATGGCGCGACGATGTGAATCCCCTTTGCGATGTCACCAAGACACCCAGGCAAGGGCGTGTTCGACAGGCGCAGGTATTTAACGGATTAGTAAGAATGAGAGCAATTGCCGCGCTGTTCATGGCTGGCATTCTGGGCGGCTGCGCGTTTCCTCAAGGTCAGCGCATCAACCAGCAGAAAGTTGATTCCGATAACGTCGAGGCCTTTTGCGCCAATGCGTGGGCCGATACCCGGCTGGATCCCCTGAGGTCGAAGCTGCCGGCGAAGGCGACCGACGCGACACTGGCGCAGTTGGCGGATCCGAGCCTGGCCACCCCCGCGCAACAGCAGGCGATCAACGATTTCGATCCGGTCATGGCGCAGTGCTTCGAGATGCGTCAAGCATATCTGAAGCGCTATTCGCCTGGCAGCGTCGTCGCCACGTTCGACATCCTGAAAGCCGACAGCAAAGCGCTCCGGGCGCAGCTCTGGGCAAAGAAGATCACCTTCGGCGAATACAACACGAAAGCCGCAAAGCTGCTGGCCGAGTCGCAGAAGACCATGCAGACGGAACTGGAGAAGGCCCAGCAAATCGCCGCGCAGCAGCAGGCGCAGCGCGATCAGAACATGATGCTGATGATGCCTTACATGGCCCCGCGGCCCACCATCACGGACTGCCATCGGTATGGAAATTCGGTGAACTGCATCACCAGGTAAGGCGCCCCCGCCGCCTACGCACCCGGGCTGCCGTCCACGTACACCAGCCCCGCGGCGGCCAGCTTTTCCCGCATGCCGTAGATATCCAGCCCCAGCTCCCCGGCGGCCAACCGCTTGCGCTTGGCCATCTCGTTGACCAACCGCGCATCGCAGGCGTCCGCCACTTGCACCGCGCGCTCGCGCGGCACGATGCACACGCCGTCATCGTCGGCAATGACGACGTCTCCGGGCTGCACGAGCGCCCCTGCGCACACGACTGGCACGTTCACAGACCCTGGCGTCGCCTTGACCGTGCCTTTGGCGGAGATGCACTTTGACCACACCGGAAACTGCATGTCCTTCAGCGCCGCGACATCGCGACAGCCTGCGTCGATCACCAGCCCCTGCACGCCGCGTGCGCGCATCGACGTGGCGAGCAGCTCTCCGAACATCCCGTCCTCACTCGACGACGCGCAGGCTACAACGACGATATCCCCCGGACGGCAGAGTTCGATCGCAACGTGCAGCATCCAGTTGTCGCCCGGCTGCGCCAGCACCGTGACGGCGCTGCCTGCGATGGATGCGCCGGCGTATACGGGCCGCAGGTAGGGTTGCAGCAGGCCAGTGCGCTGCTGCGCTTCGTGTGCGGTGGCGACGCCGGCAGACGCCAGGCGTGCGATGACCGTGCTGTCGGCGCGGTCGATGTTCCTGACGGCGATGCTCATGCCAGCTCGCCGGTGACTTGCGGGAACACGCGCTGGTAGCCTTCTGCGTACTTGATCTTCAGGTTCGAGTTGCGCGATGCCTGCACGCCGCGCTGCAAGGCGACGCGGGTGTAGTACTCCCACAGGTGTTCCTGCGCGGCCATGGTTTCGAAGGCGCGGCGCTTCTGGTCCCAGACCTCGGAGATATCCAGCAGCACTTCCGGCTTCCACTCACACTGCTCGGGCTGATGCGGCTCGAACAGAAACACGGGCGGCGCGCCCAGCACCGCCTGCTCGGGATGATGCCCGTGCGCCTGCGCAATCACGCGGGCTTCCTGTGCGACGTGCGTGGCAAGCGGATGATCGAAGTTGTAGGGGTCCTTCTGCGAATGCGTCAGCACGAATTCCGGCTGCAGTTCGCGGTAGACGTCCACCAGTTCAAAAAGCGCCTCGTCGGACACGCGCAGCGGATAATCGCCGCAGTCCATGAACCGGATGTCCGCGCCCAGGATGTCGGCAGCCAGACGCGCTTCGTCGCGGCGGTCGGCCTTGACCCGCTCCAGCGTCATGCCCGGCTGCTTCCACAGCTTGGCGGATTCGCCGCGCTCGCCGAACGACAGGCAGACCACGGTCATTTTCCAGCCGCGCTTGGCGTACAGGGCGATAGCGCCGCCCGCGCGCCACACGAAGTCTGCTGAGTGCGCGCTGACCACCAGCCCGTTCTTTTGCCGATCCATTTCAATTCCTCTATGCATGATTGCCGGCCGGACCCGCCCACGCGGCCCGGTGCCGGCGCGAACGCGGTCAATCAGCCTTGATGCCCGCGTCCTTGATGACCTTGGTCCACTTGGTGGTTTCCGCCGCGACGAACTGGCCGAACTGCTTGTCCGTGCCGGGCGTGACAACCGCGCCCATCTCGCCGAAGCGCTGCTTCACGGCCGGGTCCTTCAATGCGGATTGCAGCGCGGCGTTCAGCTTTTCCGTGACCTCGGGCGGCAAATCCTTGGGGCCGATCAAGCCCCACCACACTGTGGCCATCGCGCCCGGCAGGCCTTGCGACACCACCGTGGGCACCTCGGGCAGCATGCTTGCCGGCTCGTCGTCCAGCACGGCCAATGCGCGCAGTTTGCCCGCCTTCACGTGCGAGACGACTTCCAGCGGGTTGATGGACATAAAGGAAATCCGCTGCCCCAATAGGTCTGTGACTGCGGGCGAGCCGCCCTTGTACGGCACATGCAGCGCCTTCATGCCGCTCTCGCGCTTGAGCAGTTCGCTGGCCAGGTGGCCGGAGCTGCCGTTGCCGGCCGACGCGTAGGTCAGCTTGTCGGGATGTGCGCGTCCGTAGTCCGTCAGGTCCTTTAACGTCTTGAACGACGACTCGACCGGGACCACCACGGCCAGCGGCGCATATCCGATGGCGCCCACCGGAGTGAAGTCGTGCGCGGGATCGAAGGTCAGCTTGGAGAACAGCGCGCCATTCGCGGCCAGCGTGTTCGACGCGGTCAGCAGCGTGTAACCGTCCGCCGGCGCGCGCGCCACGGTGTCCATGCCGATATTGGTGGCAGCCCCGGGCCGGTTTTCGACGATGATCGTCTGCTTCAGCGCATCACCCATTTTCTGGCTGACGAGGCGGGTGACGATATCCACGCCACCGCCGGCGGCATACGGCACCACGATGCGGATCGGCTTGTCGGGATAGTTGGTCTGCGCGGCAGCCGGCAGCGGTGCCAGCATGGCGCCGATCAGTGCGCCCACGCCTGCGGCGGCGGCAAACGTGCGGCGGGCCCGGACGGGCTTGAAAGCCTTCATGGTTGTCTCCTGTGTCGTTATGCGTGTTGGTATGGCCGAATGATGCGCGGCGTACACTCATATCGTCCAATACCGTTTTTCAAGCCCATCTATTTGCTTTCCAAATAAATATGGATTTCCGCCAACTGCGTTACTTCGTCGCCGTCGCCGAGGAACTGAGCTTCAGCCAGGCCGCGCGCCGGCTGCACGTCAGCCAGCCGCCGCTCAGCCTGCAGATCAAGGCGCTGGAAGAAGAACTCGGGGCGCCGCTCCTGACACGCACGAGCCGCAGCGTGGAACTGACGCAGGCGGGTGCGCTGTTTCTGGACCAGGCGCGCCGCGCGCTGTCCCACCTGGAACGCGCCGGCGAAGTCGTGCGCCAGTCGGCGCTGGGAGAGACCGGCGAGATCCGCGTGGCGTTCACCGCGTCGGTGCCGATGTTCGACGCCTTTCCCCGCATCGTGCATGCCTTTCGCACGGACTTCCCCGGCGTGGGCGTGGACCTGAGCCATCAGTCGACGGGCCAGCAGTTGCGCGCGCTGGCGTCCAAGGACATCGACGTGGGATTTCTGCGGCCGTCCATTCTGTTCGTGCCGCCGCCCAATATCGCCACGCTGCCGCTGTGGAGCGACCGGCTGATGGCTGCCCTGCCCCAATCGCATCCGCTGGCGCGCCGCAACAAGCCGCTTTCGATGACGGACCTGGCGGACGAATCATTCATCCTGTTCCCGCGCGGGCTGGGCTGCGGCCTGTTCGATCACGTAAGCGTACTGGCCAACCGGGCGGGCTTCGCCCCGCAGGTGGGCCAGGAGGCGCGCGAAGGCGCAACCATCATCGGTCTGGTCGCAGCGGGGATGGGCATTTCGATCCTGCCCGATACCTACATGAAAACGGGCATTCCCGGCGTGGCCTATCGCGAACTGGATACGCCGGATGCCCAAAGCCAGGTCCTGCTGGCGTATCGTTCGGAAGACGGCTCTCCGCTCGTGCAGCGGTTCCGCGAGACCGCCCGGGCCACGCAGTAATCGGCGCAAGGCGGATCCGCAGCGGTCATTGACAGGCCCGCCATGACCTTCCGCCTCTTCGCGCTTACTCTTTTCGCCATGCTGGCCTTCGCCGGCAACTCACTGCTTTGCCGGGTTGCGCTCAAGCAGACGGCTATCGACCCTACGACTTTCGTCGCCATCCGCATCTTGTCGGGCGCGTTGATGCTGTGGCTGGTGCTGGCGCTGCGCCGGCAATCAACGCGTCTGGAGGGAACATGGGCGGGCGCGCTGGCGTTGCTGGCCTATGCGATGGCGTTCTCATATGCCTACACGCACATTCCGGCGGGCACGGGCGCGTTGCTGTTGTTTGGCGCGATTCAGATCAGCATGATCCTGTACGGCCTGGCGATCGGCGAGCGGTTGTCGCCGCTGCAATGCGCGGGCATGGCGTTGGCGGTGAGCGGGCTGGTGGCGTTGATGCTGCCCAGCGCGGATGCGCCGCCGGTGTTCTACGTGTTCCTGATGATCCCGTCCGGCGTGGCATGGAGCATCTATTCCCTGCTGGGCCGAGGTGCGAAGAATCCGGCCGCCGCGACGGCCGGGAACTTCATCCGAGCGGCGCCCGTCGCGCTGGCGTTGCTGCTGGCGCAGTTCGTCGCGTCACACGTCCGGATCGACGCCGCCGGCGCGGGCTACGCAGTGGCGTCGGGCGCGGTGACCTCGGGGCTCGGCTACATCCTCTGGTACGCGGCGCTGAAACAACTGAACGTGACGCGCGCCGCCACCGTGCAGCTCAGCGTGCCGGTGCTGGCGGCGCTGGGCGGGACGCTGCTTCTGGATGAGCCGTTGACGGCGTTGCTGGTCGCGGCGTCGGCGCTGGTGCTGGCGGGCGTGTCGCTGGTGATCGCGGCAAAGCGGCGGGTTTAAGTCCGGGCACAAAAAAAACGGACCGCCCATCCAGGCGATCCGTAAAAAACACGAGCCACTCCGGCAAGCGGCCCGCAAACCCAGTCCCGCACCGGGACGGATACTCACATTCAGAACATCACACGCTATCGAGCGCAGCCCGGTCCACGCTTGCCGCCGCCGCTGCCGCGTCCTTCATCTCTTCGATGAACACGGGTGCGCACAGCCCGGCAACAACCGCCGCAAGATCCGGGTCGATGTCGTCATAGGCATGGCGCCCGGCCAGCATGTTCAGCGAACCGATCACGCGCCCCTCATGCCGCACCGGAATGTTGAACGCCGACTGCAGCCCGCGCTCGATCAGCATCGGGGCCTCGGAGAACACCGTGCGCACGTCGTCTTCGTTGCTGGCGACATACAAGCGCCCTTCTTCCAGCACCAGCCGGGACCACGGGCCGTTGCCGGTGGCCTTGAAGCCGCCCAGCGGGCTGATGCTCTCGTCCGAGGTATGCAGACGCTTCATCAGCCGGTGATCCTGCAGGTACAGCAGCGCGGTGAACAGCTTGTGGCCAAAGCAGGCGTGAAGCAGGTTGGAGATCACGCCCCACTGCGCCTGCCGGTCCGCGGCCAGCGCCAAATCGCGCGCGTGGCCGGCCAGCGGCCGGAATGCGGATGCCTTCGTCATGCGTTGATCTCCTCAAGCACGACGCCACGCGTGTTCTTGCCGTAGAACAGGATGCCCAGGCCGCCGACCAGCAGGATGGCGGTCATCATGGCGAACACGCCGGCAAAGCCCAGGACCGGGTACGCCACGCCGACGATGGTCGGCGATGCGATGGAGCCGATGCGGGCGAATGCAGAGGCCGCGCCCATGCCGGTCGCACGGATCGAGGTGGGATAGATTTCGGCGGTGTACGTGTACTGGCCGGCGATCACGCCGTTCATGCCGAAGGACAGCAGCATGCTCAGCATGATGATCTGTTGCTCGCCGCTGGCCAGCGCCAGGCCCAGCGCGGACAGGCACGACAGCAGCATGTAGGCCAGGATGGTGTACTTGCGGCCGATCTTGTCGTTGAAGTACGCGGCCGAGAAGTAGCCGGGGATCTGCGACAGGTAGATCAGGATGGTGTACGAGAAACTCTTGGTGATGGTGAAGCCGCGCTCAACCAGCAGGCTGGGGATCCACACCAGGAAGGCGTAGTAGCAGAACAGCACGGTGATCCAGAACACCCACACCAGCATGGTCGTGCCCAGGTACTCCTGCGAAAACAGCGACGCCAGCTTGGCCATCGCCGTCTGCTGCGGCGCGCTGGTGGCCGTGGCGTTGCGCGTGGCAACGGGCGTGGGCAGCTGGCGGCCGGTGCTTTTCAGGACTTCGGCTTCGATGGCTTCGCAGATGCGGTTGGCCTCGGCGGTCTGGCCGGTGTGTTCAAGCCAGCGCGGCGATTCGAACAACGACTTGCGCCACCACAGCAGGAACACGACGGGAACAGAAGCGATGATCATGATCCAGCGCCAGCCGTCGTCGCTCATCGGCACGATGAAGTAGCCCAAGAGCGCCGACATCACGAAGCCGAACGAGAAGAAGCCCGCCAGCGCGCCGGTGAAGCGGCCGCGATACTTGCTGCTGACGAATTCGGCCAGGTACGGCGCGATGATGGCGCCTTCAGCGCCCATGCCGATGCCGGCGATCATGCGCAGGATGTAGAACTCGTGATAGTTGCGCGCAAACGCGTTGAAGAACGTGGCCACGCAGAACAGCAGCAGCGCCCACATCATGATCTTCTTGCGGCCGTAGCGGTCGCCCAGGATGCCGGAGAACAGCGCGCCGACCAGGAAGCCGACATAGGTGCTGCTGGCGATCCAGCCGATCTGGCCGGTGGTCAGGCCCCACTGCGTGCGCAGCGAGGGGATGATGAAGGCGATGATGCCGGCGTCCAGCGCTTCGAAGGCGAGCCCGAGGCCGCCGATCATCAGCAGCCGGAAATGAAAGCTGCTGAAGGGCAACCGCTCCAGGCGGTCGGATACGGAAAACATGGTGGGGAAATTCCGGAGTAAGGAAGAGGGGAACGTCAGCAGGCGTTCTTGTGCAGCAGGCCGCGGTTCATGATCAGCTTGATCGAATCGGGCTTGGTGAGCAGTTCGATATCGTCCAGCGGATTGCCGTCGATCAGCAGCAGGTCGGCGTAGGCGCCTTCGCACACTTCACCGAGCAGGCCTTCCTGATTCAGGATCTCGGCGCCGATCAGCGTGGCCTGCTGGATGACCTTGGCATTGCCCAGCACGCGGCTGCGCAGCACCAGTTCGTCGGACTGCATGTAGTGGGTTTCGCCCAGCAGGTCGCTGCCGTAGCCCATCTTCACGCCGACTTCGTCCAGGATCTCCAGCGCGGCCAGGCCCTGCGTGCGCACGGTGGCGATCTTCTTGACCGAGTCCAGCGGCAGGCCGTAGCGCTCGCCATCGTTGGCCAGGCCTTCGTACGTGATCAGCGTGGGCACCATGTAGGCGCCGTGTTCCTTCATGACCTGCGCGGCTTCGTGGTCGACGAGGTTGCCGTGCTCGATGGTGCGCACGCCGCAGCGCACGGCGCGCGTGATGGCGCGCGGCGTGTAGGCGTGGGCCATCACGTAGGTGTTGGCGTTGCTGGCCTCTTCGACGATGGCGATCAGCTCGGCTTCGGAGAAGCCCAGGTTCTGGATGGGATCGTTGGGCGATGCCACGCCGCCGGACGCCATGACTTTGATCTGCGTGGCGCCCTTGAGGATTTCCTCGCGCACGGCCAGGCGGCAGTTGTCCACGCCGTCGACCACGCGGCCGATATTGCCGATCTTGACCGAGCACGGGCAAGGATCCAGTTCATCGTTGCGCGGGCGGAAGTCGCCGTGGCCGCCGGTCTGCGACAGGGCCTTGCCCGAGCAGAAGAGACGCGGGCCGTCGACGGTGCCGTCCAGCACGGCCTGCGCCAGCGCCCAGTCGGCGCCACCGGCGTCACGCACCGAGGTGAAGCCGCGGTCCAGCATGCCCTGCATGATGGGCAACGCGCGCAGCAGCGCCAGCGCGTTGGGCAGGGCCGCGACGCGGCCCAGGTTGAACGACGACGCCACCACGTGCACGTGGCAGTCGATCATGCCGGGCATCAAGGTCATGCCCTTGGCGTCCACCACCTGCGCATCCGCCGGCGCCGTTGCGTCGGCGCCGATGCGGGTGATGACCCCGTCCTCGACCAGCACGGTCGAAGCGGCTTCGAGGGCCAAGGTTCGGGTATTGAGGATCCTGCAATTCTTGATGACAACCGGATTCATAAATCGACCACGTAAACAGTTCAAAACGCCGGGAAATCACGGCATGCCGAACTCTACCGGTACAATTCGGGGGTCCGATACCGGGTCTCCCCCTATGCGTTCGACACAAATTTGAAGAGCCTTATGAGCTTTACTCATACCCCCCTATGAGACGCCGCTGCCCCACCCTTTCCGAGTTGAACGCGTTTTCCGCGGCCGCCCGGCACCTGTCATTCTCGAAGGCGGGCAAGGAACTGTTCGTCACGCAAAGCGCCATCAGCCGGCATATCGCCACGCTGGAAGGTTATCTGGGGCACGCGCTGTTCATCCGGGGAACAAACGGATTGCAGCTCACCCGCATGGGCGCGACCTACCTCAGCCTGATCCGGCCGGCCTTGCATACGCTGGAAAGCGCCACGTCGCAGGTCATGGCGACGCAGCAATCGGCGAAATCCCTGAATGTCTCGGCCGCGCCCACCTTTGCGGCGCAATGGCTGTTTCCGCGCCTGAAGACGTTCCGCGAGGTCAATCCGGATATATCTATCAACTTCGTGCGCTATAGCGTCGCGGACTACAAGAGCACCGAGCTCGATTTCGACGCATCCATTCAGTATGGATACGGCGATTGGCACGACGGCGCGGCCAAATACCTGACGGGCCGCGAAACCCGGCTGGTGTGTTCGCGGGAATATCTGGACCAGCATCCCATCAGCAGCCTGGAAGACATCAAGCAATGCACGCTGCTGCAGCACATCGAGATTCCGCTGTCCTGGGAATACTGGTTCTCGACGTATCTGGGCGATTATGACCGCGCCCGTTTCGGGCCGGGCTTCAATCTGTTTTCGATGATTATCCAGGCTGCGTCGTCCGGCTTTGGCGTGGCGCTGATGCCGCACTGCCTGATCGAAAAGGAATTGGCCACGGGACAACTGGTGGATATTTTCGATCGCACCTTTGAAAGCCCGCTTGGCTATTATCTTTGCGCGCCAAATTGGCGCAGCAACATGGAAAGCTACGAGCGTCTGAGCCAGTGGCTGGCGCACGAGTGCTTTCATGGCGGCGAAGGCGGTGCGGCGCAAGGTGGGGAGCCAAGCCGCGGACGGACGTCGCCGGGGCAGGCCGGTTCCACACAGCAGAGCCTCGCGGATTGTCCGTATTGCGAATCGGCCGGCGGTGTCTGACGGACGGGCGCCGGTCATTGCCGGCGCCCGATCCCGCTTACCAGTCCCGCACCTCATCCACCGCGCGATCCAGCGCGTCGCGGTCCAGCGTGGCCGCCCCGTCACCTGCGGCCTCAGTGACCTTGGCCTGCGCCGCGTCCAGGATGCCCATCAGCGCCACATAGATCTGATCGCGCTCCACGGTCTCGATGAAGCCCGTGCGCCGGTCGAGCGCGTTGAAGCCTTCCGTATACGCCCGCACGATATCCGACATGGCCGACATCAGCCCTTGCGCATCGGCGGCGTGGGCCGCCGCGGCCTTCATCGCGTCGCCGCGGGTCTTGCGGTACAGCGCGGCGGCTTTCTTGGCCTGGGCGGCGGTGATGTGCTCGCTGCCGTCCCATTCGCGAAACGGATTGTCCAGGTTCGCGGCCAGCCATTCGGGCTTGCGGGGCTTGCTGACCTCCAGGTCCAGACCCGCCGCTGCGGCTTTCTTGTAGTCCTTCTTGGCCTGCGCCAGGATCTCGGCCGGCATGCTCGTGAGCCAGAGCGATTGCAGCGCCGGCCAGGCGTCGGGCCCGGGCAGCCGGCTCTCGGCAGGCGGAAACACGTCGTTGATCAGAACCATCGCCAGCTCGCGCAAGGCCGCCAGATGCTCGATGCCGGTAGCCACGCCGGGGGCACCCCACACGTACAGCGAGTGCAGGTGCGGAAAGACACGCGCCACCTCGGCGCAGTCCAGCGCTTTCATGCCGCGCAGCGAGATCGCGCCGAGCAGCGTCAACCCCGCGCCGGACCAGATCGCGTTTTCGCGTTCCAGCCGCAACCACACGCCATCGGCCTCAGCGTGCACCACCAGATCTGGATGCACGTCACCGCGCAGCGACAACGTGTTCAGTCCGTCATTCAAATACAGTTCGCGCACGCCGGTCACGTCGATGGCGACCCGCTGGAACGACGTGCCGCGCAGGTCGACGACTGGCTCGCCGAAACTGGCGTACTCCAGTTCGCTAAGAATCGGCTTCGTGCGGGCCCATTCCAGCAAGCCAGGCACGGGCGCATCCACCTGCAGCTTGATCAGCAAGGGCATGTCGTCGAACGTGGCGAGCGACGGCGCGGCAAGCAACGCCTCGCTGTCCAGGCCGCGCATGGCGCGCGTGATGGTGCGGCCCGGCTGCTCCAGCACCACCGTGTGATCGGGCGTGTCCGCATGCGCGGCCGCCTTGAAACGTGCACGGACGCCGGCGTCGATCGCGTTCCAGCGGCGCTGGTTGTAGAGCATGTCGCCACTGGACCAACCGCCTGAATAAGAGCGCGACTCCTCGGTCACGAGCGGATCGCGCCAACCCACGTGCTTGGCGTGCGCGGGTACCGGTCCGCTGATCCACATATGATCCACGCGGTCCCGCCAGAAGTAGAAATCGAAGTGCGCCGGCCGCATTGCCGCGATGTCGGCGTCGCCGGGCAACTCGCTGCCCACCCAATCCAGGCTCAGCACGGCGATCTCGGCGCCCGCCCCGTCGCCCTTTACATGCGTGATCTGCGTAGCGGTGTAGGCCTGCAGGCGGCGGTTGAACGTGACGTAGATATCGCCGGGCGTGTAAGACATGCGGGGGGTTTCCGGGAGGCTTCGAAGATCGCGCAGTATACGGTTGTGATCCGTGGGCCTCGCGCTTGCCGCCGCCAACAACCGGATCAGGTGCCGGCGCCCGGATCCTGCTCGCGCCGCTCAGCGTCTTCCTGCGCGGCCACGTCTTCCAGTTTGACCTGACTGGTGCTGCCGTGGGTGGCGGCGCACTGCGCGGGATTCTGGCTGCTCTTGACGCATTCGGCGAATGCGAGCGCCGCGTCCACGGTCGCGAAGTGATACGACTGGCCATCGGCGAACGCGACCTTACCTTCAACAGAACAATCCATGAGTGTCTCCAGGGTATCGGAAGGTCCATGCTGCCGCGTTGGCATCGCGGCGTCAATTCACCCGGCGCGGCAGCACCGCCCGCATCCAGCGCGACAGCACCGGGCGGATACGCTGGTTGTGCAGCAGCACCGCGCCGAGCACCCCGATGAAGGCGCCCAGCACCGTGTCCACGAAACGCGCCTCGATGACGTCGATGGGATAGCCCTGCCCCAGATGCGGCGCCTCGGCCAGGAAGATGGTCAGCGGCGTAATCAGCACGACCGCGCTGGCGTAATGCCGCACCACCAGCGTCTCGATGCCGAAGGACAACGCCATCATCACCAGGCTCAGCGTCCAGACGTTCAGCGGCAGGCTGAGCAGCGCCCACGCCACGCACAGCCCCACCGCGGTGCCCAGGATGCGGTGCATCTGCCGGCTCCATGCCGCGCGCAGGCTGGCGCCCTGGATGATCGCCAGGCAGCTCACCGGCACCCAGTACGGCCGCTGCAGTTGCAGCAGTTCGGCCACCAGCAACGAGATGCCCACGAACAGGCCGATGATCACCGAGTCGTAGACCACGAAATCAAAGGTCGGCTTGGGCAGCTCGATGGGCGCGGGCGGCGGCGCGACGCGCGTCATGTGCAGCGAATACGCAAAGGCCACCAGGCATGCGACCAGGCAGCCCAGCGCCACCATTCCCACGCGCAGGGGCACGTCTTCGACGGTGCCGGGCGTGTACGCGGCAATCGCCGTGGCCATGATGAAGAACAGGCTGCCCGGCGGCCCCAGGCGATAGCAGCGACACACCATGTTCACCACCATGGCTATCAGCGTCAGCGCCGCGATGGTGGCGGTTGGCCAGAATTGCGTCAGCGCGCCCAGCGCATAGCAGGCGACCATACCGAACGACGCGGCCAGCAGCATCATCATGCGGATCTGCAGCGAGGCATTGGGCAGGCTCAGGAACACCATGCCGCCCAGGCTGGACATCAGCCCGTAGTCCATGCGCCCGAAATACGCGCCCACCATCAGCGGCAGGCCTGACGACAGCGCGGCGGCCAGGGGCATTTCCCAGGGTCGGTCGCTGGTGTTGACGCGGGTCAGCTCGGTCCACGTGCCATGCAGCTGGTCCTTCACGAAGGCGAAGGGGCGCCTAGGCTGATCGTCCGGCCCTGCGGGGTCGTCTTGGGGTGTCATAGGCCGATTCTATTCCCATCAAATTCCGCCACTCGGATTTAACGGGAATTCCCCGATTCTCCCTCCCGGACCCACTGGTACTATGCGCCGCACTTCAGCCTTCGGCTGAGCGATAAACATGCGCAACGCTGCGCGGAGACACCATGAAAGCACTCAAACTGGCTGCGGCAGGAACCGCCTTGTTCATCTCGTCCTGGACCGCCCATGCCGGCGCGACCTTCGACGCGGTCAAGAGCAAGGGCTTTGTCCACTGCGGCGTATCCACGGGCGTCGCGGGCTTTTCCGTGAACGACAGCAAGGGCGGCTGGATCGGACTGGACGTGGACCTGTGCCGCGCGCTGGCCATTGCCCTGTTCGGCGACGCGTCCAAGGCCAAGATCCAGGCGATCAGCGCCGTGCAGCGCTTTACCGCCCTGCAATCCGGCGAAGTCGACGTGCTGACCCGCAACACCACCCTGACGCTGACGCGCGACACGACGCTGGGCCTGATCGGCGTGGGCGTCAACTACTACGACAGCCAGGGCATCATGGTGAACAAGTCCCTGGGCGTCAAAAGCGCCAAGGAGCTGGAAGGCGCCACGGTCTGCGTGCAGCCCGGCACCACCACTGAACTGAACCTGGCCGACTGGTTCCGTTCGCAGAACGTCAACTTCAAGCCAGTCGTCGTCGAGCGCCTGGACGAGATCATCCGCGCCTTCGCCGTGGGCCGTTGCGACGCGTTCACCGGCGACAAATCGCAGCTCGCCGCCGCGCGCAGCAACCTGGAAAGCCCGGAAAAGTACGACATCCTGCCGGAAAACTTCTCCAAGGAGCCGCTCGGTCCCATGGTCCGCCAGGGCGACGAGCAATGGTTCAACCTGGTCCGCTGGACCATGAACGCCATGCTGGAAGCCGAGGAATACGGCGTCACGTCCAAGAACGTGGACGAGATGCTGAAAAGCACCAATCCGAACATCCAGCGCCTGCTGGGCGTGACGCCGGGCATGGGCAAGAACCTGGGTGTCGATGACAAGTGGGCCTACAACATCATCAAGACCGTCGGCAATTACGGCGAGAGCTTCGAGAAGAACCTGGGCCCCCACAGCCCGCTGAAACTCGAACGCGGCCTTAACGCCTCGTACCGCAACGGCGGCCTGATGTACGGCTGGCCGGTGCGCTGAAAACCGGGCCGCAAGGCCCGCGACGACTCCCCTAGGGTAAGCCGCAATTTGCGTGCTCTCGCGTGACCCGTACCGTACGAGAAATATGTTTATCGTACAAAGTTCGGATCACATTTTTGGAGCAGCACGTGAAGCAGTAGGTCTATAACCCAAGGGGAAGTCGTCATGAAACGTCGTAGTGCGTTGAAGCTGATGGGGGCCGCCGCCGGCCTGCACCTGACCGGCGCAAGCTGGGCACAGAACGGGGCGTATCCGTCCCGCGTCATCAAGATCATCGTCTCATCCACCCCAGGCAGCGCCACCGATCTTGCGGGACGGTTGGTCGGCGACCTGCTCTATGCCAAGTACGGCCAGAGCGTGGTCATCGAGAACCGCGCCGGCGCGGGCGGCGTCATCGGCATGCAGGCAGCAGCCGCATCGAAGCCCGACGGCTACACCCTCACCACCGGGGGCCTCGGCCACAACGTCCTGCCGCCCGCCACGCTGCGCGGGTTGCCCATCGACATCCCCACTGCCCTGCTTCCCATCGCCCAGGTAGCCGAGTTCGTCAACGCGCTTGTCGTCCGCGTCGACCACCCGGCCAATACGGTCCCGGAGCTGATCGAATATCTCCGCGCCACGAAGCGCAAACCGCTGTACGGCAGCAACGGCGTCGGCAGTTCGTCGCAGATGACGGCCGAGCTCTTTGCCATGCGCACGGGCCTGAAGTTCGATCATGTGCCGTACAAGGGCGCCAGCGAGGCGCTGGTGGGCACGGCCAACGGCGACCTGGACCTCTGTTTCATGAACCTGCCGCCCACGCTGCCGATGGTTGACGGCAAGCGCCTGAAGGCATTGGCGGTGACCAGCGCTTACCGCGCGCGCCAGTTGCCCAATGTGCCGACGATGCAGGAACAGGGCATGAAGGACTTCGACGTCACGAGCTGGCTGGGCATGTATGCGCCCGCGCAGGTGGAGCCGGCGATCATCGCCCAACTGTCCAACACCATCGTCACCGGGCTGGCCGCGCCGGAATACCAGAGCCGCATCATCAACGCCGGCTTTGAACCCAAGTTGCGCGACGCCGCGCAGTTCCAGGCGTTTTCGAAAGCGGAGCTCAAGCGCTGGAGCGAGGTTGCGAAGCAGGCGGGGATCGTGGTGGATTACGGCGGGAAATAGGCGAAAGGCGGGACCGGCTGCATGCGCTGGTCCCGCCCCGCCAGCCGCGCGTTAGCGGGGCCGCGTCTAACGGCGCATTGCCGTCAGGCGCGCGCCTGCCAGACTTCGGCGTTGACCATAGCCTGTGGTTTTTGGCCGCCCAGCGCATCCATCAGATTGGCCACCGCCAGGTCGATCATCGCGCGCCGCGTTTCGTGCGTCGCGCTGCCCACGTGGGCCTGCAGCACGACGTTCGGCAAGGCGCACAGCGGGTTGTCGGCCGGCAGCGGTTCCTGCTCCATCACGTCCAGCCCCGCGCCCGCGATCGTGCCGGCGCGCAGCGCTTCCACCAAGGCGGCCTCGTCGATGACGGGTCCGCGCGCGGTGTTGATGAGGTACGCCGTGGGCTTCATCAGTTCCAGCTCGCGCTTGCCGACGGAATGGCGCGTTTCCGCGGACAGCGGGATGTGCACGCTCAGCACGTCGGACGTCTTGAAGAGTTCATCGCGATCCACATAGGTGGCCAGGCCTTCGGCCTGCGGATCCTCGCGGCGGTTGTGATAGATCACCTTCATGTCGAAGGCCTGCGCCGCGCGCGCCACGACACGTCCGATGCGGCCCATGCCCAAGAGGCCCAGCGTCTTGCCGCGAATGTCGCGCGTCAGCGGAAAGGCGCCCTTGGTCCACGCGCCGCTGCGCACAAAGGCATCGCCCGCCACCAGGTTGCGCGACAGGCACAGCATCAGGCCGATGGTCACGTCGGCCACCGCGCCGTCCAGCACGCCCGGCGTATTGCAGATCAGCACCTTGCGCCGCGTGGCGGCCGCCAGGTCGACGTTGTCGAACCCCACGGCGAAGTTCGAACTGACCTTCAACGCGGGCAAGGCGTCCAGCAACGCCTGATCGACCTTGGTGCGCACCGTGCACACCATGCCTTCGATCTGCGCGCGCTCGTCTGCACCCAGCACGTCAGCGGGATTCTGACCGGTGGGCACTTCGACGATTTCGCAGCGCTCGGCGAGGCGTTCACGCAGGTCCGGCGGCACGGGCGCGGAGACGATGACTTTGGGCTTTTGATTCATTGGGAGCTCCAGTGGGGTCAGGGTTCGATGGCTTCGACGTCGGTGGCAAACACCTGCTGCTCACCGGCGTCGACCAGCGCGGGTTCGGCGGGATGGTCCAGATAGCGGACGATCAGCCAGAAGCCGTCTTGCGGGTTCTCGACGATCTCGGCCAACGCGCCGCCCGCCATGCGCACGCGCACACCGGGTTGCAGATCGACGAGGTTGATGGATTTGTTGTCGGCCATGCGGTGGCTCCTTGCGATTCAGCGCCGCGGCTACAGTTCAAGCTGCGATGACGGCACGCGCACGCGAATGCCATCCAGCTCGGGCGTCATGATGACCTGACAGGACAGGCGGCTGGTCGGGCAGCGCTCGGGCACGACTTCCAGCAACGCCTCCTCGGCCATGCCGGGCGGCTCCAGCCGCGCGTGCCATTCGGCGTTCACTTGCACGTGACAGGTGCCGCAGATGGCGCCGCCGCCGCATTCGGCGACGATGCCTTCCAGGCCATCGCGCCGCGCGGCCTCCATCAGCGACCAGTCGTCGGGCACGTCCAGCACCTGTTCGGCGCCATCGGGCAATTCAAATATCGCAACGGGCATGTTGTCTCCAGAGGTAGCGTCAAACAGCGGCCGCAACCGCTTCGGGCGCGCCGATGCGCGGCACGCCCTTGATGAATTCCACGGGGCTGTCGACCGCTTCGATTGCGGCCAGGCGGCCGTGCTGATAGCGCTCGACCAGCCAGCCTTTGGCGGTGGGCAGCAGCACGTCACGGCAAGGCGCGGCCGGATCGACGAGGCCAGCCATCTGCAGGCGCCGCCCCTGCTGCTCTGACCAGAACGTGGGCGGACTCGCCGCGGGCGGTGCCTTGCCGGCAATGGCGGCCGCCGCCGTGCGTGCCTGCGCCAGCGCGTTCTGCACGCTTTCGATGCGGGCGTAGCGTTGAAGCTCACCCCGAAAGGCGCTGGCGCAATCGCCGATGGCATAGACGTCGGGCGCCGAGGTCCGGCAGCATTCGTCCACGACCACGCCGTCCACGCAGATCAGTCCCGCAGCCTCGGCAAGCGCCGTTTCGGCCACCGCGCCAATCGACACCAGCACGAGCTCGGCATCGATGGGCTCGCCGCTGGCCAGATGCGCGCGCCAGCCCGTCGCAGTACGTTCCCAGCGCCGCACCGCCGCGCCGTGGCGGATCTCGATGCCGGCCTCGCGGTGCAGGTCGCCCAAGCGCGTGGCGGTGGGCTCGGACACCTTGCCCGCCATCACGTTGCCGCCCTGCTCCAGCACCAGCACCTCTGCGCCCAGCTTGCGCGCCGAGCAGGCCGCCTCCAGCCCCAGATACCCCGCGCCCACGACGAGCAGCCGGATGCCCGGCCGCAACGCCTCGCGCAGCCGGTGCGCGTCGTCCAGGCCTCTAACGGAGAACACCTGCTCGCCCGCCACCTCGGCAATGCCGCGCGCGCTGGCGCCAGTGGCAAGCACGCAGTGTTCGTAAACAACTTCGCTGCCCGACGCCGTACGCAGCGTGTGCGCCGCGGTGTCGATCGCAGTCACCGGATCGCCCGCCACCACGATCACGCGCGACTTCTCGTACGCACTACCCGCCCGCAGCGCGATGCGTTCGGCGCTGGTCGAGCCGGTCAGCAGCGCCTTCGACAGCGGCGGCCGTTCGTAGGGGGCATGCGCTTCCGCGCCAAAAAGCGCGACGTCGCCCTCCACGCCGGCTGCGCGCAAGGCCCACGCACACTCCACGCCCGCATGCCCCGCGCCGATGATGGCCGTGTGGACACGCTGCGGGGCTGATGAGGTTTCCATGATGCTCAGGCTCCGAATTTCAGGGAAATGCTGGCTTTGGTGGCCACCTGCTTCCAGCGCGTCAGCTCGGCCCGATTCAATTCCGCAAAGGCATCGGCCCCTCGCGGCTTGGGCTCAAAGCCCGCGGCGGTCAAGGTTTCCACTGACTGCGGCTGCGCCATGCCTTCCTGCAAGGCCGCGCTGATCTTCTGCACCACGTCCGGCGCCATGCCCGCGGGGCCATAAACGCCCAGCCAGCTCGTCACGTCGAAATCCGCCACGCCTTGCTCGGCCATCGTCGGCACATCCGGCAACTGCTTGCTGCGATAGCTGCTGGTCACCGCAATCGGACGTATCGAGCCTTTGCGGATCAATCCCATCACCGGCGGCAGGTTGCTGAAGCTGAAGTCCAGGTTGCCGTTCACCACATCCACCAGCATCTCGCCGCTGCCCTTGTATGGCACGTGCAGCAGGTTGGTGCCCGTGTGCTGCGCGAAGAACGCCGTGGTCAGATGCACCGACGAACCGATGCCGTTGGATCCGTAGTTCAGGCCGTCCTTGCTGCGCTTGCGCGCCGTGGCGATCAGATCGTCGACACTGCGTATCGGCGAGTCCGTCTGCACGATCAGTACGTTGATGAACTCCGCCATCTGCGCAATCGGCGTGAAGGCGCGCGCCGTGTCCAGCGGCAGCCCGGTCACCGTAGCCATCGGCAACACCATGCCGCCCAAACCATTGAGCAGCAGCGTGTAGCCGTCCGCCGGCGCGGAAGCCACCTGCTGGCTGCCAATCATGCCGTTCGCGCCCGGCCGGTTCTCCACCACCACGGGCTGCCCGAACTTGCGGGTAAGGATCTCACCGGCCAGGCGCCCCGCCACGTCCGTGACGCCGCCGGGCGGATACGGCACGATCAGGCGGATCGGCTTGCTCGGATACGCGGCGTCGGCGCCCCACGAGATTCCCGTCGCCGACATCGCGGCCGCGCCGGCAATGGCCTTCAGTACAGTACGTCTTTGCATGCTGCAACTCCAGGTATGGGCGAGCGCGTCCTGTCGGCGGTCTGGCCCCGAGTGGAAGGAAAACCATCGATTCCCGGCAGACGGGCCGGGTCCGGCATCGTCGCGCTAGAAGAAGATCGTCAGCGCCTTCGACAAGAGTACGTTCTGGTCCAGGTGGATCTCGCGCGACAGTATCGTGAAGCGCCCGTCGCGCCTGCGCAGCACGTCTTCACGTTTGCCCACGAACAGATTCACTTCGGACTGCAAGCGGTTTTGATAGATCAGAAAGCGCGACCGCACCCGTACCAGGTCGCCGCCGCCCTCGTCGGGCGTCACGTCCAGCACGCGGATGTTGGTCACCAGATGGGACACGCGCGAGGCCGGCTCTTCGGCCCAGTGAATACCCGTCTTGATCTGCGCCACCCGCTGGCGCAGCGTATCGATGCCTTCGTCGAACCAGGCCGCATCCTGCTTGCCGGAGTATTCCTGCGCCATCGCGTCGCGGCGAACGTTGCGCGTGAGCGGCATGCGATACGTGATGGCCTCGTCCAGGAGGCTGAGCCACTTGTCGAACTCGCGATGGTCCAGCAGATCGGCCTCGTAGTGCAGGAAGCGGTGCGCTTCCCACCACAGCAGCATGTCGTCCACGCTGTCGTCCTGCGCCACGGGCGGCGCGTTCTCGATGGTTGCGTTCATGCCGCCTCCTCAAGGCGCACGGCGCCCGCCATCAGTTGATCCCAGGACAGGCCGTTCATGAACTGCGCCCAGCGCCGGTAGTAGATTCGCGCGTTTTCCTCGGTGTATTCCCCGTTGACGGCGCAGCCCGGAATCTCGGGCACGTCTTCCCGGTGGCCCACGCCCATCTGGTAGTTGAAGAAGAGCTCGCGCGACATCGCGCCCATGCTGGCCTCGGTAGCGCCGGTCCAGTTCTCCATGTCGTCGGATTCGGTCATGCCGCCCGGCCCGGAATAACGCAGGAAATAATGCCGCGCCGCGTCCTTGACCGCTTCCGGTGCATCTTTGTCCACCAGGTACATGCGCCACATTTCCATCTCGGTCGAGCTGATCGGATGAAACACCGCCAGCGTGCGCGGCTGGCGGCCGTGAAACGACATGTTCGGAAAGATCGTGCCCACGCTGGTCTGTACCCGCATCGCCGAACCCAGCGTGCGTTCGCGCTGCTCGTGGATCTCGCGGTAGTAGGCCTCGACTTCCGGATAACGGCCATATTGCGGCGCGTAGGGGCCTTCTTCGTAGAACGGCAACCGGCCCAGCAGACCGTGGCCCAACTCCGGAAAACAGATCGCCGAGCGCGTCGCCGACGCATCGCGCCGCCCCTTGCCGCCGCCCGGGCCGATGCCCACGATGTCCACCGAGCGGTGGCTGATGTCGTGGTAAAGATCGCCAATGAAGTTCTCGGGCGCGAACTTCCAGTTGCACTTTACGCGCCACTTCTGCACGCCGCCGATGACTTCCGAGCCGCCCGGGCTGCCGTTGCGATGATCCAGCGCCGCATCCAGGTACAGCCGCATGTTGCCGATGTAGTCCAGGAACGGTGGCGCATTGGGGTCCCAGGTCGCCCAGATGGCGCCCTTGTAGTTCACCACCTGCGCCACCGTCTTCAGGCCCCACTGCTTCTTGTCCAGCTCGCCCTTGTAGTGCGTCGCGTGGCCGGGCACCCCGACCAGCTCGCCGGGCCGTTCCACCAGCTTGCCGTCGGTGGAAAAGCTCCAGCCGTGGTACGGACAGGTGAAGGTCCGGTTGTTGCCGTGGTCATAGCGGCACAGCTTCATGCCGCGATGCGCACAGCTATTGAGCATGACCTGGATCTGCCCCTGCCGGTCGCGCGTCAGGATCACGGATTCCGTACCCATGCGCGAGACAAAGTAATCGTCCGGCTTGGGCACCAGGCTTTCGTGCCCCACAAACAGCCACGCACGCGAGAAGATCTGCTTCAGTTCCTGCTGAAAGATCTCTTCGTCCACGAAGATGGACCGGCTGACCAGTCCCTCCTCGGCGCGCACCAACTCGTCGACCGTCTTCTGACCCATCACCACTTCCCCTTGGAGGATGCCCTTATTGGGCGCCTACGGCTTCTCAGCCGTGGCCGCCGCTGTACGCAGACGTGCTTCCGTGTTGTCGACGTGCGTGCGCGCATGCTGCCGCGCCAGCTCCACGTCGCCCTTCTCGATGGCGGCAAACAGCGCTTCATGCTCTTTCTGCGCCTGCGCCCCGCGGCCCGCGATCTTGGCCGACCGCGAGCGCGACACGCGCAGGTTCTTCTTGAGCAGAACCGCCAGGAAATCGAAGAAATTCAGATAGTGTTCGTTGCGCGTAGCACGCGCCACACAGCGGTGGAACTCCATGTCGGCATCCACGCCAACCGCCACGTCGCCGGACGCAATCGCGTCGGCCATCTTGCGCAGCGCCAGCCGCATCGCGGCCAGGTCGTCCTCATCACGCCGAGCCGCCGCAAGCGGCGCCGCCTCGATCTCGAAGCCCCGGCGCAGTTCCACGATGCGCAGCACCTGATCCGCATCGCCAATGTCCGCCGCCTGCATGCGCAACACCGACGGCCGCGCCGTCTGCATGACGGTCAGCCCGCGGCCCTGCTTGCTTTGCACGATGCCATCGCCCTTCAGGCGGGAAACCGCTTCGCGCAGCACGGTGCGCGAAACGCCAAGCCGGGTGGCGATGGTCTGCTCAGGCGGCAGGACCTCGCCGACCTGGTAGTCGCCACTGGTAATCTCGTCCAGCAGCATCTCGGTGACACGGTCCGTCAGATTGGGCTCTGACGAGAACGGCGAGACCGACTCTCGTTTCAACAGTACTCGGGAAGCTGAATCAGGCATAGGAAGTCTCGTCCGAAAACGTGCATCTCATTGCCAGCCCGCGTTGCCTCGGCTGTGGACGCACCCCGGGGAGGGGCGCGTTGAAAATACGATAATCGTATAAGGATATGGCCAGGTATTAGGGGAAGTGCGGATGCTCGTCACATGCGCACACCAAGCCTGATCCGGGGCCGGATCAATCCCCGTTTATCATTGCCAACGTAGCGAGTTCACGCGAATGCGTTACTCTCCCCTCCCCAAATCAGTCTGCAAGGAGTTCCCTCATGGCACAAGCCTCCGCCCGTCACATCCTCGTTTCCACCGAAGCGAAGGCCAACGAACTCAAGACCGCCATCGAGAATGGCGCTGACTTCGCCCAGCTCGCCAAGGAAAACTCGAGCTGCCCGTCGAGCCGCGACGGTGGCAATCTGGGCACCTTCGGCCCGGGCCAGATGGTCAAGGAATTCGACACCGTCGTGTTCAGCGCCCCGGTCGGCGAAGTGCAAGGTCCGGTGAAGACCCAGTTCGGCTACCACCTGGTTGAAGTGACCAGCCGCCAGGACTAAGGTCCACTATAGAAATAGAGGCTTTGCCAGATATCTCTGGCAAAGCCTTTTTAATATGTGCCGGTACTGCCACCCTCTGATTGATCTTTCATTTCAGAATTGGAGTAGCCCAGACTTTCCAATCCATATCTCAATGTCAGACCCTGGCACCAACGTGAAAGATGCCGATCCCGTTTTTACCTGCGTCGTAATTTTCATGTCTACTTCGGCTGAAATGCGACGTAGTTGTTGAGCGATTGCGTCGCTTCTTTCTTGGGCCAGCGCTTTGTCACTTTCATGATCGACATAGATCATGATATGAGCAGAATCAGCGGACCTGTCACGGCTAAGCACGCGCAGCATGGACTCCAAAGCGCGCTTGCCGAATTCGGAGAACTCCGCATCGTTCACTCCGTACATTGCCTTAGTACTGTAAGGGAGGCATCGCGCCAATCGCGGATTAGTATCTATAACGGTCGTTTGGCTTGCATCTACAGACACGGCTGCGTGCTTCCACGGCCTTTCGACGGCCAATCCTGGCATGCGTTGTTTCTCCCCGGGAATGTTGAATTCCAATCGACTCTTCTCGCCTACGCCATGCCAAGGCACGGTAGCGTAGTGAGCCAAGATTCGCCCAGAACTCGCCTTCCTGCAATCCACGACGGGAAAGCTCAAGGCGTCAGAGATCATCATTAGACGGGCTGTTTCGCCCTCCGACACTTCCACCGTCGCTGATATCGATCGCATGCCTAATTGCGACATCACAATATCTAATTGAGTCGAAAATCCGGCGAAAACTGCATACACAGTTGTCGACGCCAACAGCCCCCAAGCGAAGAATTTGGCAACCGCTCTTGACTCAACCCGTGATCCACGCGTCGTGGCGGGTTGTGAACGAAACACGGATCCGGCTACTAGAATCAACGTGAAACCTGCGATAGCAGCACCGATAAACAGACGTCTTGTTTCTGCCAATTCAAAGAACACCAACCCCGATATGCCGAACACCAAAATCGACATCAAGAAAGGCATCCATCCTTTAGCAAATTCAGGCCGTAGACTTCGAACCGGTGCCTTTCCCCTTTGATCAGTCTTGAAGACTTTTCGCAGTCTTTTTCTGATACTCAGCGATATCGACCTTTTTTTAGCTTTCGCTTTGCGAAGCTGACTACGAAATTTCTTTCGCCGATCTGCGCCAGGATTTTCTCGGAGGCGACCTCTCATTCTCATAATGGCCTCTACACCGGTCACGATCCACAAACACCCAAGAGCTCCGTACATCAACGTTAGGGTAAAGACGAACCCAAACATCATTGTGAGAAAAACCAAGAAGACCACTTCGCTCGCGCTGAATGCCGGATAGAAGCCCATTGAGGACAGGTACACGACAATCAATATCGCCCCAACGCCGATCGAAAACTTGTAGATTACCGAGAATGCCAAATCAAGGATTTCTAGGAGATCCTTTCCTATCAAACCCTCGCTTACCACCTTTTTATTCTCACAATCAGCCTGTTCCACCACCTTCACAACGGCTCTCCCACACATTTGATTACAGGGACGCCCAGAGTAAACAACCTGGGTGATTAGTGGGTTGACGTGCGTCGTGAACATCGCATTGGCAAAGGTTCTTCTGTCCACGCTGCACCGCAGCACCGGATTCCCTATCAATTGATAATTTCTGTTCAGGTGACAGGACCCGAAGGCCTGCGACAGAATGGCCCACACCCGGAGGAGACAGCCGGGGCCACAAGAATCCACAGCGCAATCACACAGCGCCTTAGGCCCATGAAAAAGTCCAGGAAGGTCATCATCACCTGTGCCATCACCGGTTCGGTCCATACGCCGTCGATGTCGCCCCATCTGCCCGTCACCCCTGACCAGATCGCGCAGTCCGCGCTGGACGCCGCCGAAGCGGGCGCGGCCATCGTGCATTTGCACGCGCGTCAACCGGACACCGGCCAACCCACGCAGGATCCGGCCTTGTACGCGCAGTTCCTGCCGCGCATCAAGGAAGCGTCTGACGTCGTGGTCAACATCACGACGGGCGGTTCGCCGGTGCTGCCCATCGCCGAGCGCATGGCGCCGGCCCTGCAGTTCAAGCCCGAGGTGGCGTCGCTGAACATGGGGTCGATGAACTTCGGAATGTATGAACTGCTGGAGCGGTTCAAGGAATTCAAGCATGCGTGGGAGCGGCCTTACCTTGAGGGCAGCAATGACCTGATCTTTCGCAACACGTTCAAGGACATCGAGCACATCCTGACGTCTTGCAGCGACAACGGCACGCGCTTCGAAATCGAGTGCTACGACATCGGGCACCTGTACACGGCCGCGCATTTCGTGGACCGCAAGCTGCTCAAGCCGCCGTTCCTGATCCAGTCGGTATTTGGTATCCGCGGCGGCATCGGCACGCATCCCGAAGACGTGATGATGATGAAGCGAACCGCCGACCGGTTGTTTGGTGACGACTACATCTGGTCGGTGCTGGCCGCAGGGCGCAAGCAGACGCCGCTGGCGACGATGGCGGCCACGATGGGCGGGAACGTGCGCGTGGGCCTGGAAGATTCGTTGTGGGACGGCCCGGGCGAGTTGGCGCTGTCGAACGCGGACCAGGTGCGCCGCATCCGGCGCATTCTGGAAGACCTATCCTTGCAGGTCGCCACGCCCGACGATGCGCGCGCGACGCTGCAACTGAAGGGACGCGGCAACGTCGCGTTCTGAAAACACACATCCACCCAGTGGGGAGACGAGACATGAAAAAAACATTGTGCGCGACGGCTTTGGCCGCGCTGTTGGGCATGGCGGCGGCGGCCCAGGCCGATGACGGGGTCATCCGAATCGGATTCATCACGGATATGTCGGGTCTGTCGGCCGACGCCGATGGGCCGGGCGGCGCCGAGGCGATCAAGATGGCTATTGCAGATCTTGGCGGCACGGTGGCGGGCAAGAAGGTGGAGGTGCTGGTCGCGGACCATCAGAATCGGGCGGATATCGCGTCGTCACGCGCCCGCGAATGGCTGGATCAGCGTGGCGTGAACATGCTGATCGCGGGGGCAAACTCCGCAGCGGCGCTGGCGATGGCGAAGGTGGCCGAGGAAAAGAAAACGCCGTTCTTCGTGGTGAGCGCGGGCGCGTCCGAGCTGACGAACTCGCAGTGCACGCCCTACACGGTGCATTACGTGTACGACACGGTGTCGCTGGCACGCGGCACGGCGCGCGCGATGATGAAGGAAGGCAACAAGGACTGGTTCTTTCTGACGGTGGACCACGCGTTCGGCCATGCGCTGGAGCGGGATGCATCGAAGGTGGTTCAGGCCGACGGCGGCAACGCCAAGGGCCGGGTGCGGCATCCGCTGAACACGGCTGATTTCTCGTCGTTCATTCTGCAGGCACAGGCCTCGGGCGCGCAGGTGCTGGGGCTGGCCAATTCCGCCAGCGACACCAGCAACGCGGTCAAGGCGGCCAACGAGTTCGGCCTGACGCCCAAGATGAAGATCGCGGGCCTGCTGGTGCTGATCACCGATGTGCATGCGCTGGGCCTGCAAGCGGCGCAGAACATGTACCTGACCACGGCGTGGTATTGGGACCAGGACGACGCATCGCGTAAATGGGCGTCGCGCTTCGAGGCCGTGATGAAGAAGAAGCCCTCCATGCTGCAGGCCGGCGATTATTCCGCGGCGACGACCTATCTGAAGGCGGTGGAAGCGACCAAGAGCACCGACGGCGACACCATCATGAAGTGGCTCAAGGCCAATCCCGTGAACGACTTCTTTGTGAAGGACGGCAAGATTCGCGCGGACGGGCTGATGGTGCATGACATGTTCCTGATGCAGGTGAAGACGCCGGCGGAATCGAAGGCCCCGTGGGACTACTACAAGCTGGTGGCGCGCGTGCCGGGCGACCAGGTGTACACGTCGCCTGCGGAATCGACCTGCCGCTTGATGAAGCCCTGATGCCATGACCCAATCCAATAATCCTATGAATCCGCCCACTGCCATCGCCGCCCTGCCCGTCGATCTGCCCGGAAAGCGGGTCATCGTCACGGCCGGCGCGTCCGGCATCGGCGCCGCGCTGGCCGACGCCTTCGCGGAACGCGGCGCGCGCGTGCATCTGTGCGATGTCGATGACCAGGCCCTGGCCGCCTGCCGCCACGCCTGGGCGCGCGCGGACGTTGGCAGCCGCGACGAAATCGACCGCTACATGCAGACGGCGCTGTCGCATCTTGGCGGGCTGGACGTGCTGGTGAACAACGCCGGCATCGCAGGCCCCACGGCGGGGATCGCCGACATCACCGCGCAGGAGCTGGACGCGACGCTGGACATCAATCTTGCCTCGCAATTCCACACCGTGCGGCATGCGCTGCCCGCGCTGCGCGAATCGGGCGGCGGCAGCATCATCAACATCAGCTCGGTGGCGGGCCGGATGGGCTTGCCCATGCGCACACCGTATGCCGCCACCAAATGGGGCGTCGTTGGCCTGACCCGCTCGCTGGCGATCGAGTTGGGGCCGCTGAACATCCGGGTCAATGCGCTGCTGCCGGGGCTGGTGGCCGGACCGCGCATCGAACGAGTCATCGCGGCCAGGGCGAAGAACATGGGATTGTCGGTGGAAGAACAGACTCGGCTGGAGTTGTCCGGCGTCAGCCTGCGGCAGTTCGTGCGGGCCGCGGACATTGCCAACATGGCGCTGTTCCTGGCCAGCCCCTTCGGGGCGATGGTCAGCGGGCAGGCAATCAGTATCGACGGCGATCTGCAATCGCTGCCGTGGCAGCCACCGGCGCAATGACAGCACGGCGGTCGCCGCTAGGGCAACAGCGCGATCGTCTCAGCGTAGATGCCCTGACGCCGCGCCTGAGCGGTGGCGCTCAGGGCATCCAGCAGGCGCGCGGTCAGCTCGTTATTGCGGGACTCGGCGCGGGTGATCAGCATGAAGTCGAACCATTGCCGCGAGGCCAGCGGCACCGCGACCAGGTCTGGAAACGACGCAACGATGTCGGACGCGGACAGCGCATTGACCAGGCTGATGCCCTTGACCGCGCGTACCGTGCCCGGCAACAGCGACATGTGCGCCTGCATGCCGGACCGCAGCAGCAGCGAGTCGGCGATATCGCCCTGCGCCACGACGTAGTCAGACCACAGCGGCTTGACGTAGGTATCGGGCGGAATGTCGAGCACCGCGATGGCATCGCGTCCGGCCAGCGGGTGTTCGCGGTGGGCAATTGCCATCACGTCCGCGCGCAGGAACGGCGTGAAGGTCAGCCGCGTGCTGTCGCGACCGACGGCGCCCAGACCGAAGTCGGCGCGCATTGTCTCCACCGCGCTGATGACCTGCATCGACGATTCCACGTCGATGGAAAAGGGTCGCGTGCCATTGAGGTCCAGATAGCGGCGCACGGCATCCGGCGCGTAGCCCAGCGCCAGCGCGGGCGACGATGCGATGCGCAGTCCGCGCCCGCCGAATTGTTCAATGCTGTGCAGGGCCTCGTCGATCCGCACCAGTTCGTCCAGCACGAACTTGGCCTCGCTGTAGAGGTACTGCCCCGCCTCGGTGGGACGCAGGGTCTTGTGCGACCGGTCGAACAACTGGACGCCCGTGGCGCTCTCCAGTCGTGAGATCGCGTGGCTGATCGCCGGCTGCGTCAGGTGCATGGCGAGCGCCGCCTGCCGCGTCGAGCCCGTCATGACCACCGCGTAGAAGATCCGCAGGTCGTGGATGTTGAAGTTGCGCTTCATGCAGCGCGCCTATCGTGGCTTGGGTGGCTGCGTGGGTGGCTGCTTGGGCGACGCTTTCGGCGCGCTCATGCCACCAAAAGCGAACAACCCCATCTGCGCACCCGTCGCACGCGACAGGTAATCGTTCTTCAGCACTTCCCGATCGCCGAACAGCGCGTCGGCATCGTTGCCCTTCGCCGCACGGTTCTTGTCGATATCGTTCTGGGCATCGTGCATGCCTTCTTGGAGCGCGCGACGCAAGGCGGGGTTCAACGATGCGGTGTCGTAGGCCTCGCCGGGCCGCAGTCCTAGACTGGCCATGCGCTCGCGCAGCATCGTCTCGGACTTGTGTACGGGTGCGAACCGCAGCAGGAAGGCCAGTTCGTCATAGAACTCGAGCGACGAGTACATCTGCGCGCGCGGAACCGGCGCCATCCATTCCACCCGTGCGGGCGCGGCGGGTGCAGCCCGGTTGCGGAACGCGGACAAGGCCTGGAGCTTGAAGCGCGACTGAATGCGCTTGGCGTTGTCATGGTCGGCGGGGTTGAAGCGCTGTGTGCGGGCCACCAGTGTCGCAAGTTCAGTCTCGGAACGAATCACCTTCGTGATGCCGGGTGGCACCTTGCCCTTCCAGGACGGTCCTGCAACCAGAAAAACACCGCCGCCCACACCACGCGATCCCAGGTCGCCGATGTGGTGCATGTACAGATCCATCACCTGCAACGAGGCATCGCGCCGTTTTTCAACGCGGGGCACGGTGACGACGACGGGTTCGGCGCGCAGGTCCAGCGCGGCGTACGAATACAGATAGCCGGGATCCAGCCCAGCCGCCGCGGCGGCTGCGGTGCCCATCGGATTGATGGTGTTCAGCGGCCCTTTGTACTGCGCGCCGCTCTTGTCGATGCTGTAGGCATACATGGCCTGATAGCTGGCGACCATGGGCGCGCCATACAGGTACGATTCGCGGGCGATGCTGCGTGCCTGTTGCGCCGTGACGCCTTCGATGCCGACCCACTGCGAGCCGGAAGCGGCGTCGGGGGACCTGAAGGTGCAGCCGGACAAGGCGCCCGCCAATGCCATGGCGGCAACGAAGCCGATGAACGGACGGCGGGTGGCGCGGCGAAATGCGGTGCTAATCTGGCGGTGGCGCATTCAGGGCTCCGGCATGACGGGATGGCGCAGGCGCCCGGTGACGGCGGCGTGTAATGCGCCAGGCTCGAATTCCGGGGGATTCTGTCATATTTCCCCCGCATATCAAAGAATCGGCGCACCGTGCCGACGCAACAGGAAAGACACAGCAGCATGGCAGCGCAAGACCCCAGCATGACAGGTCCGGACGGAGAGGCTTACAACATTCGCGCGGCATCGTACTTCGTGCTGCAAGCCGAGCACCGCTGCGCGGCCTGCGCCAAGATGTCGCGCGTGGCGGCGCTGGCCGTGCCGCCCGGCCACGAAAGCACCGAGGGCGAACTGGAACTGGACGAGGACGACGCGGACAGCCCCGGCCTGGATCCGCAGGCGTTTCATGACTGGCTGTTCGGTCCGGCGCAATGGCAAGCGATGCCCGGTCCGGCGATGATCTCGTCGACCCGGGCGCTCGCGCCCGAGGTGGCGAAGACCCTACGCACGCTTGCGCCGTTCTACCGGCAGAACCCGGCGCAGTCCGGCGAATGGTGCAATTTTTGCGAGCATTGCGACCAGCCGGTCTGGGACGGCGCGCTGTACCCGACGCCGGGCCAGGCCTTCTGTCCGAAGGACGCCGCAGCCGCCGCGCAGGTGTCACCGCAGCGAATCGACGCGCCCTTCGCCGCCTTCTTCGGCATGTGCTGGACGGACAGCTACCGCAACAAGTGGCCCCTCTTCGCGCGACTGGGATACGCGTGCAGCGAAGCGGAATGACCCGGCCTCAGGCGCTTTGCAGCAGATCCTGAGGCACTTCCAGCTGGCGCGCCGGAATGGCGGCGATGGCGCTCTCCGTGGCGCTGGCGTCGGTGGTCAGGTGCTGGATCAGGTCGACGGTGGTCGAACTGCGGGTCAGCATCATGCAGGTCACCTCGTCGCCCGCCACACGGGTGGCGTGCCAGCAGCCCGGCCGCATGCACACGCCCTGCCCCTGCGCCACATGAAAGGCCGCAAGCGTGGACAGGTCCGGCGTGCCATCGGCGGCGCTGCGCGCCACGATCTGGATGATGCTGCCGGTCAGCGGAACGATCGCCTGCTGCGTCAGCAGATGCTTTTCCAGGCTGGCGACCTCGAAGGATTGGCTGCGGTAATTGACCCAGAGCAGTTGGGCGTCGCCGCCCGCGCCGGTGTTGAACTGGTGTTCGTGCCAGAAGTCGGTAGCCGGGTGCGTGTACAGCGGGACGCCGTTGCCGTCCGGCATGGGCTTGCCCAGCATCCACCCGTAGGCGTTGAAGGCATCAGGCGACAGATCGTGGATTTCAAGCTGCGTGTTGCTCGTCATGCGGGACCCTGTGATGGCTTAGCGCCGCGTTTGGGGAATTCGGCGTCGTAGTCGAAGTCGCCGCGCGCGATGGCCTCCAGGATGGCAACGCGCCGGTCGGCAGCGCGCTTGAGGTTGGCAGCGGTGGGCTTGACCCGGATACGCTCGACACAATGCCGGCCGTCAAAGAAGAAACCGATCTCGATGGACGATTCGGACGCGGGGCGCACCCCTTCGAATCCCTTGCTCATCGCCTGCTCTCCCTGTTGCCGATGGCAGACATGATAAACGCAACGATGTGACAGGCCGCGCGCTGACATACACTGCCCTGATCCCCCCTTTCCGAGGACGCGCAACATGGCTATCGACCTGATGTCGCACTATGTGTACCTGGACGCCTCCGGCGCCGCCGCCACGGTGACAGGCGGCGACGAGTTCTGGTCCCAATCCCCGGTAGACCTTGAAAAGTACGGGCGCGGCTGGCTGGTGTCCGAATACGAGTTCGCGGCGGACTGGCCGCAATGGGAGATGCACCCAGGCGCCGACGAGATTGTGCGCCTGATGGCCGGCGCGGCCGAGCTGCACCTGGAATGGCCCACCGGCATCCAGGTCGTGAAGATGCTGGCCGGCGACGCCTACGTCATCCCCAAGGGCGCTTGGCACACGGTCAAGGTCATGGAGCCCTGCCGCATGCTGCACATCACCATGGGCGCGGGCACCCAGCACCGGCTGGCATAGCCGCGCCCCCGCTGGTCATCCGACGGCGCCCGCAGGCCGCGCGCGCTGGATCTCGCGGTCGTCGATCGGCCAGTGCAAGGCGGCCGACAGCACGCCCAGCGCCATCGCGCCCAGCCAGATCAGGTCATAGGAACGGGTGGCCTCGAACACCACGCCGCCCAGCCACACGCCCAGGAATGAGCCGACCTGATGGCCGAAGAACACGAAACCGAAGAGCGTCGTGATATAGCGCACGCCGAATACCTGCGAGATGAGGCCGTTGGTGAGCGGCACCGTGCCCAGCCACACAAACCCCATGACCGCCGAGAACGCGTAGACCGACCACGTGGATAGCGGCACGAGCACGAAGAGCGCGATGGCCGCGGTCCGCACCAGGTAGATGCCCGCCAGCAGGTACTTGCGCCGATGATGTGCGCCCAGGATGCCGCATACATAGGTGCCCATGACGTTGGTGAGCGCAATGATGGCCAGCGCCGCCACCGCATCCGACGCGCGCAGCCCCTTGTCCATCAGGTAGGCGGGCAAGTGGGTGCCGATGAACGCGAGCTGGAAACCGCACGCCAGAAACCCAAGGTTCAGCAGCCAGAAACCCGGGCGCGTGAAGGCCTCGCGGATGGCGTCCGTCATCGACAGGTTCGCGTCGGACGCGGCCGCATCGCGCACGCGGTTCGCGGGCTCGCGCAGCGGAAACGCGAGCGGAAGCACGACCACCAACACCACCGCGAACGCCAGCAACGCCGCGACCCAGCCCCAGCCGCCGATCAACCATTGCGCTGCGGGCACCATCGTGAACTGTCCCAAGCCGCCGACCGCCCCGGCCACACCCAGCGCCCAGCTCCGGCGCTCCGGCGGCACCAGGCGGCTGAGCGCGCCGTAAATGGCCGCGAACGCCGTGCCGGACAGCGCGATCCCGATGCACACGCCCGCCGTCCACATGAAGGCCGCGGGCGTCGTGGCATGCGCCATGCCGGCAAGGCCCAGCGCATAAAACACCAATCCGCCGGCGATTACCTTGGCTGAGCCATAGCGGTCGGCAATCATGCCGGTGAAGGGCTGCACGATGCCCCACGTCAGGTTCTGCACGGCCAGCGCGATGGCAAAGGTCTCGCGGCTCCAGCCCCGGTCCATCGTGACGGGCAAGAGAAAGAGGCCCTGCACATGGCGCACGCCCAGGGCAAGGCCCATGACGACGCCGCCGGCCAGGACCAGCAGCCACAGCTGGGATGCGTCCAGGGAAGATTTTTGGGGGTTGGGCATGGCGCACCTCTTGCAGGGAACGTCGCCCCCGTTCGGGCGGGCAGTGGGTGTATTACAGAACCGGCGCGCGGGGGATTCAACCAATTATTTTTTGTCGGTTGCATGCGTGGGGGGAATGTAAGTTCGCCGTAGCCGAACAAGTATCGAAGGCGCTATTCGATTTACCACCTATCACTGCCCGCATCGTGGAATTACAGATTTCCAAATGCTGCAGCACGCCGCGTCATTACAGTCCGCAGACCTTTCACTCCGCAGGCTCTCCCATGGCACATAGGTTCCCCCCAGCAGTTGGTCTCCG
Organism: Achromobacter spanius; assembly: GCF_002966795.1. GTDB lineage: Bacteria > Pseudomonadota > Gammaproteobacteria > Burkholderiales > Burkholderiaceae_B > Achromobacter > Achromobacter spanius_D. The sequence goes on from NZ_CP023270.1 coordinate 5,692,633, forward strand.
CATCGACGATCTCATTCGACAAAGCGAAAAGAGATCCAGTTTTGGGTTTAAGCCCCTCGCGGCCGCCGCGGCATTGGCGGGACTGTCGCTGCTGCCCTTGGACGCCGCTGCCGACTGGCGCGGTCGATGCGGCGACGATCACTTGAACCACGCCGTCTCTGGAAGCGGATGCCACCGACCATTTAACGAAGGGCTCGCTGCCGTGATCGCGGGTTCCGCCGCCGACGACACACCAGCCTGGGGCTATCTCGACAAGTCCGGCGCCATGGCGATCGCACCAGCGTACACAAACGCCGGGCCCTTTCAGAATGGCCTGGCTCCCGTCAGTCAAGGCAATGCCTGGGGTTACATAGACACGAAGGGACGCTGGGTCATCGAGCCACGCTTTGCCAATGCCACCGGCTTCAACGCCCAGGGCACTGCACTGGTCCGGGAAGGCGAATACGACGCGCTGATCGACCGCACGGGACAGATCATCAAGACTTTTGCGCTCGGCGTCCGCGTTTCTGGATTTCACGCTGGCCAGACACTGGCGCCGATTGACGTGCCGACTCCACCTCGCCTTTTTGACACCGCGACCGGCAAACCCGTCGACTTGCCGGAGGACGTGATTGAATTGGCCGCTCCCCTCGGCGACAGGTCCCACTTTCCGGCACGATCCCTGACCGCAAGGCACGAGAGTTGGTGGGGAATGCTGCATGCCGGTCAAGGGTGGTTGATACCCCCTCAGATTTTGCGCGCCGAGTCGCCACCGCTGCAAGACGGTCACGTGCTTGCCGTTCGGCGGAAGTTCGGCTGGGTTTTCATGGACCAACGCTGCGGCCTTCTGTCACCCGATCCGTACCAGCGAATCGAGCTGGTGACTCCCGGCCTATGGCTGGCGCACCCGCCTACCGGCCAGCCAACGTTGCTGGACGGCGATCTCGGCCATATCCATACGCTCGAGAAGGCCCAATCCAACATCCACACGCGCGAGGGATGGCGATACAGCGCCGGAACGAAATCAACGGTACTGGTCAATCCGTCCGGCCGTGTCCACGTCTTGCTTCTGCACAAGGGCCGCGTGAACATCAACCGGGGGTACGCCTGGGTGTATGGAAAGCCCCCGGCCGTTGCAACCGATCAAGGCGTAAGCGCCCACGCCGAAAAAGAGTTTCTTTACCAGATCTACGACAGTCATGGCCGCGCCATGCTTGATGAGGCGACCGTCGCCGCCTTGCGCGGGTATCGCCTCGACGTGTTCGATCTCAAACCCGATGCCGAGTTGAAAGACAAAGACCTGCCATTGGCGCTCTTGGAGGCCAACGATGGCTCGTCCCCAGGCTTGCTGACCGCAGCGGGCACTCTCGTAACAAATCCGGATTGGTACCGCATCGGCACCTACAAGGCCACGCTCCCACTCCTGGTCACCACAAATGATCAGCGCGTCGGCGCAATCGCCCCGGACGGCTCGTGGGCCGTGCGGCCGGTATACCGCGACATCAGCCGCTTCACCGGTTCCTACACCTGGGCGTTCAAGCCAGGCAAGATCCGTGAGGACGCCGTCCTGATCGATGCGCGCGGCAAGACGGTGGAGATACCCGCGATGGTCACGGAAGATGAATCTCGCGTGAAAGGTGATCTGCTTCATTTCCGCGCGATGGACGAGAACCGGCAGCGCCGTTGGGGCATTTGGGACATCCGCAAAGGCGCGCTGGCGTTCCAGCCTGTATACGAAAGCATAGAGAGCATCGACGACGACTGGGCGATGGCACAGGATAAGGAACGCTGGGGCGTCGTCGACCGGGCGGGCCAGTGGGTCATCGCTGCCACGCATAACTCCGCCCACGACTTTCAGTATTTCGGGCAGGGCATGATCTCAGTCGCCGCTCGCGATGCCGCCCCGCAGCGTGGCGGTCGCGCGACCCCCACGTATCGCCTGGTCGATCTGCGCACCGGTCAATCCAGCGAATCATTCATCGGCACGCCGAATTCGCTTAAGGACGGACGGTTCCTTAGCAAGCGAGCCGATGGCTCCATGGTGCTGCTGGATTCGCGAGGCCGCGCGCAGTACGTGTCCGATGGGCGGCCGAAGGAGCATGCACATTTCGGCAACTGGTTCTACACAACGTACGACAAGCGCGAAGGCGCCATTGACGCTCGAGGCAACATGCAGTTGCCAGCCATCTACGACGAGTTCCACCCCTTTTTCGTACAGCCGGAAGGACTGGCTCGCGTCTTCCTTCGGGGGCAGCATCGCCTGATCGATCAGACCGGCAAAACGTTGCTCGGCCATCTTCACGACGCGACGCCGTTGGCGTCGATGCAGCGCATCGTGCTCTCCGATGACGCGGGATCCGACGTCATGCTGGATCTCGAAGGTCGCGAAATAGCGCGCATAGCCGGCGCCTATTCCGTTCGCACCCGGGATGCCAGCGAAGGCGTCGTTCCATATAGCGACAAGGGTCGCAACTGGGGTTTCATCAACGCCGCCGGCGAGCGCGTGGTGGGACCGCACTTCGACGACCTGGGACCCATGAAAAGCGGACTGGCGCGCGCGCGTCTGATGGAGCGAACAGGCGCCCTGCATGGGTACATCGACCTGACAGGACGCTACGCCATCGCGCCGGCGTTCGAACATGCTGGCGACTTCCAGGAGGGACGCGCCCTCGTGCGCCGTGGCGAGCATGTCGAATTCATCGACACCAAAGGGAAAACCATCGCGCGGTTCACGCACAAATGCGGCGTGATGGTGATCCTGGACGCGCGAGGCCGCCAGAGTTGGCCTCCCCGAAAACTCACATGCCAAAAAAACACGGCAACCGTTTCCCCGTCGACTCCGAAAGCCGCAGCCAAATGAAAATGACGTCCCGCAACCAACTGGCCATTCATATCGCCTGCGCCCTCGCAGCGTTGGGCACATCATTACCCACGCAAGCCCAGCTCCGCCACGAGAGCTGCCTGGGCAGGTCCGGGAATATGGAATCCTTCCCTCCGGCTGAAGCGGCCCCGCGCAACATTTTCGCCAATGGGTGCATTCGCGGCATTTCCGATGATCGGGCCGCCGTCTTGCTGCCGTCGGCCATCGAACCCATCGAGTACATGCCGGTCAACGGCTCCCTGCAAAGCCACAGGTGGGGATTTCTGGACCAGGACGGCCGCGTGGCGATACAGCCGAGGTTCGAAGCAGTGCGCGACTTCCGCCATGGCTTGGCAGCCGTGCTTTGGCAAGGAAAGTGGGGATTCGTCGACAAGGACGGCCAGATGGTGGTGAGTCCCCGCTATGACGCGCTGCAGGACATGGCAGAGATCGGACTTGCCGTGGCCACGCTGGAGGGGCGGCCACGGCTGATCAACCACCAGGGCGATCTCGTGGGCGCGCCACTCGAGGACGCGATACAGACCGTGCACCTGTCCGACGGCGATCCCGCGCGAGCCACGGTCAGGTACCGATTGGAGTACCGCTCCGGCACGGGCGAACGGCGGGACGGCGCAATGGGCATTACCCCGCACAGGACTTTCGGGAAAAATGGTTTGTTCATCGCCTCAAATGCCAACGGGATGTACGGCGTGATGGACAAGAGCTGGAACTGGATTGTTGAACCTGTGCATCACGAACTCGAGGTTATGAACGAAGGCGGGTCCGCGATTGGCCGCGGGCCGACGGGTTGGGTGATGGTGACGACTGAGGGCAAGCTGATCGGCGCGGACAAACGCTATGCAAGCATGCGGCAGATTGGTCGCGCATTCTGGGCTGCAATGCTCCCAGGTTACGCAGGGTTCGAAATTCTCGACGGCGACGGTGAAGTGGTGGCCACCTTAACGCCGAGAGAGGCCGAAACCACCCGTCTGCATGGCGACACCATCATCTATGACGCCACCGGCAACACCGCGGCGCTCGTACCTGGCCGCGAGGCGACGATCCTTCCGGGAACGGAATTGATCTTGAAGGCGGATGCCGACGGCTTCCTGCTATTTGCCGACATCGCACACTCGCCTGCCGGCCTGCTGACGCCCACGGGCATCTGGCTGCAGGCCACCATAGACCAGAAGTGGATGTCCGCAGCGGATCGTATGGCGGCGTGGCACGGCAGGGCCTGGATCTACAACTCGGAAGGAACCCTGCTTAATGTGGTGGACAAGGACGGCAAGGCGTTGCTCACGCCAGACGCCGCCGAGGCGCTGCAGGCGCACGCAATCGAACCCTTGCCCGCCACGGCGCCGGACGCGCCACTGGCCTTGCTCGGCACGCCGCCCTGCCATTGCGATGAAACGGGCAAGAACGCAGGCTTGCTGCTTGGAGACGGCACCATCGTGACGGCCCCCTCGTGGACCGACGTCATTTCGCTCAATGCCCTGCAAGACGAAGCCTCACGCAAATCGGCGCCGGCACCACTGCGCTATGCCGCCAAGACCGCCGAGGGCATGGTACTGCTGGACGCTCGCGGCAAATCCGTCGGCTTGGCAATCCAGCAGCACATTGGCGAGTTCCGGCACGGCTATGCGCTGATCTACGGCAAAGGCGTCGCGCGGGTAACCGACGTCAACGGAAAGACCTACGATTTACCCGAAAGCTTCGATGCGCGGATGGCGGGGCCCGGCGTTACGCGCTTCGTGAGAACAGCGGCTGATGACGCGCCTTGGGGTCTGTACGATGTCGTGGCCCGCAAGGAACTGGCCTCGCCACAGTTCCGCAGCATCGGCGATTTCCGCGACGGCCAGGCCGTGGCGTCGATGGGGCAGGACCGCGTCGGTGTCATCGACCGGCAAGGAATGTGGATCATCCCGGCCAACCACCGCGACGCCAAGCGCGTGAACGCGCATCTGTGGTTGCTATCACAAAGGGGGGATGACGCGGGCACCCGCCCTGCTGCGGTCTTCAACTCGAAAGGCCAGGCATTGACCACGTTCGAACCCAGGCTTGAAGTCACTGACCTGGACAATGGCTCCCTTGATGCAGGCAACGGCCGACGGCATTGGATCATTTCCGCAGATGGCTCCCAAGCACGCGACATGGCGGACGCGACCTATTCTTGGGCAGGTGACTGGATCGGCATCCAACGCGCGAATCGCCAAGGATACGTGGACGGCTCGGGCGCCTGGAAAATCGCGCCCTCGGCTGACACCGGCACGCGTTTCCAGGGGCGCCCCGCGCGCGCGCTTCGAGAGGACAACGAGACCACACAGGTCATTGATGCCAACGGCAAGACGCTCGCTACCCTGGCGAGCGGCAAGTGGAAATGGCCGGAGGGTTCCGACTTGCTCATCCGCCATTCATCAACGGATCGCCGAAGAACCACCGACTACGCAGATCTGGACGGAAACATCGTGCTGTCTGTCGACGGGACCGCCACGGCGTTTGCCGGGGGACGCGCCGTGACGAGCCTATCCAACGGCGAAATGCGTGCGGTTGACGACAAGGGGCAGTTTGTCGGCCCCGTATTCGACGATCTCGGCCCCGTTGGCGACGGGCTAGCCGCCGCCAGCGTGGGTGGACGCTACGGCTTCGTGGACATGGATGGAAAATTCGTCATACCCGCTCAGTACGTTGCGGTCTCCGGATTTACGTACGGGCGCGCAGTGGTATCAACCGCCAGTGAGTCGATGATCATCGATCCCGCGGGCCGGGCGCTCGCACGCGTGAAGATGCAATGCGGGGTCCGCACGCTACATGAGCCGAGCGGGAAGCGTCTTTGGCCGGAGCGAATGCCCCAGGACTGCAACGCACGTTAAATGGCACCAAAATACGCAAGACTTGATTCAAGTTGACCGAACTTAACCGTGAATCAGAACAAGGATCCGTGCTCATTAACGCTTCGTTTTCAATAGTTACATCTGCCGATCCGTCCCCGGGTACCCCTGGTTACAGTGCTGCCTTCCCAATCAACTTGGCAGGCATCGGATCATGTGGCACGCCCGATCTGGCTTTTTCGTTTTCGCGGTTTGCGGCCGCGCCCGCAAGCAATGACGGCGGTGCCCTTCTTCAAGCCGTTGGCGGTCGTGGCGGCGTTGGCCGGGATAGCGCTGACGGCGCCGCACGATGCGCACGCGCGTCCCGACTGGGCGCAGCAATGCGCCTACAGCAACTATGGGGAAGGCGCGGCCATGTCGTGCCATCAGCCCTACCAGGAAGGTCTGGCCGCGGTGCTCGTGGGCACCGCCGATGGCGAATCCGCCGCATGGGGCTATATCGACAAGCAAGGCGTCATGGCCATTACGCCTGCGTACTCGGACGCCAGATCCTTCCAGAATGGGCTGGCCGCCGTCAGCCAGGATGATCGCTGGGGTTATATCGACATCCGCGGACGCTGGGTCATCGAGCCGCGTTTTGCGGACGCCACGGGGTTCAATGCCGAAGGCACCGCGCTGGCCGAGGAAGACGGCCAGGACGTGCTGATCGACCGCCAGGGCAAGGTCGTGAAGACCTTTCCGCTGGGCACGCGCACCGGCGGGTTCCAGCCCGGTCAAAAGCTGGCGGCGATGGAGATCCCTACGCCGCCACGCCTCTTCAACACCGCCACCGGCAAGCCGGCCACGCTGCCCGACGGCGTGATGGCGCTGGCCGAGCCGACCGGCAACTATCTGCCGGCGCAATCGCGCGACTCGCGCTACGGCGGCTGGTGGGGGCTGCTGGACGAAGGCGGCGCATGGGCGATCAGCCCGCAGGTGCTGCGCTCGCTCGCCCCACCGATGCGAGACGGCGACGTGCTGGCCGTGAACCGCGACCGCGCCTGGGAGTTCGTGGATGCGCGCGGCGAGCCGCTGTCTGACCAACGCTACGAACGCGTCGAATTGGTGGCGCCGGGCGTGTGGCTGGCGCGGCACGCAAAGGGCGGCTCGGTGCTGCTGGACGCCAAGCTTGAGCCCCTGCACGCGTTCAAGAGCGACTATCTGGGCGTGCAGCGCCGCGACGGCTGGGGCTTTGCCGCCGAACCTGGCATGACGCTGCTGATCGATCCCGGCGGCAGCGTGCAGCTGCTTGCCCTGCGCAACGGCGACGTCAAGATTCATCAGGGACGCGCGTGGGTGTATGGCGTGCCTGTTTCTGCCGCGGACACATCGGGCGCCGCCATGGACGCGGCCCGTGACGACATGAGCGCGGAAGACGAGGCCGCAGCGGCCGCCGCGGGCGCAGCCGTGCAGGCCGCGTCGCAAGCCGAGACGGCAGCCGCATTCCAGGATTCGCCGGTCGCGGCTGACGTGGCGGATGCCGCGCAGGAGGCGACCTATGCGGACGCAGCCCCTACCCCCGCAACGCCGTCGGAAGCGACCGCCGAAGCGGCAATGGACGCTGCAATGGATGCCGCCAGCGACACCGCCACTGCCGCCGCCGACACCGTGCAAAGCAGCGTCAACGCCGTTGCAGACGACGAGACGCTGCACCAGATCTACAACCCCGACGGCCTGGGCATCCTTGACGAAACCACCGTCGCCAAGCTGCGCGGCTACGACGTCAGCGAATTCCACTACGCCCGCAAGTCTGTTGCCGACGCCGCTGCGCCGCTGGCCCTTCTGCGTCCCAGCGAATATGACCAGCCGCTCGGCATTCTCACGGCCGCGGGCGATATCGTCACGAACCCGGACTGGGCAAACATCGACACCTATGACGTCACGCTGCCCATCGTGGCGCGCTCAAAGTCCGATCGGGCCGGCGCGGTCGGCGCGATCGGTGCGGACGGCACGTGGGCCATCGAGCCGCAGTACAGCGAAATGCGCCCCTTCAAGGGCTCCTACACCTGGGCCCGCACGAAGGACATGCTGCGCGGCGATGCGCTGCTCATCGACTCCCGCGGCCAGACGATGGCCATCCCCGCCAACGTGCTGGAAGACGCATCGCGCCTCGATGGCGAACTGCTGCAGTACCGCGCAGTGAACGAAAACCGCCAGCGCCGCACGGGCCTGTGGAACGTGAGCAAGAACGCGCCCGCGCTCAAGCCGGCCTATGAGGAAATCCAGGAATTCGAGGACGACTGGGCCAAGGTCCGAGACAACAACCGCTGGGGCGTGATCAACCGCGAAGGGCAGTGGGTGCTGCCTGCCCGCTACAACGGCGCCTACGACCTGGAATACCTGGGCAACGGCATGATGCTGGCCGAAGCGCCGGAGAGTAAGCGCAATCGCGGCGGCTACACCGAACGCGCCTATCGCGTCATCAACCTGCGCACCGGCAAGGCAAGCGAGCCGGTGTTGGGCAAGCCGCAGAAGCTGAAGGACGGACGTTTTCTGGGCCAGTTGGCCGACGCGAGCGCCGTGTTGTTCGACGCGCAAGGCGGCGCCGTCCGCGTCTCCGACGGCCGCCCCGAAGACAAGCAGCAGTACGGCGACTGGCTCTACATCAAGTTCGACGAGCGCGAAGGCGCCATCGACGCGCGCGGCAGCATGAAGGTGCCGGCGCGCTACGGGGAGTTCAATCCGTTCTTCACCCAGCCGACCGGCCTGGCACGCGCCAACAGCGGCGCGGGCTATCGCGTGATCGACCAGACCGGCAAGGCCGTGCTGGAAAAATGGGGCGACGGCATGCCGCTGGCTTCGATGCAGCGCGTCGTCTTCAACGACGACGAAGGCTCATCGAGCATTCTGGTGGACCTGCAGGGCCGCGAGATCGCACGCCTGCCGGGCCGCTACGCCGTCGACTATGACAAAGCCAGCGAGGGCGTGGTGCCCTACAGCGATGGCGACAACAAGTACGGCTTCATCGACGCGAGCGGCAAACGCGTCGTGGGTGCGCACTTCAATCAGCTTGGCCGTTTGAAGGACGGCTTGGCGCGGGCCCGCCGTCTGGAACGCACGGGCAAGCTGTATGGCTACGTCGACCTGACCGGACGCTATGCAATTGCGCCGGCGTTCACGTGGGCCGACGACTTTCACGAAGGGCGCGCGCTGGTGCGTCGCAATCGGCTGGTCGAGTACATCGACACCAAGGGCAACACGACCGCGCTGTTTGGCGTGCTGTGCGACACGGTGGTGATCGTGGATGCGCAGGACCGCCAGAGCTGGCCGCCCCAGAAACTCACTTGCCCCGAGGCCGCCGGCATAGAGCCGCCGGTCGCCGAGACCGCCAACGCCAACGCCAACGCAGAATGATCATGACGTCACGCGTGCTACGAAACACCCGCATCGCCTGCGCCCTCGCCGCGCTGGGCGTGTCCCTGTCCGCGCAGGCGCAAACCGGCTATACGCCGTCGATGCACCTGTATTGCATGAGCGAACCCGAGTACCAAGCCTATCCGGCCGCCGACGATATCTCGTCGCGTAATCCCTTCGGCAATGGCTGCATCCGGGATCTGCACGACGGCCGCGCCGCGGTGCTGCTGCCTTCCGCCATCGAGAACATCGACCGCGTGCCGCGCGATAGTTCGCTGCGCCGCCACGCATGGGGTTTTCTGGACCGGAACGGCCGCGTCGCCATCGAGCCGATCTTCGAGGCGGTGAGCGACTTCCGCCACGGTCTGGCCGCCGTCAAGTGGCAGGGCAAGTGGGGATTCATCGACCAAAACGGCCGCATGGCCGTCCCGCCCCGCTTCGACGCGGTGCAGGACTTTGTCGAGGTCGGTTTGGCCGCCGTTACGCTGGACGGCAAGCCGCTGCTGATCGACCGCCAGGGCAATCCCGCGGGCGAGCCCTTCGAAGACGTGGTGCGCGCCGTGCGCCTGTCCGATGGCGTGCCCGCGCGGGCCACGGTCCAGTACAAGGAGGAATACCGCTCGGCCACCGGCGAGCGCCGCTACGGCGGAACCGGCGTCGTGATCACGCGGCCCCTGGGCGACAAGGGCCTGTACATCGCCACCAACGGCGAGTCCAAGTACGGCGTGGTCGACAAGGACTGGAACTGGGTCGTGGAGCCGGTGCTGGACGACATCTACACGCAAGACAGCGGCGACCTGGCCACCGGCTACGGCGCTGATGGCGCGGTGATGGTGACGGCGGACGGCACGCTGATCGGCGCGGACCAGCAGTACGAAAGCATGACGCCTGTCGGCAAGACCTTTTACAGCGCAGCCCTGCCGCGCCGCGCGGGCTTTGCGGTGCTGGACCGCAACGGCGCGGTGATCGCGACGCTGACGCATGAAGAAGGCCAGGCGTCGCAACGATTTGCCGACACCATTGTGTATCCATCCGGAGAAAACCTGATGGCGCTGGTGCCAGGACAACCCGCCCCGGTCACACTGGGCAAGGTTCTGCAGGCCGGCGACGAACTCGAAGGCTACGTGCTTTTCATGGACGATTCGAGCCGCGCCGCCGGGCTGCTGACGCCCTCAGGCGCGTGGCTGCACGGCGGCACCGCGCCGGCGTGGCTGGCAGATGCCAACCGCATGGCGACGCGCGATGGCAAGGTATGGCTGTCCGACGCGCAAGGCGCGCTGCTCAATGTGGTGGACAGGGACGGCAAGGCGCTTCTCAAGCCGGAGACGGTGCAGGCGCTTCAGAATCAACGGCTTGAGCCGCTCCCGGCCAGCGTGCCTGGCGCGCCGCTGGGCCTTCTGGGTCAAAGCCACTGCCATTGCGAGGATGTTCAGGTGGGACTGCTGCTGGCCGATGGCAGCACGGTCACCGATTCATCCTGGTCCGCCGTGACGCCGCTGGACGACACCGACCGCGGCTACGATGCCGGACTCACGGCAGACCAGTTGCGCTATGCGGCGGAGACCGCGGACGGCATGGTGCTGCTGGATGCGCGCGGCAAGGCTATCGACCTGCCCGCGCAGCAGCACATCGGCATGTTCCACCATGGCTACGCGCAGGTGTATGGCGACGGCGTGGTGCGGATGATCGACCGCGCGGGCAAGACGTTCGAGCTGCCCGAGAACTTCGACACGCAGGTCGTCGCGCCGGGCGTGGTGCGCTTTATCAAGACGGCGGCCGACGGCGCGCCGTGGGGCTTGTACGATTTCGTCGCCGGCAAGGAGCTGGCCGCGCCGGCTTTCCGCAGCATCGGCGAATTCCAGAACGGTCAGGCAGTCGCTTCGCTGGGCGCGGGCCGCGTCGGCGTCATCGACGTGCAGGGGCGGTGGATCCTGCCGGCCAGCCATCAAGGTGCGGAACGCGTGAACGACACGCTGTGGCGCGTGACGCAGCCGGGCAAGCAAGAAAACGAATACGAGCGCCCCGCCGCAGTCTTCAATACCCAGGGCAAGGCGCTGACCGCGTTCATGCGCGGGTTGCAGGTGGGCGATTTTGGCGATGGCTCGGTCAGCGCGGGCAATAGCGAGCGCCGCTGGATCATCTCGCCGGACGGCGCGGACGCGCTGGACATGAAGGACGCCGACTACGTCCGCCTGGGCAACTGGATGGAGATCCGCCGCGCCGACCGTCAGGGTTACCTCAACGCCAACGGCGCCTGGCAGATCGCGCCCTCGTCCCGCATCGGCACCGCGTTCCAGGGCGCGCCGGCGCGCGCGCTGGCGGCAGACGCCGCGGGCACGCACGTGATGGACGCCAACGGCAAGATCCTGACGACACTGCGCCAGGGCGAATGGAGCTGGCCGCCGCGTTCCGACCTGCTGATCCGCCATTACTCGGCGGACCGCGGAACCATGACGGACTACACCGACCTCTCGGGCAAGACCCGGCTGACGATCGAAGGCATGGGGTCGGCATTTTCGGAAGGACGCGCCGTGACGCAGCTATCCGGCGGCGGCGTGCGTTGGGTGGATGCCAAGGGCGCGCTGACGGGGCCGGCCTTCGACGCGCTGGGTCCGATGCGCGAGGGCCTCGCGCCCGCCAGCGAAGACCGCAGCTACGGCTACGTGAACGACCAGGGCCAGTTCGCCATTCCGGCCGAGTTCCAGGCCTTGTCGGGATTCACCAACCAGCGCGCGGTGGTGACCACGGAGGACGACTCGCGCATCATCGACCACGCCGGCCACATGCTGGCGCAGGTGAAGATGCAGTGCGGCATTCGCACGCTATATGGCGCCGCCGGCCAGCGTCTGTGGCCGCTGCGCATGCCGCACGGCTGCAATCGCACGGCGGCGTCGCGCGCCTACTGAGCGTCCAGCGCCAGATAGCGGCGGGTCTGCACGATCTCTTCGCGCTCCTTGAAACTGGTCAGGCGGTCCGCCAGCGCGCTGCTGTCGCCCGTCTGCCGAATAGCCTGCAGCGTGGCCTGCATCGCGTGGATCGCCGCGCGCTGCAGGTCCGACGGGATGATCGCCAGGCGATAGCCCATCGCGGCCAGATCGGGCAACGGCACCAGCGGCGTCTTGCCGCCGTAGAACATGTTGATGAGCTTGAGCCCCGGCAGGCGCTCTGCAATGGCGTGAATCTGCGCCAGCGTTTCGGGCGCCTCGACGAAGATCATGTCGGCGCCGGCCTTCAGGTAAAGCTCGGCGCGCGCGATGGCGGCGTCAAAGCCCTCGACCGCGATGGCATCCGTTCGCGCGATGACCAGCGTGTCCGCGTCCGCAAGCGTCTGGCGCGCGATGTGGACCTTGCGGGCCATCTCGTCGGCGTCAACCAGCGTCTTGTCGTCCAGATGGCCGCAGCGCTTGGGAAAGGACTGGTCTTCGATATGAAACGCGGCGACACCGGCACGCTCCATGGTGCGCACCGTGCGCTCCACATTGGCCGATCCGCCAAATCCGGTGTCCGCGTCCGCCACCACGGGCAGGCCGCTGGCCTCGACGATCTTTTCCACGCGGTCCATCACTTCGGTGAAGCTGAGCAGTCCGATGTCCGGGTAGCCGGCGGCGCGCGCAATAGCGCCGCCGCTGGCGTACACCGCTGAGAATCCGGCCGCGGCGACCAGGCGGGCCGACAGGCCGTCGTAGGCGCCGGGCGCCACCACGATGCTGTCGGTAAGGTGTTGGCGCAGTCGCGCACCAGGAGATGGGGTGACAGTCATGATGGGCTTCCTTCAATGCGGGGTTCTGATGCCTGCATGATCCGCGCGCCCAATTAGAATGTCCAATATATGGGAAATTGCTAATTAGTACGTTTTGGATATCAAAATGGAATTGCGTCATCTCCGCTATTTCGTCGTCACCGCCGAGGCCCAGCATTTCACGCGCGCGGCCGAACTGCTGAACATGGCGCAGCCGCCGCTCAGCCAGCAGATCCGCCAGCTTGAACAGGAAGTGGGCACGCCGCTCTTTGACCGCACCGGCCGCGGCGTGGCGCTGAACGACGCGGGACGCGCATTTCTGGCGTGCGCGCAGGACATCCTGCAACGCGCGGACGCTGCCGTGCGCACGGCCCAGCGCGCCGCGCGCGGTGAGGTCGGGGAATTGACGTTGGGATTTACCGAATCCGCGTCGTTCAACGGCGTCGTGACCGAGCTGATCCGGCAATACCGCGAGCGCTACCCGGAGGTCGAAATGACGCTGTCGCAAGGGGACAGCGAAATGCTCGTGGCGCAATTGCGCGACGGCGAGATCGACGCCGCATTCGTGCGTCCGCCTTTCGCGCTGGATGGCGGGCTGGCGTTCACGCAATTGGTCGAGGAACCGCTGGTGGTGGCGCTGCCGCTGGGCCATGCACTGGCGCGTCGCAAGCGCCTCGCCCCCGCCGACCTACAGCACGAGACCTTTATTCTGTATTCGCGCAAATCAGGCTACGGGCTTAGCGCGGACATCATGGCGGCGTGCCGTCAGCACGGCCTGAGTCCGCGCATCGGGCAACAGGCGCCGCAGTTGTCGTCGGCCGTGAACCTGGTGGCGGCGGGCATGGGCGTGGCGATCGTGCCGGCGTCGCTGCGCCACCTGCGCCCGGACGGCGTGGTTTATCGACCGTTCGCGCTTCAATGGCCGCACGCTGTGCTGGGGCTGGCTTTGCGCGACGCGCCGGGTGGACGGGCCGCGAATCTGCTGGCGCTGGCGCGGGCCGCCGGCAAATCCTGACGCGGCGTTGGCGATGGCGCCATGATCGAGGCTGCCTCGGTGTCGCGCTGTTGCGTGGCGCCCGCGGCCTCGCGCGCTTATCGCAGCGCCCTTATCGCGGCGACCTTACCGTGACGTGCTCAATCGTCATGTGATTCGTGGACGGCAACCGCGCCGCGCTTCCAATAACTGGCCGCACGAATGCGGCTCTTGTCGATGCCGTGCTGCGCCACCATGATTTCGCGCACGGCCTTCGCCGTGGCCGATTCCGCCGCCACCCACACATAGCCTTCGCCAGGCGGCAGCGCCAGTTCGCGCGCGGCTTCGAGCAGCAACGTGCTGTAGCCCGGCACGGTGCCATTGCGATGCAGCCAGCGCACCGACAACTTCGCGGCCGTTTGCAGCGGGATCTCGTTGGACGCTGCCGGCACTTCGATCAGCACCAACGCCTGCGCCGAAGCGGGCAGTTCTTCCAGCCGGCGCGCAATGGCGGGCAACGCGGTCTCATCGCCGATCAGCACATGCCAGTCGAACGCGGTGGGCACCACGAACGAACCGCGCGGCCCGCCGATGCCCAGTTGCTGGCCGGGCGCGGCCTGTTCCGCCCACGTCGAGGCGGGGCCGTCGCCGTGCAGCACAAACTCGATCTCCAGTTCCTGGCGCGCCGTATCGAAGCGGCGCGGCGTGTAGTCGCGCGCAGCCGGCCGAGGCACGCCGTCGGGAAACTTGATGCCGTCGGGCCCGGCGGTAGGCAGCACGGGCGGTTGCGAGGGATCGGCGGGAAAGAAGATCTTCACGTGATCGTCAAAGGAAGCAGACACGAAGTCCTGCAGGTCTTCGCCAGTGAAGGTGATGCGCGCCAACAAGCCGGCGATGCGCTCGACGCGCGTCACAGTCAGCGTGCGCATCTTCAGGGTGTGGCGCACGCGCGCCACGGTGAGGTCGCTTTGAGTCATGGAAACTCCAGTTGGGTAAGACGAGATCACGCGCCGGACTTGCCGGTGATCTCGTCGGTGGCACGCGCCAGGATGGCCGCGATGCGTCGTTGTTCTGCGGGCGAGGCGTCGGTGCGGTCCAGGAGCGCGCGCTTGAGCGCTTGGCGCGCCTCGACGAATTCGGGCAACCAGCCGGTGCGGGCGTCCTCGCCCTCGGGGCCGGTGGTGCGCGGCTGACCGCTCCACGCCTGGCGCATGTAATCCATCTTGCGCGCGACGTGTTTGAGCTTGTTGAACATCAGTGTCAAGCGGTCGCGGTTGGCGTCCAGATGCGCCTTGCCCGGGTCAGCCAGGTGATAGCGCTTCTTGGCGCCCTCTTGTTCGACGGTGGCGTAGCCGAGCTCTTCCAGATAGGTCAGTGCCGGGTAGACCATGCCGGGGCTGGGCGTGTAGAAGCCATTGCTGAGCGCGCCCAGCGCCTTGATGAGTTCGTAACCGTGGCTGGGATTTTGTTCCAGCAAGCCGAGCAGCATCAGTTGCAGATCGTCGCTGGATACCTTGCGGCTGCGGGTGAAGCCTCGGCCGTCTCCGCCGAACCCGTCCGCATCCCCGCGGCCATCGGATGAACCGGAAAACCAATCGCCACCCGCGCTGGCGTGGCGCGGGTGATGACGGCCGTGGTGGGGATGATGCGGATGGTGGGGGTGATGGGGATGATGTTGGCGATGTGCTGCTGCCATCGAAGGAAATTGGCGCATGAGTCACTCTTAAGATATGTCTTACGATAGGTCGTACGATATACCTCGCCCGCCGTACTCGTCAACTCCGCCATTCCGTCTCGCTTAGCCCGAAGACCCACGACGCGCCTATTCCGTGGCGCCGCGCGGCGCGCCCCCATCGCCCTGTACCCATTGCGCGAAGTCCACAGCACGAGGCTCGTCCGGCGCGGGCGCATAAACCACAAGCCGCAGGTGACGGCTTTCATCGACGCTCAAGGTGGCGTGCTCGAACGCGATATCGCCCAGCGATTCCACGTGCAGCGTGCGCAGGCCCATGCACGTGCCATGCACATCATGCTCGCGCCACCACGCTTGGAAATCGGGCGACACGCGTTCCAGTTCATCCACCAACTCGGCGATGTCGGATACGCCGGCGGCGCTGGCGAAATCGCGCCGGAACGAGGACAGCATGCGCGGCGCCTGCGCCGTCCAGTTCACAAAGCGTTCGCGCATGGCCGGATCCACGAACAGCATCCAGAGCAGGTTGCGCCGGCCCGGCGCCTGTCCGGAAAAATTGAACACCTTGTCCGCCGCGGCGTTCCACACCACCACGTCCCATCGCAGATTCAGGATGTAGGCGGGGCGCGCGGGCAGGTCATCCATCAGGCGGCGGACCTGCGCGGGCACGGTGCACCACGTGCGGCCGGTCTCGGCTGGTGGGCGCTGGTGCGCCAGCAGATACAGATGACGGCGCTCGGCGTCGTCCAGCCGCAACACGCGGGCCAGGTTTTCCAGAAAGGCAGCCGACACGCTGATGTTGCGGCCCTGTTCAAACCACGTGTACCAGGCCAGTCCAACGCCGGCCAGCGCCGCCACTTCCTCGCGGCGCAGGCCGGGCGTGCGGCGGCGGCGTCCGGGTGGCAGCCCAAGGTCGGCGGGACTGAGCCGTTCGCGGCGCAGCCGCAGAAAATCGGCCAGATCAGCGCGAGTGCGGTCCAGACGGCTGGGGATAGCGGGTTCAGTCATGACGCTGTTGCAGGGAGTAATAGCATAAACAGCTAAATTGTATAAGGCTAAAGGTCTGCCCAGAATAGCGCCGATCCTGACTTTTCGGACGCTTTCATGTCGACCTCTACCCTTCCCGCCACGCCGTCGGCCGCCCGTGCCGACACTGCCTCGCCACAACTCGGCAAGCTCGGCCTGGCGGTACTGCTATCCGGCGGCTTCATCACCATCTTCGACCTCTTCGTCGTGAACGTGGCCATCCCCAGCATGCAGACCACGCTGTCGGCCAGCTTCGCGCAGATCAACTTCATCATCGTCGCCTACGAACTGGCGTACGGCGTGCTGCTGATCGCGGGCAGCCGGTTGGGCGACCGCCATGGCAGGCGGCGGCTGTTCATGCTGGGCATGGCGGCGTTTGCGCTGGCGTCAGCGTTGTGTGGCCTGGCGCCCACGCCGGACACGCTGATTGCCGCGCGCATCCTGCAGGGCGCGGCGGCGGCCATGCTGTTTCCGCAGGTGTATGCGCTGATCCGCGTCAGCTTCGAGGGGCATGCGCGTCGGCGGGCCTTCGGACTGCTGGGCATGACGCTAGGCCTGGCGGCCATCGCCGGGCAGGTGCTGGGCGGATGGATCGTCCATGCGGATCTGTTCGGCCTGGCGTGGCGCGCCATCTTCCTGATCAATCTCCCGCTGGGGCTGCTGGCTTGCTGGTTCGCTCGGCACATGCCGGAATCCGCCGAGCCTTCGGGCGCGGCGATGGACTGGCCCGGCGCCGCGCTCGTGGGCCTGGGACTGGCGTTGCTGCTGCTGGCGTTGATCGAAGGCCCCGCACGCCAATGGCCGGCCTGGACGCTCATTTGCGCGGCGGCATCGGTGATAGCGCTGACGGCCTTCGTGCGGCGGCAACGCCAAGTCGCCGCGCGCGGCGGTGCGCCACTGCTGGACATGGCCTTGCTCATGCAGCCACGCTTTGCGGCGGGATGCCTCGTCGTGACGCTGGTGTTTTCCACCGCCAGCGCCATGTTTCTTTGCTACGCCTTGCTGGTGCAGACTGGCTTCGGACTGGATGCGCTGACGGCGGGCATGATCTTCGCGCCGGCCAGCGTCGGATTTGTGTCGGGGTCGATGGTGGCCCCAAGGCTGGTCGCCCGATACGGCACGCGGGCGATCGCGTTGGCCGCGCTGCTGTACGGTGGGGCGACGGCGGCGCTGATGACGCAGACGGGCATGGCAGGCGCCAGCCTGTCGCCTTGGACGCTGCTGCCTGCGCTGGTATGGCTGGGCGCGGCGCAAGGCGCGGTCAACACTCCGCTGGTGAACCTGGCGATGGGACTGGTCGAAGACCGCCAGGCCGGCATGGCGGCGGGCGTGGTGTCGACCTTGCAGCAGGTGGGCGCGGCGCTGGGCGTGTCGGCGGCCGGCATGCTGTATGGCGGCGCGTTGACGGCTTACGCGGATGCCAGCGCAGCAGATCGCCATGCGCAGGCGTTCGCGTCGGCCATGCAGTTCAATGTCGCGGCCATCATGATTGCGGCCGCCTTGCTGTGGCGGCTGGGCCGTCATCGCTGACGACCCGTCGCCGCGCCAGGGCCATTAGGCCATTACCCCGCGGACAACTCGCGCGCGCGCTGCTGCGCCTTGTGAACGGCCTCAGTGATGGCCTGGGCCACGCCCGCCTGCTGCATGTGCGACAGCGCGGCGTACGTCGTGCCGCCCTTGGACGTAACACGCTCCTGCAATTCGGTCAGCGGCACGTCTTCGCTCGCGGCGAGTTCCGCCGCGCCGCGGAAGGCGGCGACGGCCAGCCGGCGCGCGTCGGCAGGCGTGAAGCCCAGTTCGACGGCGCCCTTCTCCAGCGCCGCCATGAAATGGAACACGTAGCCCGGGCCGCTGCCCGTCACGGCGGTGACGGCGTCGATCATGGCTTCGGTATCGGTCCAGATGCGTTCGCCCACGGCTGCGAACAGCGCGTCGACCTGATCGCGCTGGGCCTGCTCGCAAGCCGGCGTGGCAAAGAGGCCAGTCATGCCCAAGCCCACCTTGGCCGGCGTGTTGGGCATGGCGCGCACGATGCGCGCGTGCCCGCCCAGCCATTCCGACAACGCGGCCAGCTCGACGCCCGCCGCGATGCTGACCACCGTCGCATCTGCCGGCAGATGCTGCCGGACCTGGCCGCAGGCTTCGCGCAGCACTTGCGGCTTCGTCGCCAGCACGCACAGGGCCGCGTCGCCGATGTCGGCACTGACGCTGTCCGCGCAGGGCAGACCGCGTGCGACCAACGCCTCGCGCGTCGGCGCGTAAGGTTCGATCACCAGGAAATCGGTCAGCGCCCGACCCTGGCCGAGCAGTCCGTCGATGATGGCGGAGGCCATATTGCCCCCGCCGATGAAGACGATTCTTTCACGCATGTTGCTTCAGTTCCGAAGTAGGGATTGCGGACCGGACCGGCATGAGTGCGTTACCGGCGCGCGGAAGATGGATACGACAGTCTACGGGCATTCCGGGGCCTCACGCCGCCGCCAGCGGCACGCCGGGCTGCGACGACGACCGCGTGCCCGGCAGCGGATGGCAGGACTCGGGGTGATAGGTGTGGACCACCGACAGCTTCACGCGGTCGCTGCTGTTGCCCTGCGCGGCATGCAAGGTGCGGCAGTGAAAGAACACCACGTCGCCCGCCTGCAGTTCCGGACAGACGGCGCGCGCGATCCACTCGGCGTTCTGCGGCACGTCTTCGCGGAAGAATTTCTTTTCGTCGAACTGGTCCGGCGTAAACGCCGCCGCGTGCGAGCCAGGGATGAACGACAGGCCGCCATTGGCACGCGTTTCCGGCCCCAGGGCCAGCCAACAGGACACCAGGTCCGTATCCGAGAACGACCAGTAGCGGATGTCCTGATGCCAGCCTGTCAGGCTGCCGTACGCGGGATGCTTGGTCATCACGCAGTTGTGGTGCACGGTGGACAGCACCGGCGTTTCATTGAAGTAACGCGTCAACCACTGGCCAATGCGCGGATCGGTGGCCCATTGGGCGAACAGCGGATCGCGCGCGTAGGCATTGAGCAGGCGGCGCACGGTCAGCCCGCCTTCGGCCGCGCGCGATTTCGGCGCGCCGGGATAGCGCAGGTCGGCTTCGTACTCGATGGGCGCGACGTGATCGCGTAAATGGCGTTCGGCCAGCGCGCGCAGCGCGGCAACCTGCTCCGGGCTGGCGAACTGGCGCGCCACCACGAAGCCCTGCTCGCGCAGGACGGCTATCTGATCATCAGGCAACAACCCGGACATCTCAATCCTCACAGCCCGCGGCGTAGGCGGCGCGTCTGCGGGCGGGCAGGCGCGCACCGGGCAAGGCGCCGGTCACGCGGGATGGCTAGATTACCAAATGGCAAGGCCGCCGGGCGGCTCCCGCGTCCTCAGCCCGCAGGCGTCTTCTCGGGGCGGGCGGGCGGCGGCGTGAGCCGGGCGGCGTCGCGCTCCTGGACCTCGTGGTGAACCCATTCGCGCCAGACGGCCACCAGCAGCGCCATCAGCACCGGACCCACGAACAATCCCACGATGCCCATGGTCTTCACGCCGCCCACCAGCCCGAAGAAGGTCGGCAGGAAAGGCAGCTTGACCGGGCCGCCCACCAGGCGCGGGCGCAGCGTCTTGTCGACGATGAAGAGTTCGACGCTGCCCCAGACCATCAGCGCGATGCCCGCGACGACATGGCCGGAGCCGACGAGATACAGGGACACCAGCGTGAACGACAGCGGCGCGCCGCCGGGGATCAGCGCCATGAAGCCCGTGACCACGCCCAGCAGCACGGGCGACGGCACGCCCGCCACCCAATACGCGATGCCCAGCACCACGCCTTCGCCCAGCGCGATCAGGCCCATGCCGGTGACGGTGGAATTGATGGTGGCCGGAACCACGCGCGAAAAGCGCTGCCAGCGCGCGGGCAGGATGCGTTCGCCCAGGACGTCGAGCTGCGCAACCATGCGGATGCCGTCCTTGTAGACGAAGAACAGCGTGATCAGCATGAAGAGAACGGTCAGCAGCAACTGGAACACGTTGCCGGTGGCGGCCAGCGCCATGCGGTAGATGTTGCCCAGGTGTTCGCCGCTGACGGCTTCGACCAGCGCGCCCAGCGCGTGGGGCTGGCCGATATAGGATTCCCAGTACTGTCCCAGGCGATCGCCCACCACCGGCAAAGAGGAAATCCACGCCGGCACGTCCACGCCGTGGCGGTTGGCCGCGATGGCCCAGGCGACAAAGGCGCTGGCTTCCTTGATGGCGTAGGACAGGGCCAGCGACAACGGGACGATCAGCACCACGATGACGACCAGCAACGCCAGCGACGCGGCTACCGCCGTGCGGCCGCCGCAACGGACGACGAGGCGTTGGTAAAGGGGCCAGCTGGCCAGGCCGATGATCAGCGCCGCCAGGGCCGGAACCAGGAATCCGCTAAGAAAGTAAACCCCCGCCAACAGCACAAGCAGCAACAGCCAACGGGCGATCAGGTAAGCGGGTAGAACAGGCTGCATAGCGGATCGACTGTAAGGGCGTTGTAGGCTTTGACTGTCGGACTATACAGACGTTTCATGCGATACGAGGGACGCAAGGGCTGTATTTACTACGGGGTTTCCCGTGCTTAACGCAGATGGCGGACCCGAGGGTCCGCCATGTCGTGGTGCAGCCTGCGCGGATTTACAGCAGGTATTCGGCGGCTTCTTCGCGCGCGGTGCGGCGGCGGGGGGCCATGTCGGCCAGCGCGGGGATGGCCGGCACGGGGGGCTGCGCCGAGGCGGTCTGTCCCTGGTTGCGCTGATAGACGGCGCAGGAGGCGGCGGCCGGATCGGTCTCGTCGCGGCCGCTGAGCAGCGGACACCCGGCGAACAGTTCGGCCACCCAGTCGGTGAAGGCCCGAACCTTGGGCGACAACTGCCGGCTCTGCGGATACAGCACCGAAATCGCCGTGGAGCTGGGCTTCCACTGGGGCAGGATCTCGATCAGCTCGCCCGACTGCAGGTACGGCAGCGCCATGTAGCGCGCGGTCTGAATCAGGCCAAAGCCCTTCAGCCCGCAATCCAGATAGGCGCCCGCTTCGTTCACGGCCACCGTGCCCTTCATGTCGACTTCCTGGTGCTTGCCGTCCACCTTGAAGTCCCAGGCGCAATTGCGGCCGGTGCGGCTGGAGAAATAATGCACCGCGTGGTGGTCGCGCAGCGATTCGATCGTCTGCGGCATGCCGTGGCGCGCCACGTAGGTGGGCGACGCGCACGTCACCGTCTGCAACGTGCCGATGCGGCGGGCGACCAGGCTGGAATCTTCGAGGTCGCCGGCACGGATGACGCAGTCCACGGCCTCCTGGACCATGTCGACCGGCCGGTCGCCCAGGCCCAGCACCAGCTCGACGTCGGGGTATTTGTCGTGAAAATCACACAATGAGGGAATCAGGATCAGCCGGCCGATGCAGGTCGGCACGTCGATGCGCAGGCGGCCCTTGAGCCGCAGCGCCGCTTCCTGGAAGCAGGCCTCGGTCTCTTCCACGTCGGCCAGGATGCGCACGCAATGCTGGTAATAGCCCGCGCCGTCGGGCGTCAGGCCGATGCGCCGCGTGGTGCGGTTCAACAGGCGAACGCCCAGGAGGCGTTCCAGATTCTGAATGATGGTGGTGACGGTGGTGCGCGGAAGCGATAGGCTGTCGGCCGCCCGGGTGAAGCTATTGGCGTCCACGACGCGCACAAACACCTGCATAGCCTGAAAGCGGTCCATGGCAAGGGTGTCCTTAGGCAAATAAGTCGGGGTGGACGGAGCATAACCCGATTTCGCCGCTGATTAGTCATTTCTCACGAACAGTGTTGCCGGGATAGACAGGTTTATCCGCCCGGACAAAACACTCAGAATGCAAACCATCTTGAAGTGCCCTTGCCGCCCGGCGCAAGAAAAGGGCATGTCAATCCTCAGATTCCGCCCCCGCAGCGACCGCCCTGATCAGGCGCCCGCCGCCTCTGGATAAGCGACCCCGGTCGATGCTGCATTGCAGCATATCCATATAGCGCCGGATTCTTAGGACTGGCATCCCCGCCCCGCCGACTCGTCGTCCCCGCATCCCGGGCAAGCGCGCTTCCGCCTCTAAAAGACCACTCAAGGAAACACCATGGTTTCGCGTAAACGTATTGCTGTGCTCGTCGTATTTGCAGCCGTTCTGGCGGCGGGCGGCGGCTACGCCCTCACCCGCGGCCCCGCGGGCGGCAATGTCGCGATGGCGCAGGGCGCCCCCACCGCGCCGCCCGTCGAGGTTGCGGAAGTCGTCAACAAGACCATCGTCGACTGGCAGCGCTACTCCGGCCGCCTCGAAGCCATCGACCGCGTCGATATCCGCCCCCTGGTGTCCGGCACGCTGACCGCCGTCCACTTCCAGGACGGCAGCATCGTCAAGAAGGGCGACGTGCTCTTCACCATCGACCCGCGCCCGTACGCCGCCGAAGTGGACCGCGCCGCCGCGGCGCTGACCGCCGCCAAGGCGCGCGCCGCCTACACGGCCTCGGAACTGGCCCGCGGCCAGCGCCTGCTGACCGACAACGCCATCGCCCGCCGCGACTTCGAGGAAAAGCAGAACGCCGCGCGCGAAGCCGCCGCCAACCTGCAGGGCGCCCAAGCCGCGCTGGACTACGCCAAGCTCAACCTGGGCTACACGCGCATCGAAGCCCCCGTCGACGGCCGCGTGTCGCGCGCCGAGGTCACCGTGGGCAACGTGGTTGCCGCCGGCGCCGCATCGGTGCCGCTGACCACGCTGGTGTCGGTGTCCAAGATGTACGCATCGTTCGACGTGGACGAACAAACGTTCCTGCGCTACGTGAACCCCACCCGCAACGGCCGCAATGGCGCGGTGCCGGTGGAACTGGGGCTGGCCAATGAAGACGGCTACTCGCGCACCGGCGCCGTGCAATCGGTGGACAACCGACTGGACGCCACCTCCGGCACCATCCGCGTGCGCGCCGAGTTCGACAACGCCGACGGCACCCTGCTGCCGGGCCTTTACGCCCGCATCCGTCTGGGCGGCAGCGAGCCCCGCGAGGCCGTGCTGATCGACGAACGCGCCATCGGCACCGACCAGGACAAGCGCTTCGTGCTGGTGCTGGACGACAAGAACCACGCCGTCTATCGCCAGGTGAAGCTGGGCGCCAATCAGGAAGGCCTGCGTGTGGTCGATACCGGCCTGGCTGCCGGCGAGCGCATCGTCGTCAACGGCCTGCAGCGCATCCGCCCCGGCGACGCCGTGACCCCGACCGTTGTTCCCATGGTTGCCGCCAAGCGCAACCCGGTACAGACCGCCTCGGCACAGAACTGAGCCGACGCGTCGAACGAGAACGTTTATGAATATCTCGAAATTCTTCATCGACCGGCCGATCTTCGCCGGCGTGCTGTCGATCCTGGTGCTGCTGGCGGGCCTGTTGGCCATGTTCCAGTTGCCCATCTCCGAATACCCCGAAGTCGTGCCGCCGTCCGTGGTGGTGCGCGCGCAGTATCCGGGCGCCAACCCCAAGGTCATCGCCGAAACCGTCGCCTCGCCGCTGGAAGAATCCATCAACGGCGTCGAGAACATGCTGTACATGCAGTCGCAAGCCAACAGCGACGGCAACCTGACGCTGACGGTGAACTTCAAGCTGGGCGTGGATCCTGACAAGGCGCAGCAGCTCGTCCAGAACCGCGTCTCGCAGGCGCTGCCGCGCCTGCCGCCGGACGTGCAACGCCTGGGCGTGACCACGGTCAAGAGCTCGCCCACGCTGACGCTCGTCGTGCACCTGATCTCCCCGAACGACCGCTACGACATCACCTACCTGCGCAACTACGCGATCCTGAACGTCAAGGACCGCCTGTCGCGCATCACGGGCGTGGGCGAAGTGACGGTGTGGGGGTCGGGCAACTACTCCATGCGCGTGTGGCTCGATCCGCAAAAGGTCGCGCAGCGCGGCATGACCGCGTCCGAAGTCGTCAACGCGATCCGCGAACAGAACGTACAGGTCGCCGCCGGCGTGATCGGCGCCTCGCCCACGCAAGGTGACGTGCCCCTGCAATTGAACGTGAACGCCCGCGGCCGTCTGCAAACCGAAGAAGAATTCCGCGACATCATCCTGAAGACCTCGCCGGACGGCGCCGTGACGCACCTGTCCGACGTCGCCCGCGTGGAACTGGACGCCCAGGAATACGGCCTGCGTTCGCTCTTGAACAACAAGCAGGCGGTCGGCATGGGCATCATGCAGTCGCCGGGCGCCAACGCGCTGGACGTGTCCAGCCAGGTGCGCGCCGCCATGACCGAGCTGGCGCAGGACTTCCCGCCCGGCGTGGAATACCGCATTGAGTACGACCCCACGCAATTCGTGCGCTCCAGTATCGAAGCCGTCGTGCACACCCTGCTCGAAGCCATCGCGCTGGTCGTGCTGGTCGTGATCCTGTTCCTGCAGACCTGGCGCGCGTCCATCATCCCGCTGCTGGCCGTGCCCGTGTCCATCGTCGGCACGTTCGCCCTGCTGCTGATGTTCGGCTACTCCATCAACGCGCTGTCGCTGTTCGGCATGGTACTGGCCATCGGGATCGTGGTGGACGACGCCATCGTGGTCGTCGAAAACGTCGAGCGCAACATCGCAGCGGGCTTGAGTCCACGCGACGCAACTTACCGCGCCATGCGCGAAGTCAGCGGCCCCATCATCGCCATCGCGCTGACGCTGTGCGCCGTGTTCGTGCCGCTTGCCTTCATGACGGGCCTGACCGGCCAGTTCTACAAGCAGTTCGCCATGACCATCGCCATCTCGACGGTGATCTCGGCCTTCAACTCGCTGACCCTGTCGCCCGCCCTGTCGGCCCTGCTGCTCAAGAGCCACCACGACAAGCCCGACTGGCTGACCCGCGGCATGAACCGCGTCTTCGGCCGCTTCTTCAACTGGTTCAACAACATGTTCGGCCGCGCGTCCGAGTCCTACGGCACGGGCGTGGCCAACGTCATCCGCCGCAAGGCCGGCGCGATGGGCGTGTACGCCGTGCTGGTCGCCGCCACCATCGGCGTGTCGTACCTCGTGCCCGGCGGCTTCGTGCCCGCGCAGGACAAGCAATACCTGATCGGCTTCACGCAGCTGCCCAACGGCGCCTCGCTGGACCGCACCGAAGACGTGATCCGCCGCATGAGCGACATCGCCCTGAAGGAACCCGGCGTGCAATCGGCCATCGCATTCCCCGGCCTGTCCATCAACGGCTTCACCAACAGCTCCAGCGCCGGCATCGTGTTCGTCACGCTCAAGCCCTTTGGCGAACGCAACAACGCCGAGCTGTCCGGCAACGCCATCGCCGCCTCCCTGAACCAGAAGTTCGCGGCCATCCAGGACTCGTTCATTGCCGTATTCCCGCCCCCGCCCGTGATGGGCCTGGGCACGCTCGGCGGCTTCAAGCTGCAGCTCGAAGACCGCTCGGCCCTCGGCTATGCCGAACTGGACAAGGCCAAGCAGGCCTTCCTGGAAAAGGCGCGCCAGACGCCGGAACTGGGCCCCGCGTTCTCCAGCTACGAGATCAACGTCCCGCAGCTAGACGTCGACCTGGACCGCGTCAAGGCCAAGCAGCTTGGCGTGCCGGTGACCGAAGTCTTCGACACCATGCAGATCTATCTGGGCTCCATGTACGTCAACGACTTCAACCGCTTCGGCCGCGTCTTCCAGGTTCGCGCACAGGCTGACGCGCCCTTCCGCGCGCACGCCGACGACATCCTGCAACTGAAGACCCGCAACGCCGCCGGCGACATGGTCCCGCTGTCCTCGCTGGTCACCGTCAAACAGACCTTCGGCCCCGAGATGGTCGTGCGGTACAACGGCTACACCGCCGCCGACATCAACGGCGGCCCCGCGCCCGGCTACTCGTCCGACCAGGCGCAAGCCGCCGCCGAGCGCGTCGCCGCCGAAACCCTGCCGCGTGGCGTCAAGTTCGAATGGACCGACCTCACGTACCAGCAGATCCTCGCGGGCAACGCGGGCCTGTGGGTCTTCCCAATCAGCGTCCTGCTCGTCTTCCTGGTGCTGGCCGCGCTGTACGAAAGCCTGACCCTGCCGCTCGCCGTGATCCTCATCGTGCCGATGAGCATCCTGGCCGCGCTGACCGGCGTCTACCTTACCGGCAACGACAACAACATCTTCACGCAGATCGGCCTGATGGTGCTGGTGGGGTTGTCGGCAAAGAACGCGATCCTGATCGTTGAATTTGCCCGAGAGCTCGAGATGAACGGCCGCACACCGCTCGAAGCCGCCATCGAAGCCAGCCGCCTGCGCCTGCGTCCCATCCTGATGACGTCCATCGCGTTCATCATGGGCGTGGTGCCGCTGGTGCTGTCCTCCGGCGCCGGGTCCGAGATGCGCCACGCCATGGGTGTTGCCGTGTTCTTCGGCATGCTCGGCGTGACACTGTTCGGCCTGTTCCTCACGCCGGTGTTCTACGTCCTGCTGCGCTCGCTCGGCGGCAAGAAGCTGCACTCGGCCGCCCCGCATGAAGCGCCCGTCTGCGTGCCGCACATCGACCCGAACGCGCCGCCCGCTCCGCAACCCCACGCGTAAGCCGACAGAAAGAGTAGCCAGCGCGTCCCGTCCGTGATCGAACGGGACGCGCGCCAAAGAGAAACGTCATCATGATCAAAAGACTGACCCGAGGATCCGCCCTGCTCGCCATGCTGCTTGTGCTGGCCGGCTGCGCGGTGGGTCCCACCTACCAGCGTCCCACGGCCGACACGCCCGCCGCCTTCAAGGAAGCCGCCCTGCCCGCGTCCGAAGCCGGCACCTGGAAGCCCGCCGAACCTTCTGAGGACGCCCTGCGCGGCGCCTGGTGGAAGGTCTTCAACGACGAAGGCCTGAACCAGCTTGAAGAAGAAGCCCAGCGCGCCAACCAGGACCTCCAGGCCGCCGCCGCCCGCTTGAACCAGGCCCGCGCCCTGCAACGCGAAGCGCGCTCCGGCTTCTTCCCCAGCCTGGACGCCGGCTTCGGCCCCAACCGCCAACGCCCCTCCGCCGTGTCCCAAGGCCTGCCCGACGGCACCTCTACCTCGGCCGTCACCACTTGGCGCGCGCAAGGCACCGTCTCGTACGAAGCCGACCTCTTCGGCCGCGTCGCATCGACAGTGGACGCCGCCACCGCCGACGCCCAGCAAAGCGAAGCGCTCTACCGCTCCGTCCTGCTCGCCCTGCAAGCCGACGTTGCCACCACCTACTTCCTGGTTCGCGAACAGGACGCCGAATCGCGCCTCTACCACCAGACCGTCAAGCTGCGCACCGACACGCTGCAACTCATCCAGCGTCGCTACGACGCCGGCGACATCAGTGAACTCGACCTGGCACGCGCCAAGGCCGAACTCGCCTCCGCGCAATCCGAAGCTCTGGGCATCGACCGCCGCCGCGCCACCGCCGAACACGCGCTGGCCGTCCTGCTGGGCCGCGCTCCGTCGGAATTCACCATGCCGCCGCAGCCCATCGAAAAGATCGCGCTGACCATCCCCGCCGGCCTGCCCTCCACGTTGCTCGAACGCCGCCCCGACATCGCCGCAGCCGAACGCGCCATGGCCGCCGCCAACGCCCGCGTCGGCGCCGCCAAGTCTGCGTTCTTCCCGCGCCTGGACATCACCGGCGCCTTCGGCTACGAGTCCTCTGAACTGGGCAACCTCTTCCAATGGTCCAGCCGCACGTTCCTCCTCGGCCCCCTGGTCGGCGCCGCCCTGTCCATGCCCATCTTCGACGGCGGCCGCCGCCAAGCCGGCCTGGACCGCGCCCGATCCGTCTACGAGGAAGACGTCGCCGTCTACCGCCAGACCGTATTGAATGCGTTCCGCGAAGTGGAAGACAACCTGGCGAACCTGCGCATCCTCGCCGACCAGACCAAGGCCCAGAACGCGGCAGTAGAAGCGGCTGCCCGCGCGGCGAAGCTTTCGCACACGCAGTATCGCGAAGGCTCCATCAGCTATCTGGACGTGATCGAGGCCGACCGCAGCGTTCTCCTGCAGCAACGCGTGTCCGTGCAGCTGACTGCCGAACAAGCCCGGTCGACGGTGGGATTAATCCGCGCCATCGGCGGCGGCTGGGATAACCCGGTCCCGCCGGACCAGGTTGCGACGAAGTAACGCAAAACGGTTTGGTGTCTGACACCCGAAAGGTTTCCAACCCGGTGTCAGACACCGAGCCCATTTTCTAACCCGGTGTCATCGCCACGCCAAAAAGCCCCCCACACCAGCGCGCAGCGTCATCACCACGACGCAAGACACTGCGTAAGCCCAACTAGGCCGCCCGCGCGGCCGCAGTGGGGCGGGCCCCGCAAACCGCTCCAACTCACACGGAGCGTCCACAAAAACCTCAAGAACCCCACCCGCCCCAGCGTCATGCCAAGTTCACTTCACCGCAGCCCGGCGTGGCGGCGGCCTGGGTGCGCGGGGCGTGTAGATGCGCCCGAGGGAATCGGAAGGCAGGCGCCGCAGGCGACAACGACGATGACGAAGGGGCAGTCCGGAGCGAAGGCTCCGGACCGCAATCGTAGCCCCGCGCACCCAGGCCGCCGCCACGCCGGGCGTCTAAAGAACCCACCCCACACCACCGCAAAACGACCCGCTCACCCCGCCTCTGTCGTCAGCCAAAAACAAAGACCGGGCCAACTCTGACCCACCCGAGCCAATTCCGACCCGCCATTTTCCGCTTTGTTTTTAACAACTTAAAAACCACCGAGCCAAAACTGACCCGAATCCCCGCAAAAAAAATCACTTCCCCGTTTTTCGAGCAATCAGTAATCAGCAATCAGCACAAAATCCACCAAACAAGTCATTGATAAAAAAGAGGAAACCGGCATTCAAACAAAACCTGGCACGGACTTTGCAATTAAGCAGAAGTCATCCCTGATGGCACACCGGCCAGTAAGGCCATTCCGCAATCGAAACCAAACCAGGAAACAGCAAATGCCGACTCCCGCCTATATCAGCATCCAGGGCAAGACCCAGGGCAACATCACGCAAGGCGCATTTACCGCCGACTCCGTCGGCAACGTCTATCAGGAAGGTCATGAGGACCAGATCCTGGTCCAGGAAATCGAACACCTGATCGCCACCCCCACCGACCCGCAAAGCGGCCAGCCCTCGGGTCAGCGCGTCCACAAGCCCTTCGTCTTCACCGCGCCTTTGAACAAGGCCACCCCCCTCATGTACCAGGCCCTCGCCTCCGGCGAAATGCTGCCCGAAGTCGAAGTGAAGTGGTATCGCACCTCCACCGAAGGCAAGCAAGAGCACTTCTTCACCACCAAGCTCGAAGACGCCACCATCGTCAACATCAACACCGTGCTCCCGCACGCCCAGGACCCCAGCAAGGCCGAGTACACCCAGTTGGTCAAGGTTGCCATGGCCTACCGCAAGATCACCTGGACCCACGCCATCGCCGGCACTGAAGCCTCCGACGACTGGCGCAAGCCGCAAGAAGCCTGATCCCAGGTTTCCCAAAAAACAAGGCCGGCGCATCACGCGCCGGCCTTGCCGGTTCTGATCTGACTTTGTTCCGCACGGGGCCCCTCAAGAGCCCCTAACGAAAGGAAGCCAAACATGAAACCCATCGTTCTTGTAGGTCATCGCCACAGCTGCCCCACCCACGGCACCGGCACCGTCGTCACCGGCGCAAGCGAAGCCATCGTCAACGGCCGCGCCATCGCCCGCATCGGCGACCGCATCAGTTGCGGCGCAATCATTCAGACCGGCTCACCCGGCACCATCATCGAAGGACAACCGGTTGCGCGCCAAGGCGACAAGACCAGCCATGGCGGCACGCTGATCGAAGGCGAGCCCGGCTGGCTAGTCGAATGATGGATACAGGCGTGGCAGCGCGACAGCGGTGCCACGCAACCCTCAGGACTTACTCCCAGCAGTCTTCCCCCCCGCATCATTACCCCGCACGCCGTCCTCCAACAGCGTCTGCGGCAAGGCAAACGCCTTGAACAACGGCTGCGTAAAGGGATTGTTCGCCTTCTCCGTACTGATGCGGTAACGCATGCCGCCGTCCGGTGCGGCAAAGCTGATGTCAACGCTCGTGCTGGTCGCACCGTTCAGACGGGCTTGACTAAGCAGCCGGTACAGCGACCACGGGCCGCGATAAACCAGTCCGCTGCTACTGCCCCCCGCATGCACCAGCGTCATGCGGCTTTCATTGCTCGACGCCAGGGTATTCGGCCAGATCAACGCCGTACTCGTCGTCGGACCGTGGTTGTACGTCACCAACTGTCCTTCCACGCTAAGCGAGCTGCTGCGTTTGCTCTGCGCCATCCCCAGCGGCTCAACATGGAACTGCACCCCCAACGTGCCGCGGCTATTGAAAAACGCGTCCCGGATCTTCTCGGCCGCCTCAAGCTGCGTCAACACATCCGTACGCACGAGGTATCCGCCCAACCGCTCCGAATACAACGCCTCCAGGTTATCCTCGATGAACAGGTTCAGATACTTCTCGCGGAACTGCTGCAAACGTCCCTGCGGGCCGAAAAACGCCGTGAAATCGTCCAGCGCCACTTCCTCGCGGCTTGCCGGATTGAACGGATAACGGTTTGCCAACCGCTCGCGGTAAAAGCGATAAACATCGATGTCCCAACGACGCTCCAGCTCACGCAGCGCCTCAACCAGAATCACCCGCGACGACTCGTCCGCCAGCTTGCCCACCTGACGGTTCAAGGGTTCCGGCAGCCCGGCAGCAATGCGCTGCAGATTGCTGATCGGGTCCGGGCCCTTCAGCCCGAAGCGCTCCAGCACCACGCCAAGCGCCGTCTTGCCGCGATCCGGGCTGTCGTGCACCGTGCGCACCTTATCCTGCACGCTACCGATCGCCACCAACGTCTCGTCCAGGTACGACGCCCGATCGCCCTTCGCCTGCAGCAGTTGGCCCATGGGTGCAAACGCCCGCGCAATCCCGAATATCGCGCCCGTCTCGTCCTGACCGGCTGCCACCTTTTCCGCCACGCCTGATGCCTGCGCAACCATCGCACCTTTCCCGTCGACCGCACCCGTGACAGCCTTGGGATC